>NZ_JBEOOE010000013.1:0-96958 GCF_040308885.1 Pseudoalteromonas sp. 120-MNA-CIBAN-0494
TGAATTTGAGGAACGACTCAGCAAGCATATTTAAAATCTAAAAACGGGCAGTTACACAGAATCCGTTACAGGCTCGTAGCTATCAAACAATCAACTCCGTTTCTGCGGCTTAGCAGGATGTTGTTATCACTATACATTTTACAGATCCGCCCTCCGGCTCTAACTCGTTTTTGTCCAAAAACGAGTTTACCCGACCGACCGCTTATCGCTCAAAGCCGACCTATAGAGTAATTACGTTAACACGTTTTGGGGCAGAAACGAGTTACGCTTTAATGTCCGCTATTGGCTGTGAGTTCAACCACTCGATGCAAGACAGCCGTTCATGCAAAATATTGACGCTAATTGGTTGGGGCTTTTTCGTTGGGTTTCGCTGCGCTCAAACCAACCTACGTTGATAACTCTAAAGCGCAGCGCCTCTAAACCTCTTTGTGAATAATTCACTTGAAGCTCTTTTTCTATAATGTTTCGCAAGAGGACAAGAAAAACGGAACATGGGGTCGCGTCTTGCCTTTTGCCATTTATTTTTTGAATGACCGCTCATGGCACAAATGCGACTATCAGAGAAAATTGAGCCATTAATAACCTCAAATCAACTTATTAATCTCTAAAGTGATAATCTCTTGGTAAATTAACCAAAGGTACAGATCTTGGCTTCAGATATTGCAACCAGCTTACGCCCTAAGGCACTTTATTTTTAGGCGTTATAGCCATACTTGAGTCTGTTTACAGTATTTTTAATTAATTCACGGCCAGCTATAATGCCTATAAATGTTAAAGGTTTTTTAGAGTCGAATTTGAGGAACGACTCAGCAAGCATATTTAAAATGTAAAAACGGGCAGTTACACAGAATCCGTTACAGGCTCCAGGCTTTTGCAAGTTCAAATGCATTTTCACTTAAAGTGGTATTTAAAGGCTTTAATTCTTTTTTATAGCGTACATATGAGCTATTGCTGGTTCTAATAGCTGAAGAAAATGCTCGTATACCCCAACCTAACTCTATCCTTAAACGCTCAGCATTTTTTATATTTACACTTTGATGTATAAAGTTAATTTGCTCTAGGTAACTTGATTTTTCACTGATCTTTCTATTGGTTAAAATCTCTATAAAGTCTATTTTTTTATGAATTTCAGAGAAGCTATACATAGCAACACCTTAAATTTAGTTATATTTCCTCGTGTAACTGAAATCGATGTTGTCTGTAGAGATCTACTTGAGGTAAATTCTAGCGTATTTACCGCAATTCACTTAACCCTAAAGCAATAGCCTCTTGCTGAAAGCGGCCTGATATATTAATTATTCGTTCATAAGCACCGGTTAAAAAATGCTCCTCTGTCGCTTCAGGCCTATTGCTCATAACTGGCTGATCAAAAAAGTCAGCAAAGTTATCAAAATCAAACTGAGCTTTGGAAGGTTTTTTACTTTGTTTATTAAAAGTAATATCGCTTGAGTCTGTATCTGCGGTGTTTTCTCCAGCAGGAGTTTCAATCTTTTCAAATTTAACTACATCAGCTTCAAATGGAACATCTTGTTTAACTCTATACGCATACTCTAAAAGCTTAGTTTCGGCGGGCATGTACATAATAGCTTCTTGGTTTTTAGAGTTTGTTACCCTCAGAATACGGCCCAATATTTGCCTAAAATGCATTTCTGTTTTTATGTTTGTAAGGTGGCAGCAAACCTGCAAACGAGGGATGTTTGTACCTTCGCTAATCATACCAACAGAAATAATCCACTTAGTTTGTGCATACCTAAACTGCTGAATAATACTTGTAGGTTCATTTTCTCGGTAGGTTACAACAGTGCTATCCTCGTCAAAGTGAGTTCGCATTAACATAGAGATTTGATGGGCATGCTCAACAGAAGATGCAACAATCAACCCCGCTGCATCGAGGTTTTTCAATCTTATAGAAGTCAGCTTTTTTTGAGCTGAAGAAATCATGTATTTTATTACGGCTTCATTTTCAATAACTTCTTGATAAGAAACGCCAGAGTCGTTTAATAACGCTTTAAAGCAGTTAAATGTTTTGGTTTCAGCGTCATCTACAACTGTAATGCGGCTATTATCAACAGCTACTATTTGTGGAACCCGACAAACATTATCTCCAATAGCCTCAGAAAGCCCGTAAACGTAGTCACACGCTATTTTATTGTTAGGTTGCTGATACGATGAAAGAACAATAGGAGCAGCGTCAGAACGCCAAGGGGTGCCTGTTAAGGCTAATGTATACTGTGCTTTATTTTGAATGTTAAGTATTATCTGCTCACCCCATGCATTTGCATTGGCAATATTAGAGCCAGCACAATGATGAATTTCGTCAAATATTACAAAAACACGATATCGTTCAAATAGCCGCCAAAAGTTCACATCTAAATACTGCAAGCTTTGATAGGTTAAAGCTCTACCTTTAGCGCCAATAAGCCCATCAAATCGTTCATTCGTTTTTAGCTGTAAGCTTTCCTTAAAGTCTTGAGAAACAATAGACGACGGTGAAAAACAAATAATCACATCGACCATATTATTTTTTAATAATTGATCGGCTAATTCTGAGGCCATCAAGGTTTTACCCGCCCCAGGAGTTGCCAAGGCTAAAAAGTGGCTATTGCCGGTCTGGTATTGTTTAAACGCTAAATTAATACACTCGTCTTGCCATAGTCTTAGTTTCATATTTTCTCTAATGCTTCGTTTTGCTTCAGTAAGCCTTCAATTGCTCTAATTTTGCCAAGTATTCTGGTGTTGTTGTCTCTGGCTTTGTTATATTGTGGCTGAAGTTCATCTACTAATTCGGGTGACTCCAAATAAAGCTCTTTATATGCCTCAGATTCACCCATATTCAATAATAGCTCGGCTTTGTAATGATTTAACTTACTAAGTAACAGCGCGTATTTATCATCCGCCTTCTCTGTAGTTGCAATAGGTATGGCACTAGCTAAGTGAGTAATTGTCTCAACGTTAAAGCTCTCAGTTTTATTGAATCGCGTAAATCCTTTTTTATTTGATACCACCTTTTTCAGCCAGCCTTTTTTAACAAGCTTGACCAATTCGGCATATATACTTCGCCTAACTGCTGTAGGTACTAAAGAAGAATCACTTTTTAATGCTAAGTACGCCGAGCGTACATCGCTTGTTGTAAAGTTATCAAAATTTGGTGCAACAATAATTTGAGCTACGAGAGGGTCAAATTTCAAAGTAAATCCTAATAAACTTCTTATAATAATGGGTATTATAGGGCGTGGTAGTTAAGCCCTCAACATGAAAATCTAATCATTTTGCCTTGAGGAAAATCAGGTGAGTGATTTAGTTAAACATTTTGGTGAAAAGCTACGAGAAAAACGCAAAGAAGCAGGCTATTCGCAAGAAGGGTTTGCCGCCTATGTCGGTATAGAGCGCGGTAATTACGGAAAAATGGAAAGAGGTAATGTTAATATTAAGCTCGAAACCTTATATAAATTAGTAAACGCATTAAATTGCGAGTTTGAAGAGATACTACCGGCAAGGCAAAAGTATAAAATTGACCTAGACTAACCAAAACTACTTGGTACTAATATATTATTAAGTTTTTAATTAATTAGGGTATATTAATCACTATTACCTCAGGAATATAAATAAGCGAGTGAGTTGCTTTTAGTAAAAATCACCTCAAGCTCACTGGCTAACAAGGACTTAATTTACATGTTCGAACAAACTTTTAAAAACATTGACGACATTTTTCACAAAGATGCCGGTTGCTCTAGTGAGCTAGATTACACCGAGCAATCATCGTGGATGCTGTTCCTTAAATACCTTGATGACCTAGAATTCACCAAGTCTCAAGAAGCCGAATTGATGGCAGAAGACTACCAATACATTATCGATGAGAAATACCGCTGGAGTTCTTGGGCTGCGCCTAAAACGGCTGCTGGTGAGTTTGATCACGATAACGCCTTAACGGGCGATGATTTAATGGACTTTGTTGACGGTGAGTTATTTCCCTACCTTAAAGGCTTTAAGCAACGCGCCGAGCGACCAGATACCATTGAATATAAAATCGGTGAGATCTTTAGCGAGATCAAAAACAAAATTCAAAGTGGTTATTCACTGCGTGACGCCCTAGAGAAAGTGGATGAGCTGCGTTTTCGCTCACAAGAAGAAAAGCACGAGCTTTCACACCTGTACGAAGTAAAAATTAAAAACATGGGCAACGCTGGCCGTAACGGGGGCGAATACTACACCCCTCGCCCATTAATTCGCGCGATGATCGACGTATTACAGCCACAAATAGGCGAAACCATATACGACGGTGCCGCAGGGTCGGCAGGTTTCTTATGTGAAGCTTATGATTATTTACGCCAAGGGGGAGCAAGCCGTAAGCAGCTATCAACCAGCGACTTAAAAATCCTGCAAGAAAACACCTTCTACGCCAAAGAGAAAAAGTCTTTAGCCTACGTTATCGCCATTATGAACATGATCTTGCATGGCATCGAAGCCCCTAACGTGATCCACACCAATACATTAGGCGAAAACCTACAAGACATTACCCCAAGCAACCAGCACGATATTGTATTAGCTAACCCGCCGTTTGGCGGCAAAGAGCGTAAAGAAGTTCAGCAAAACTTCCCGATTAAAACCGGTGAAACGGCCTTCTTGTTTTTGCAGCACTTTATCAAAATGCTCAAGCCTGGTGGCCGTGCTGCTATTGTGATTAAAAACACCTTCTTATCCAATACCGATAACGCCGCCATTGCCTTGCGCAAAGAGCTATTAGAAAACTGCAACTTACACACCGTGCTAGATTGCCCAGCAAAAACCTTCTTAGGCGCTGGGGTAAAAACCGTGGTGTTGTTTTTCACCAAAGGCGAACCGACACAGAAAACATGGTTCTATCAGCTTGATCCTGGCCGCAGCTTGGGTAAAACCAACCCTCTCAACGATAACGACTTAAAAGAGTTTATTGAACTACAAAAGGGCTTTGAGGACAGTGCTAAGTCTTGGTCATTGGCGACGACTGAACTAGATGATGCAACATGGGACTTATCGGTTAAAAACCCGAATCAAGCGGAAGAAGCCCCACTGCGTGAACCTCAAGCCATTATCGAAGAAATCATCGCGCTGGATAAAGAGAGTGAAGCGATTCTGGGTAAGATTCAGGAGTTGTTGTGATGGGGTGGCTAACTTATAAACTAGGCGATATTTGTGATTTTCAAGGAGGTTCGCAGCCTCCAAAGTCTGTATTTATTCAAGAAGAAAAAGATGGATATATTAGGCTTCTCCAAATACGAGATTTTAAAAGCGATGATAAGGCTATTTATATACCAGAGGCTAAGAAAAACCGTATATGTAAAAATGATGATGTAATGCTAGCGCGATATGGTGCATCTGTTGGTCAAGTTCATCGAGGTAAATCAGGCGCATATAATGTGGCTCTGATTAAAACAATTCCAAATACAGATATAATCGATAAAGACTTTTTATATTTATATCTTCACTCAGAAAGTTTTCAAAAACGACTAATGTCGGTTGCAGAACGATCCGCTCAAGCTGGATTTAGTAAAGCGGATATATCGCCCTTTGAAGTTAGCGTTCCACCTATCCCCGAACAAAAACGCATCGTCGCCATTCTCGACCAAGCCTTCGCCGATATAGAGCAAGCCCGCGCCAAGACCGAGCAAAACCTCAAAAACGCTCGCGAGCTGTTTGAAAGCTACTTGCAGCAAGTATTTAGCCAGCATGGTGATGATTGGGGAGTTAAGAAGATTGCTGAAATCGCTGAAACATGTTTGGGAAAAATGCTTGATAAAAAGAAAAATAAAGGCAATCCAAAGCCATATTTAAGAAATCAAAATGTTCAGTGGTTTAATATAAATACAGATGATCTTCTTGAAATGCGTTTTGAGGATAGTGAGTATGAAAGATATGCTATTAAAAAAGGAGACTTGGTAATTTGTGAGGGTGGTTATCCAGGGCGTGGAGCTATTTGGGAGCAAGATGAAGATATCTTTTTCCAAAAAGCCTTGCATAGAATACGTTGTCATAATCCACTCTATAATCGCTGGGTTTTATACTATTTATATCTGAGCGATTGTAATGGCACTCTAAAAAACAGTTTTACTGGGGCTGGTATCCAACATTTTACAGGGAAGTCTCTAAAGCAATTAGCCTTGCCGATTCCACCGGTTGAATTAACCGAGAAGTTTGTGCGCAATTTTGATGAGTTATTTAATCACGTAATAAGCTTGGAACATGTATATCATAATAAATTGAACTCGATAGACGAACTCAAAAAATCCATCTTACAAAAAGCCTTTTCCGGCGAGTTGACCAAAGAAAAAGAAGGAGCGGTGGCCTAATGTCACAAGCAAGGACGCGTAACGAAGCCGACACCAGAGCGGATTTAATTGATCCTAAGTTAGTTGCTGCGGGTTGGGGTGAAGTTGATAACAGCTTTATTCGCCGGGAGCTTATTTGCCCTGGCCAAATTATGGCCGGCGGTAAACGCGCTAATAAAGTGCCTTGCGATTATGTGCTGGTATACAAAGGCCGCAAGCTTGCCGCTGCAGAAGCCAAAAAAGAAAGCCTGACTTATAGCGAAGGTGTGCGCCAAGCCAAAGACTACGCACAACGCCTGCAATGCCGGATTGCGTATGCCACCAACGGCCATGATATTTACCAAATTGATATGCTCACCGGTGTTGAGACGCTGGTAGATGAATACTTATCACCGCAAGCGCTTTGGGATTTAACTTTTGAGCAAAAAGGTGATACCCCTGAAGCCGCTTTCACTACCGCTTGGCGTGATGCGTTTTCCAGCATTCCCTTTGAAGCCAAAGGCGATTGGGCACCCCGTTATTATCAAGAAAACGCCATTCACAATGCGCTTGAAGCCATTGCCCAAGGTAAAAATCGCATACTGCTTACATTGGCTACCGGTACAGGTAAAACGTGTATTGGCTTTCAAACCGCATGGAAGTTGTTTCAAACCCGTTGGAGTTTAACCGCGCAGAAAGATATAAACCTTGCTAAAAAGCGCCCACGTATTTTGTTTTTGGCCGATCGTAATATTTTAGCCAACCAAGCGTTTAACGATTTTGGCTCATTTGGTGAAGACGCCATTGTACGTATCACCCCTGACGATATTCGTAAACGAGGTGGCGTTCCTAAAAATGCTAGCGTATTTTTTACTATTTTTCATACGCTTATGTGTGGTCCTAAAACCGAATTAAAAGAAGCCACAACAGAAGATGATGAAAATGCGCCAATTAAAAAGGCAGAAAACCCGTATTACGAGCAATATCCGACTGATTTTTTTGATTTAATTATTATTGATGAGTGTCACCGTGGTGGCGCAAATGATGAAAGTGCTTGGCGTGATATTCTTAATTACTTTGCCCCTGCTGTACAACTGGGTTTAACCGCAACACCCAAACGCACCGATAATGCCGACACCTATGGTTACTTTGGCGAGCCTGTTTACAGCTATACTCTAAAAGAAGGCATTAACGATGGCTTTTTAACGCCATTTAAAGTGTTACCGATTGTTGGCACGATGGATGAGTATATTTATACAGAAGGTGATGGCGTTGTTGTAAAAGGCGACCCAGAACCCGGCAAGCTTTATAAAGAAGGCGATTTCAACCGTATTATCACCATTCCACAACGTGAAGAACGCCGCGTTCATTACTGGATGGATCGCTTTAAACCCAATGAAAAAACCATCGTGTTTTGTGCAACACAAGTTCATGCCGGTATGGTGCGCGATTTTATTAATCAGTACGCAGTAAAAAAAGGCTGGACCACCAACACTAACTATTGTGTTCGTGTTACCGCTAACGATGGTGTAGCGGGTGAAAACGATTTAAAAACCTTTTGTGATAACGAAAAAACCATTCCAACAATTTTAACCACATCACGCAAGCTTTCTACAGGCGTAGATGCGCGTAACGTCCGTAACATTGTGCTCATGCGTCCTTGTAATAATATGATTGAGTTTAAGCAGATCATAGGCCGAGGCACCCGCACTTACGATGGCAAAGACTATTTTACCATTTACGACTTTGTAAAAGCGCACCATAACTTTGCTGATCCTGCTTGGGATGGTGAACCAATACCCAGCGAAGTATGCCCAGAGTGCGGCACAACCCCGTGCCAATGTGAAGACACTGGCGGCGATGGTGCCGGTGAAAAGAAACCGTGTAAAGTGTGTGAACAAAAACCATGTGTTTGTGAAAAGCCAGAGCCTGAAGGCTGTGAAAAATGTGGCGAAAGACCATGTGTATGCGAAAAGCTCGAAATAAAGCTCTCAGACGGCCGTACACGACAAATAAAGCATATATCCTCAGCAATGTACTGGAGTGCTGAAGGCAAGCCCATTACAGCTAAAGAGTTTGTTGAACGTATGTTCGATGACCTACCGCGCTTTTTTGAAAACGAAGACCAACTACGAGAAATCTGGAGCGACCCAACCACTCGCGAAAAGCTATTAGAAGATTTAACCGAAGCGGGTTACGATAGCGAAAAACTCGATAGCATGAAGGCAGTAATTGATGCTCAAGACAGCGATGTATACGATGTTTTATCGTACGTAGCCTATGCCGCAGAAGCGCAAACACGCACCGAGCGAGCTCAACAAGCTAAACCTAAAATAAACTCAGCGTTTAGCGATTATAAACAACAAGAGTTTATCAACTTTATATTAAGTAAATACATTGAAGACGGCGTTCAAGAACTGGCACCAAAAAAAATGCGCAGCTTAGTAGAGCTTAAATACAACACCATTAACGACGCCGCCATTGAATTTGGCTCACCAGCCGCGATACGCGACACATTTATAGGTTTTCAGAAGTATTTGTATGCAAGGTAGTTAAATTATCTATAGCTATCAGTAAGCAATTGAAAAAGCTTACTTGATGCCTCTGAGGGGTAAGTGAGCGACTATACTCTTAAGAGGCTGATATAATTATTAATTTAAAAAAAGGTAAGAAGAGCAAAAATTACTTTTGCTCTTCTTACTGCTAGGCGTGCTTATAACCAGTATACCCACACCCACACGCCCCACAATAACTACAGACAATCCAATTACATGCCGCGCATTCTATATCCTGAGAGTTATCAACAGGATTTTTACACGAGTAACAATCATATATAAGTAACTAAAAATAACAGTGGAGGTTTCTACCCTAATGCAATTTAAGTGATGCTAGCTGTGCGTCTTAAGAAGAAAAAATTACGCTCAATTTTTTACTATTTAATCTCGGCTAGTTTGAAAAGTTATAGTTTTGAATAGTATGAAAAATAGTACGCATACTAGTTTTTGAAGCTTTAAAAGCTTAGCTCTTATAGTATTTAGTATGTTTGTAATGGTTCTAATTGATAAATCACATCACGCGACTCATCAACCGATGACATTGGCGATGAACCACCAAAACCTTGCGTGCCGCCCGAAGCATCTTCGCTACCAACGCCACCGCTTAAACCGTCGTATATACTTACGCCGTTATTAGTGTCGTAATCTCGGTATGCGTATTCGCTGCCTTCTAAAATGCGATACTCATCGGTGCGAATTTCTGCGCCCATAGCGAGTGAGTAATCATCAAAATTTTGAGTAAAATCTAAATTAAGCGTTTGTAGCGATAATTCCATACCGTAAGCATAGGCTTCACGCGGAATAGTGGCGCGAATATCAGCAGCGCTTAAGCCTTGGTCGTAGCGTAAAAAGTTAGCGTACGAGGCGTTAATTGTGTCACTGGTAGTGTAATCAATACTGTTTTCACCATAGGTGTACGATAAGTCTAAGCTAGCATCGTTATCAAATTGCGTTTTGTAACCAAAGTTATACGAAATATCGTCGATAGTGGTGTTAATTTTTGGCAAAAAGCCAGCCTGAATTGTCGCATCGTTATCTTGTAAAACCGTATTACCGCCACCGTTGGCATTGTGCCTGAAAAACGCTGCCGACTCGTTATCGCGCGTTGAATAAGTAATAAAACCGTATAGTTCGCCATCACCTAACTCATAACCTGTGCTTACAATTAAGCCAAATTGTTGTGAGTCGGCATCGCCTATTCTAAAGGTATCTCTGTCGGCTGTTAGCTCTCGCGGATCGCCCGCTACTAAAGTGCCGTCATCAAGTGTTGTACAACCATTAAATTGGCAAGAGCCATGTAAACCGGCACGGTTAGTTGGCGCACGATCACGGTAGTTAAGTGTAGTATTTACGTAACCTTTATCACCTAAAGCAAAACCCTTATTAAAATCAAGGTTTATCGTTTCACCATCGCCTTCTGAATATTGGCCATAGTTAATTGCGGCTTTACCACCTTCGCTACCATCTTTGAGTACTATATTAATAACACCCGCTATGGCATCTGAGCCATATTGCGCTGCAGCACCGTCACGCAGTACTTCAATGCGCTTAATTGCCGACGCCGGAATAGCATTCATATCGGTACCCGCTGTACCACGACCTACCGAAGTATTAATATGAATAATACTGGCTTGGTGGCGGCGCTTACCGTTAATAAGTACTAATGTTTGATCTGGGCCTAAACCACGCAGTGTTGCTGGGCGAAGGGCATCGGTGCCATCACTAATTGACGAGCTTGAAAAGTTAAACGAAGGCGCGATTGACTGCAGCATTCTGCCCACTTCTGTTTGCCCTGTATTCTCTAGCGCTTCTGCACTTAAAATATCAACCGGAACAGGTAAATCTTCAACTGAACGACCTGCTACACGACTCCCGACAATGGCAATTTTTTCTATTTTTTCTTGGGCAACATCTTCAGCAGCATTAACGCCCTGAGTGTTTGCAGCAAGTAATGCAGGCAATATTGCTGCACTAACGCCTGAAAGCTTCATCATGTTGTTATTTTTCCTATTGATTTGTTTGAGTTTTATACTCAGTAAACCATTTTGATCAACAACCGCATCGAGCTTAGTGTCACCTAACAGTGCCTCCAGTGCATCTAATTGGGTGTAAAAACCATAAAGCGAATTTGCATTATATTGTTTAGCTAACTCATAAGAAAACACCACGGTTTGCTCAGTTTGCTTAGCAAATTCTATTAAAGCTTTGTCTGCTCGCTGCGCTTTTATATCAAATTGCACCATTTGCCCGGTAGTTACTGTGGCTAAAACATTCAAGCTAAAAAAAGCCGATGCAAGCACACTCAAACTACACAATAAATGCGTTTGGTTACTGCGCAACTTATATAAACAGTTGGCAAACAAAAATCCTCTATAGGTTTTATTCTTTTTATTAATATATTTTTTACTTTGCATGTTCATAATTGCAACTTAATCCAACATTAGCATGATTTTAGGCGCTGCTATTTATGACTTAGTTTGACGTTTAAGGCTAACTACGTGCTCACCTAAGCGTTCGTGATCAATCGAAAAATTTGTTTTTAAACTTTCAAGTAGCCCAGCAACATCACCCGCCTTAAATACCCCTGCAACTTTAATATTTGCAAGCTCTGCCGATGAAAGCTCAAACCGAGTAGCGGTATAACGGCTAACTTCATTTAAGGCATCGCTTAATTGTTCTCCGTTAAAAATTAGCATGCCATTTTGCCACGCTAAATCTCGTTGCACATCGTCAGCAGAGAGGCGTTTAATAGGCGCTGTAACACTTTTTTCTATAATTGCTTTTTCGCCTGAGAGCACAATATTTGCGTTTATTTTTCTAATTTTTTGGGTGCTGTTATCGGCTAGTTGATAGGCTTTAAAATCGTTAGCATCAACAGCTACACTCGGATCAGTGATCATCACTTTTCCTTCAGTTACCACTAATTCTAAATGAGATGAGGTATTGCGCTGCACATTAAATACAGTGCCTAATGCTGTAAAGCTTTTATCACCTGCCATCACACTAAATGGCCGCGTAGCATCTTTAGCAACATTAAAACGCCCTTCCCCTCTACTCAGTAATAACTGTCTGCGCCCTTTACTATAGGCAACCTCTAATAGGCTGTTGGTATTAAGTTGCACTATGGTGCCATCGGGCAGTACGTAAGTGGCTTGCTCTCCCACCTTGGTTTTATAAATTTTAGTATAATTAACTTTCGCTAGGGCTTGGTTATAACCAGTCTCTAAATTAACCAATAAGTAACTGCAAATCATTAACGCAGCAAATAAGCTGGCCGCGATACCATACGAAAACACCCATTTACTTTTTTCCTCGGTATTGTTTTTATGCGGAAATAAAGTGCTTAACTCGTTTAATACGCTCAGTTCGTCCCACAACTTAGCGAGTTCGTAAACGGCGTCTTGGTGTGCATTACTTTGCAGCATCCATAATTTAAATTGCTCTTTTTCAACCTTGTTTAAACCGCGATCTATCGCGCTTATCCAATTAGCTGCTGTTTCTAAAATTAAATCTTTTGGTGTAAATTGATGAATATTACTCATTTTGCCACACTCACTATAGTTGGCTTTTGAGCAGCGGTGTCGTGCTTTTTATACTGCTCATTTTCATCCTGAGAATGCTCTCGCATGTATAGCATGGTTTGTAGTAACCCTTTTGCAATATGTTTTTCTACTGTGCTTTGACTTAACTGTAGTTGCTGGGCAATTTCTTTTTGGCTCATACCGTACACTTTTTTTAATATAAAACACTTACGAACCGTCAAGCTTAGTTGCTCTGTTGCCCGACAAAACAATAAAAAACGCTCTTTCGAGGTGTACTCGTCCTCTAGTTGTATTGATTTAAGTAACTTTGGTAATTCATGATCATCACAAAGGGAGTCGCTAAATTTATTATCCCATTTAGCAATATGATTAAGGGCAAGGTGTTTAGCAGTTTTGAGCATGTAACTACGCGTAAATTGAATATCTTGTTTTAAATCAGCTTCGTAGCTTTTAATAAAGGTTTCTTGCACTATATCTTCTACGTCGTCAGGTAACACTATTCGTGAAACAAAGCGGCGTAAATGAGTCGATAACTCTGTAAATGTAGTGGCTAATTTGAGTCCTCGCGCCATCCTTAATTTCATCCCTTATTATTGTATAAACCTAAGTTTGTTAAGATGACTAATTTTAACGTTAATTACAAGGTAAATTGTTAATCCGCGGTTATTTTTTCGTTGCGTTAAAAGTCTCTTTATATGTTATTAAAACATTAATAAACCTGCATTTTGACCTAAGTCATGCTTTAGCTAAATAACGTATTAGCAAGTTCGTGGTGCAACAACTAAAAAGCTATAATATGCAAAATTTATCTCGCTTGAATGTAAGCAACCTAAGGAAGTTTTGTGGTGTTTAATAAAACAAGTTTAAGTGTTTCTGTATTATTAGCAGCAAGTGGATTGCTTGTTATTAGTGCACCGGTGAGCGCATCGCAAACCACGTTATCGAGCCAAGTATTTGCGAATTTTAGTAATATTCAAATTGACGATCAGCACCAGGATATTGAAGATTGGCAACTTGATGTAAAGCGCTTTTATCTTAATTTAGACCATCAATTTAATGATGACTGGTCATTAACAGTGACCACAGATGTGCAGTGGCAACGCCAGCAAGACCCTACCGACATTTGGTTTCGTCATGCTTATATAAAACGCAATTTTAATCAAGGAAGTACGCTTAAAATTGGTGTTGCTGAACTGCCATGGATTGATTACATCGCACGCCGTGTAGGGTATCGTTATGTTGATCCGAGCTTAACGCCAAAAAACAAATTAGCCGGTCCAACCGATTTAGGTATTCATTATGGCCATAAATCGGCGCACTTTTCGTATGCTGTATCGGCTATTACTGGGGGTGGTTTTCAAAAGCCAACTGTGGGCGATCGAATTGATTTAGAAGCATCGGCTGTGTGGCATATAAATAAACAATTTGATTTTGCTTTAGGTGCTTATCAAGGTACACGCGCACTTGATAAAGACGAGGCCGAGAAAAATCATACTGCAGAGCGTTTCAATGCAGCGCTAAGTTACCTGCATCAAGGGGTACGTTTTGGCGTTGAATATGTATATAACAACAACTGGAACCAAGTTAACAAAATACCCAATAATGCGCCGCAAGCTCGGTTAAATTACTTGGCATACCCTGTTTATTTATATAGCTAGGCGCTGCACATAACACACGGCTATTATTGACTATTTTACGCGACAACATGCCAGAGTCGTTTAACTGCCCTACTCTTATAGCCACATCTTGAGCATCATCAACCACATTAATAAAGTGGTCCGTAATTAAAAAGTCGAGTTTTAATTGAGGATATTCACTTTCAAACTCGCTGAGCTTAGGCATAACATACTTAGAAAAAATCCACGGTAGCATAGTTACCCTTAGCAACCCACTCACAGTTGAGCTGCGAGCACCTATACTATGCTCTGCATCGTGCAGTGCCTCAATAATAGCGCCCACACGCGTGTAAAACACCTCTCCTGCAGGCGATAAACGTACTCGTCGACTATCCCTAAAGACTAAAACAGTAGACAACTCTCGCTCTAATTTACTAAGGCGATGGCTCACTGTTGCTGGCGATAAACCTTGCTCGCGCGCAGCGGCAAGTACACCTTTATTCTCTACTACGGCTATAAAAGTTTCTAAATCACTTATGTTATACATAAAAAGCTACTTTGGGTTTTCAATGTTTAATATTTTCGAATGAAGCTTCACTTTTGCAATCTATATTTAAATAACTAAAACTATATAATCTAACGTAACTTAATTATTGAGGTTATATATGAGTTTAAAAGCGCAAATTGACGCCTATAACGTGCAAAAAGAAGCAAAGCTCCCTGCAGATGTTATAGCACTAATGAATACGACAAACGCAGAGCTTATTGCCCAGCACATTAAAGATAATGCATTACAGGTAGGGCAAAAAGTTACCAATTTTAGCTTGGCTAATCATCAAGAGAACACGGTTGAACTTGCGACATTATTAAAACAAGGCCCAGTAATTATTAGCTTTTACCGTGGTGGCTGGTGCCCTTATTGCAATTTAGAGTTAAAAGCCCTAAATGATTACTTACCACAATTTAAAGCGCAAAATGCACAGTTAATTGCCATTTCACCACAACTTCCTGATGAAACACTGTCAACGGCGCAAAAAAACGACCTTGAATTTGATGTACTTTCAGATGTAAGTAATAAAATAGCCAAGCAGTTCGGTTTATTGTTTACACTCGATGAGCGTATTCAAGCGTTATATACCGAATTTGGTATTGATTTTGAGCACTACTACGGCGATAAAAGCTTTCAACTACCACTACCGGCCACTTATGTTATTAATCAACAAGGTGTGATCACTTACGCATTTGTAACTGAAGACTACACCCTACGCGCTGAACCTTTTGATGTATTAAACGCTTTAAAATCTGAGAGTAAATAATGTCTGTATTAACATCCCTAAAAACCCTAACCCTTTCATTAATTTTAGGCGCAAGCCTATTATCTGGAGATACTATGGCCGAACAAACCTCAAATAAACCTAAAGTGTTAATTTTTGACGTTAACGAAACACTCCTTGATCTAGATTCAATGCGCGCTTCTATAGGCGAAGCACTTGGTGGGCGAGAGGATTTATTACCATTGTGGTTTTCTACTATGCTACACCACTCGTTGGTATCAACTGTAATTGGCGATTATCAAGACTTTGGCCAAATTGGCGTGGCGTCATTATTAATGGTGGCACAAAACAACAATATTAATATTACCAGCGAGCAAGCAAAAACCGCGATTGTTACACCATTATTAACACTGCCTCCACACGCAGACGTAAAAGCAGGTTTAGCTGCATTAAGAGCACAAGGTTATAAGCTGGTTAGCCTAACAAACTCTTCAAATAAAGGCGTACAAGCACAATTTGAAAGCGCTGGTTTAACCCATTATTTTGACGAGCGCTACAGCATTGAAGATATTAAAGTGTACAAGCCTGACTTACGTGCGTACCAATGGGTACTTAAAAAACTTAATGTAAAACCAAATGAAGCCATGATGGTTGCAGCACATGGTTGGGACGTAGCCGGCGCAAAAGCAGCCGGTTTACAAACCACTTTTATTGCACGCCCAGGTAAAGCACTTTACCCACTGGCTAAAAAACCAGATCATGTTGTAAAAAACTTACATGAGTTAACCGAGCTGCTTAAATAACCTGATGTAATGGTCTCCTCCCCATACGGCATCTATGTGCCATGATTAAAGTGGTAAAAATTAATCAATACCCCAGCGGCCAATGTTAGGATAACGTTGGCCGTTTTTTTATATTTATAAAATGAATATAAATAAAGTATTCAAGCAGTTATTCAAAAAACATATATTCTAGTAATTTAGCACTAAGGACGCTATTATTACTTAAATGTGTTGCGGAGAGTGCTATGAACAGTCAAAGATTAAGTGAGTTTGAACAATATTTTCAAATTGATGAAAGTAACCGTGTAAACCTATACATAGTTGATGATAACGCCGTTCCAAAAAACCTTACCCAGTTAGACGCAGACATTCCCCCTTTATTTAAACTCGCTAATGAAGTAAGTAGCTTAGAGCAAAGCGCGCTTGGACCACTGCGTAATTTAGGTGATGTTGCCCAAGAGCTAGCAGTTTTTTTACAAGCGCAATCACGTAAAATAGACTTAATAATGAGCCATGTTCTCGCCTCAGAGCAAAGCGAAGATAACGCTATTTATTGCGATAGTTATGGCGGCGGTGGCGTAAAATTTACAACAGAGGATGTTTATTCTTTAGGGCAAAAGTTTCGGACTAAACTTTTTTTACACCATGAAGCGTCTGCTGTTTATTGCTATACCGAAGTCGTTGCAATTAAAAAAATCGATACCGAGCATTACCAATACACTTTACTCTTTATAGCCATAAGAGACAGCGACCAAGAACTAGTCGTTAGAGCCAGTTTGCATGCGCAAACCCGACAACTAAAAAAACGCCAGCAATTAGAGCAATCACAAAACATGCAAGCAGATGATAAATAGCTGACATGTACACTCAAACTGCTAAACTAGCGCTACCTTAATTTGTATCAATTACTCATGAATTTTAGACTTTTACCAGAATGGGCCGAGCAAGACGCTGTTATGCTAACTTGGCCGCATAAAAACACCGATTGGGCTGAAAACTTAGCACGCGTTGAGCCTGTGTATGTAGCGCTTGCAAAACATATTACCGCAGTACAACAGTTAGTTATTGTAGCGCACAGTGAGCCTGTAAAAGAGCATGTTATTGCGCTATTGCACGCCGCCAACGTCCCCTTAAACTGTGTTCACTTTGTAGTTACACCAACAAATGATACATGGGCACGCGATCACGGCCCCCTTACTTGCGCCGCTATAAATAACCCTAATCAGCTTAAAGTGTATGATTTTACCTTTAACGGTTGGGGCAATAAATTTGCAAGTAATTTAGATAATCAAATAAACCGTGTTTTAGTCAATGAGCTTAGCGATACAAATAATGACTACCAAGCAGTAGATATGGTGCTTGAAGGCGGTGGCATTGAAATAAACGAACACGGCGTACTACTTACTACCAGTGAATGTTTGCTCAATAAAAACCGCAACCCAAATTTAACCCCAAGTGACATTGCAACACTATTAAAACAGCACTTAGGAGCAACTGACTTTTTATGGGTTGACCATGGTTATTTAGCGGGCGACGACACCGACAGCCACATAGACACGCTAGTTCGCTTTGCACCAAACAATACTCTTGTTTATGTACAGTGCGACGATAAAACCGATGAGCATTACAACGCGCTGCATGCGATGGAAAAACAGCTTCAAGGCTTTAAAACTACCGATAACACCCCATATAATTTAATTGCCTTACCTTGGCCCAAAGCAGTGTATGACGATGAGCAAACACGTTTGCCTGCCACCTATGCTAACTACTTAATTATTAATAATACGGTATTAGTACCAACGTACGATGATGTAAGCGATAAGCTCGCCTTAGCGCAAATTCAACAAGCGTACCCAGAGCACACAATAGTGGGCATTAATTGCCTACCTATTATTGAACAATTTGGCAGTTTGCACTGTATAACAATGCAACTCCCACGTGGATTTTTAACTGGAGCAGCTCAATGACCAGCCCTGCAAAATTAACCGTTGCACTCGTACAACAAAGCAATAGCGATAATGCTGAGCAAAATATGGCAAAGTCGATTGCCGCAATTCGTGAAGCAGCCAGCAAAGGCGCTAAATTAGTTGTGCTGCAAGAGCTACACCGTAGCCTGTACTTTTGCCAAACCGAAGATGTAGACGTGTTTGATTTAGCCGAAACCATTCCAGGCCCAAGCACGCATACTTTAGGTGAGCTGGCAAAAGAGTTAAGCATTGTAATTGTGGCGTCGTTATTTGAAAAACGTGCTACCGGCCTTTATCACAATACCGCTGTAGTACTTGAAAATGACGGCAGTATTGCCGGTAAATACCGTAAAATGCATATTCCCGATGACCCTGGTTTTTACGAAAAATTTTACTTTACTCCAGGCGATTTAGGCTTTGAGCCAATTCAAACCTCAGTAGGTAAATTGGGCGTATTAGTATGTTGGGATCAGTGGTTTCCTGAAGCTGCACGCTTAATGGCAATGGCCGGTGCTGAGCTACTTATTTATCCAACTGCAATAGGCTGGGATCCGCGTGATGATAGCGATGAACAAACCCGCCAAAAAGATGCGTGGGTTATTAGCCAGCGCGCCCATGCGATTGCCAATGGTGTACCGGTAATTAGTTGTAACCGCGTTGGAGTCGAGCAAGACCCAAGTGAGCAAAGCGAAGGGATTCAATTTTGGGGGAACTCTTTTATTGCAGGGCCACAAGGTGAATTACTTGCTGAGGCTAATAATACTGACGAGCAAATTTTAGTAATTGAGCTTGATCAACAGCGCAGCGAAAACGTAAGACGTATTTGGCCGTATTTACGCGACCGCAGAATTGATCACTACCAAGACTTAACAAAAATTTACCGCGATTAAATAAAATTACTTGGCCCTTATTACATAATAAATTAGGGCCAATTTATAAATGGAGTAATAAATGGCGTTTGAGCAATGGGCAGCCTTGCCTTGGGTGAAATCTCAAAAAGATAAAATTCAATGGGGGCAACTTAGCGGCAGCGGTTTAAGCATTGCTATTGCTGAGGGTGTAAAACAACAAGACAATTTAGTATTAATTGTAACCCCAGACACGCCAAGCGCCCTGCGCCTTGAAACCGAGCTAGAGTATTTATTGCCCGACAACCCGGTAATGATATTTCCTGACTGGGAAACCCTGCCTTACGACCATTTTTCTCCTCATCAAGATATTATTTCTGCCCGGTTAGCCACTTTAAATACGCTCAAAAATGAGCAACAAAGTGTATTAATTGTACCTGTTTCTACCTTAATGCTGCGCACCGCCCCGGCTTCGTTTATTTATGGGTCCACAATTAACTTTAAAGTGGGCGATAAACTCGATACTCATAATTTTAGAAATAATTTAGAACAAGCAGGTTATTTAAACGTACAGCAAGTAATGGAGCACGGCGAGTACGCCATTCGCGGCTCTATTGTCGACTTATACCCTATGGGCAGCCCGCATCCTTTTAGGCTCGACTTTTTTGACGACGAGCTCGACAGCATTCGTTTATTTGATGTTGAAACCCAGCGCTCGGATGAAAAAGTAGATAAAATTGAACTACTCCCGGCACACGAATTCCCCACTAACGAAGCCGATATTGAACGCTTTAGAATAGCGTATCGTGAAAAGTTTGGTGCCAGCGCGCAGCAAGACTCTGTTTACATGCAAGTGAGTAAAGGTAATTGGCCTGCCGGTATAGAATATTATATGCCGCTGTTTTTTGAGCAACTGGCCACTATTTTTGATTACCTACCTGAAACCACAACGGTAATGCAGCTTGGTGATTTAGAACATGCCGCCGATAATTTTTGGCATGATGTAAACGTGCGTTATGAAAACCGCCGCGTAGACCCACTGCGTCCATTATTAGAGCCCAGCGCACTGTATCAACCCATTAATGAATTGTTTGCTAATTTAAGTAACTATGCGCGTATTCGCTTATCTCAAGCAAAGTTGGGTACTAAAGCCGGCAATAAAAATTTAACCGTTAGTGAATTACCTGTTATTCGCATTGATCATAAACAAAGCGAACCTTACGGTGCGTTTATAAACTATGTGGCGGCGCAAAAAAAGCAAAAAGGCCGTATTTTACTTAGCGTAGAATCGGATGGCCGGCGCGAGTCATTACTGGGAGTATTAAAACCCAGCGGCTTAAAGTTTAAAGAATTTACTAGTTTTGAGCAGTTTACAAAAAGCCAAAGCGATGTTGGCTTAATTGTTAGCCCACTAGAGCAAAGTGTTGTATTAGGTACTAAACCTAGTTTATCTATAATCACCGAACAAGAACTGCTTGGCATAAAAGTATCGCAGCGCCGTCGCCGTAAGCATAAATACCAAGCCAGCCAAGATGCGCTAATTCGTAACTTAGCCGAGCTTAAAGAAGGCCAACCTATTGTACATCTTGATCACGGCGTTGGTCGCTATCAAGGTTTACAAACCATAGATGCCGCAGGCATTATCACCGAATTTGTTACCATTACTTACGCCAGTGAAGCAAAACTGTATGTACCGGTTTCGGCGCTGCATATGCTCAGCCGTTATTCGGGCGGCGAAGAAGCTAGTGCACCACTGCATAAACTTGGCTCAGATGCATGGGACAAAGCTAAAAAACGTGCTGCTGAAAAAGTGCGCGATGTAGCCGCTGAGTTACTTGATATTTACGCTCAGCGCCAAGCAAAACCAGGGAATAAATTTACCCTCGATGCCCCAGCTTATCGCCAATTTAGCGACAGCTTCCCGTTTGAAGAAACCGACGATCAACGCAATGCCATTGAAGCCGTATTAGGCGATATGCAATCAAAACAAGCCATGGACCGTTTAGTGTGTGGCGATGTAGGCTTTGGTAAAACCGAAGTCGCCATGCGCGCCGCATTTGTAGCTGTTAACGATAACAAACAAGTAGCTATTTTGGTGCCTACAACATTACTTGCCCAACAACACTTTGAAAACTTTAAAGACCGTTTTGCCGACTTTCCTATTGAGGTAGGTGTATTGTCGCGTTTTAACTCACCTAAAGAGCAAAAAGACACGCTTGAAAAAATGGCCAACGGCAAGCTCGATATTGTCATTGGTACTCATAAGCTGATCCAGGCTGATATTATATTTAACGATTTAGGCTTATTAATTGTTGATGAAGAACATCGCTTTGGGGTGCGCCAAAAGGAGAAGATTAAAGCGCTACGCGCCGATGTCGACATACTCACTTTAACTGCAACGCCTATCCCGCGTACCTTAAATATGGCCATGAGCGGTATGCGCGACTTATCTATTATTGCCACTCCACCTGCAAAGCGTTTAGCAGTAAAAACCTTTGTGCGCCAACGCGATGTAGAATTAATACGTGAAGCGGTACTGCGAGAAATTAAACGCGGTGGCCAAGTTTACTTTTTACATAATAACGTAGAGACAATTGAGCGCGTAGCACAAGAAATAAGTGAATGGGTGCCCGAGGCAAGCGTAACCAGTGCACATGGGCAAATGCGCGAGCAAGAGCTTGAGCAAATAATGGCTGACTTTTACCACCAAAAATACAACGTATTAGTGTGTACCACTATAATAGAAACCGGTATTGACATACCAACTGCTAACACCATAATTATGGATAGAGCCGACAAACTAGGTTTAGCGCAGTTACATCAATTACGTGGACGTGTTGGTCGCAGCCATCACCAAGCTTATGCCTACTTATTAACAGGCGATCCTAAAGCTCTTTCTAAAGATGCAAGCAAACGCTTACAAGCAATAGAGTCATTAGAAGACTTAGGCGCAGGTTTTGCACTAGCAACCCACGATTTAGAAATTCGTGGTGCGGGTGAGCTTTTAGGTGATGATCAATCAGGACAAATGCAAACCATTGGCTTTAGCTTATACATGGAAATGCTTGAACAAGCAGTAAAAGCATTGCGAGAAGGCAAAGAGCCCACCCTTGAAAACCTCTTGCAAAAACAAACTGAGGTAGACTTAAAGCTACCGGCTTTATTACCCGATGATTATATTTACGATGTGAACGCACGTTTAGGTATGTACAAGCGCGTTGCTAGTTGTGCTAATGTTGCCGATATGGACGAATTGCAGGTAGAATTAATCGACCGCTTTGGCTTATTACCCGACGCGGCTAAAAACCTCTTTAGCCTGCAGCAATTAAAAATGCGAGCAAGTGATTTAGGTATAACAAAAATTGAGGCAAACCCGAAAGGTGGTTACTTTGAATTTAGCCAAAACACTAAGGTTAATCCTAGCTTCATCATAGGCTTGATACAAAGTGCACCGCGCGTGTACAAAATGGATGGCGCAAATAAACTGCGCTTTGTTATTAGTGAGGCAAATGCCCGCGAACGCTTGAAAATGGTCACTGCAATGCTTGCAGATTTCGAAAAAAAGGTTAGCCATTAATGTTGCTAAAAAAATCGCTTATTATTTTATGCTGCTTATTTAGCAGCACCGCAATTGCTGAGCGCTGGTTTGAAGTAGAAGTACTGGTATTTAAACAACGCCCTGCTCCGTACTTACAAGAAGACTTTAGCCTTAAAAAACCAGCTATTGAAGATAAAAACACACTTGATTTACTCACCCCACTTTACACTGAGCAAGCTATGCAAGCGTGTATTGATGGCGATACACGCTTTGAAAAACGCTCTTTTACTGATTCTTTAGTTAACTCAAAACAGCAATCTGGCGTGTGTGATAATAGTATTGATTATTTAAAAAGTTACGATCAGCTACCGGTAACACCGCTTGTAGCTGCACAAGATACAATGCAGCAAACATACATTTTAGCACCAACACAGCTGCAATTTAACAGCCAACGCCAAGCCCTAGAGCGCAAAGGGTTAACGCCACTATTACATACTGGCTGGCGTTTTGAGGGGGCAAGCAAGTCGCGTGCACCTAGCATGCATTTAATCGCCGGCGAGCACATTAAAAGTGCAGAGCAAAGCGCACCAAGTTATGCAAACCCAGACTTTGTTAGCTTAGTTAACTCGCAAAATTCTTTTTTTAATGCACCTAAAGAACCCACTATGAAGTGGGAACTCGACGGTTTATTTAAAATACATTTACGCCATTATTTATACATAACGGCTAATTTCGATATTAGCCAAAAGCGCGATAGTGGTGAAATAGAAGCAGCTCGTTTTTCACAATTCAGACGAGTAATAAGTGAAGAAATACACTATTTTGATCACCCTAGAATGGGAATGATCGTCCAAATTAGAAAATTCAAACATTAGTATGATGTTATTTAACACATAGGAAATAACAATGAAAAAACTCCTGATTATTGCAGCAACGCTAAGCCTAGCGGCGTGTTCTAAAGTAAATGTTGAGAACTACGAAAAAATAAAAATTGGTATGGATAAATCAGAAGTTGAAGTTTTTTTAGGAAGCGCTGATAACTGCGTAGAAAAAACACTGCATACCAACTGCGTTTGGGGTGACGATGCGAAAAATATCGAAATTATACTCGTATCAAACAAGGTAACTTTATTTACCAAAAAAGGGTTAGCAAACAACTAACGCTAACCCTTTAGAGGAATAACATGGGATGTAACCGGTTACAGCCTTTGTTATTCCTGCTTAGTACCGTCATCTGAGTAAATAAGTTCAATATTAACTATTTTACTGCGGTTCATGGTTATTTTATAACGCTGATACAGCTTTTTATCTCGCTCGGTTAGCACTAATACCATATTTAATTGATAACGCCGCTCTACAGCCTGCTTAGAAATCTTATTACTCTCAAGATGATATAACTTACCCTCACCTTTTTTAAGATAGCGAGAAAACGGCGCAAGGCTAAACTGCAGTGTTTGATGCAAACTATCGTAACCTGGTAAAAACTCTCGGGCATTTACACGTGTTTCGCTTGCAAAGTGTAACCACTGTGCAGCGAGCTTATTTTGTTGCCGGCGTTTGGAGAAAATAGCACGGACTTCTTTTGGAATATTTTTAAAGCGCGTATATTCTAACCAAATAAGCTGGCTCGCAACTTTGTCTTTGGTCACGCTATTTTTAAAAACAAACCGCCACTTAGGCCGCCCACGTACAATAGAGCGCCAAATAATTCGGGTTATATCTTCTTTAAATATTTCGCGAAGGCCATAAATAAGCCCCAATATTAAGATTAATGTTGCTGTAACTTCTGTAAAAGTTGCGCGTGCGTTGAGTATAACTATCATCACTAACGCCATAATTACAGCGGTTACCGAGCCCTTAACTAAACGTTTTAAATAACTATTAAGGTAGCGAGTTTGGCGGTTTAAAATTACACCATGTTCAATTAAACGCTGCAATAACCGCATTTTATTAGTAATGCGGTTTGCATCTTTAAGGGTTGATTCTGAATTATATTGTTGCTCTTCGCGATAGCTGCTTTCTGACTTACAAAAGTTAACTAAGTCGTTGCGCTCTTTTGCATAGTCACTACTGCGTGGTCCTTCATCAAGCAGTTTTAAAAACGACTGTTCTATTTGCCAACTAAGGTAGTTATCGGCATTGGTGTAAAATGAAATTAGCTTTTCATCTTCAGGGGTATAACGTCTTAGTTTTCTTAATAAGCTTTGACTTTGCTCGCACAGCTCACCCGCCCGTTGATAAAATTCATCAGGGTCTTCTATTTTGAGGGTTTCTTTAATATCTGCATCAATAGCCAAGCGCACCTGATAACAATACAAATTGAGGTTTTGTCGGTAATCTCGCTGCTCACCTTTGTTTTTACTTACAAAACGGCTTCGCACTAGCGGTAGGTGAATATTATTGGCGTTATAAGCTAAATAAGATTTAAATTGATTATTAAAATAGGATTCTTCACTAAGGGTTTGTGCATTCACGCCCATTTCGTTGGGAATAGAAAAGTATAAATCAAGGCGTTGCTCTGAGCGTTGGCCCAGCTGCGGTTCAATAATAAAAGATAAATTCTCATCTTGCTTTAACAATTAAATCTCCTTGTAATATAGCTCCTTAGTGTACTTGCCTGAAGTATTTTGTTCAATAAAAAAGGCCTAGTAAAAACTAGGCCTTAAAATATTTATTCTGCTAATTAAAATTTAAAATTAACACTCGCAAAAATACGCGAACCAATTACATCGTATATCTCAGGAACTGTTCCCATATCATTACCACCTAATACAGACTCAGGCTCTTTATCAAAGATATTATTCATACCACCAGTAATGCGTAAATCATCACTTACGCTGTAGCTCATAGAAATATCATGATAAACAGTATTGTCAGTGCTAAAGAAGTCACCGTAATACTCGCCATCCATTCCTTTAACGAATCTTGCATTATAAAGAAAGCTTAAAGCTTCGCTTACATCGTAATTTACAGATAGATTTGATTTGATTTTAGCATAGCCACCGATATTGCCATCGATAGTGCCTGTGTAATCAATATCATCTTGTTCAAATTCGATTAAGTATGTTGTATCAAGGTTGATAGCATAGTTATCTGCTTTGTATGAGATATTCCAATCAACACCAGATGTTTTTTGCGAGCCAACATTTGTTAATGCTGAACTCATATTTGATAAATCACCTGTTGATGTAATATTGATTGATGAACATGACTCAAGCGTACCAGCAAAACAATTTCTCATTTCGTTCTGAACGTCTAGACGCGTAATTGCATCAGTTATATCAAACTTCCAGTAATCCATGGTGCTTGATAAGCCATCAGTAATTTCCCATACCATACCAAAAGTAAATGACTTACTTTCTTCTGCTTTAAGGTTTTTGTCACTGGTGTAATTTACTTCGATTTGAGGGTCTTGCTCATTACCCCATGGATCTTCTAGGTAATCGAAAGAGCCTGAGTTACCACCAAAAAGCTCAGCAACATTAGGTGCTCTAAAGCCAGTCGCTAATACAGAGCGAACCATAAACTCATCTGTTACGTTCCAAGTTGCACCAAGCTTCCACGTTGTTGCACCACCAAACGTTGAGTAGTTATCGTAACGTGCAGCACCTTCAATTGTTACTGACTCAAGCACTGGCATAGACGCTTCAAAATACACAGACTGTACTGAGTAATCACCTTCAGTTGGATCTTGTTGTGCCGCTGTACTTTCACCGCGTTGAGTGATCATATCTGGAGTGTAATAACCACTTTCAAATCTGTTTTCAACACCAATTGCATAACCAATATCGTTATCTGTTAGTGCACTGTAACCTGCAGCTAGAATAAACTGCTCGTTACCACCTTCATTTGACTCAGTGTAAATTGCACCATCTGACACTAACATATCGCGATTTAATGCATCGCCAGCAAACCAAAGCGCTTGATTAGCATAAATGCTTTGCTCAACATTGCTTGCATGGATAGAGTTTTGAACTTTATCTTTAGAATCATTACGGCCATAAGTAGCACTTACATCCCAGCTAGCGTCGTTATCTAACGTACCCGCTAATGCAACAGACGCTCTGTAGGTATCGGTTTTTTGCTCATAAATACGAGGACCTGCATCAACCATTCTGCGACGATACTCTAAGGTATCTGCAAGAGCACCCTTACCATCTACAAAAGCACTTGTATAAGCAGCATCTAAATTAGCTGTTTTTAAATCAATATTTGCTGGTTGTGGTGCAAGCTGTTGAGTCGAATCACGACGCGTATACATCAAATCAACATTAAATGTTGTATCTGAGTCTAACTCTTTATCAAAGCTAGTAAAAATACTGTACAAGTCGTTTGGTGTTTGTGCATAGCTAGAAGTCGTATAATCATAGCCTTTATTACGGTCTATAAAACCACCATTTCCATCTGGCATTTTACCACCAAGTGTTCCCTCTGGAATAAATGATGATTGACCTGGCTCTACAAAGCTTCTGTCTGATTGGATTATTTCGCCGCGGCTTGAATACTGCGCACCTACAACTAAATTACCTTCAGCAATTTGCATTCCGTGTAATAAACTTACACCGTAGTTATTGCCATCACCTTTTGTAGTGCGGCTACCTTCTACATTAACTTCTGAACCTTCAAAGTCTTTCTTGGTTATTATATTAACAACACCAGCGATAGCATCTGAACCGTATACTGCAGAAGCACCATCTTTTAAAATTTCAATAGACTTAATCATTGCAACTGGAATCGTATTTAAATCAACAGAAGAATCTGCACCGGTTCCAGATGAAACCATACGACGACCATTTAATAATACTAGAGTACGCTGAGAGCCCATACCACGTAGGTTTACAGTAGCAGTACCACCTGAACCATTATTACTCGAACCACCTAAGCTCATCCCTGCCGCTGATGGTTGATTAGAAAGCACGTCTGCAACTGATGTGTAACCACTTTTTGCAATAAAGTCATCGCCTATAACTGTAATAGGGCTAGCCGTTTCCATATCTGTACGGTTAATACGAGAGCCTGTTACTTGAATTTTTTCAATTGACTTTGCCGCTTCGTCAGCCGCTAAAACTTGCACACTTGAGAACATTGGAATAGCAGCGATAACCGCTAAGCCAAGAGTTGATTTTTTCATGGATGAACCCTACTTGTTGAAAATTTACCTAAATGGTAATGCTCACTTTTATAAGAATTGTGAGTCAGAAAACAGCAACTTAGGCGTGATTAACTGAACAAAAACTTAACGAAAGGCTAATTAAAAACCAACCGAAAAACACAACACCCAAAAAAGGTACAAACGTTACACTATGTTTCCTTGTTAATTAATAAATACACTTCAAAATCAATACACTAAATGCATTGCGCTACATTAAAAGCACAGGTGAAATCAAACTAATGGACTTTGTAATTAAATGTAATTAACTCAACAATGTACCTTTAACCGGTAATTTAACAAGTTAATCACAGTAGGTTATTAAAACCGTAAAACTAGATGTTAATTGATAACTATATTTATGCGCTTTGAGTTATTAATTAGTCTGATTTAACGCATATATAGCTTTTAAAGGAGAGATTTTTTATTCAGCCAAGATTAAACAAGTAAATTATTCACCAATTTAATGAAGCAATGATTGCCTCAAACCTAGTAGTACACTTAATTAACCAAATACCATTGATGCATTTTTCGAAATTAAAAAGAGAAAGTAAAAATTACAAAAGGCAGGAGTGCTAAGTGCTAGCTAAAATGATGTGAGTGTACGAAGTACTCTTATTGTAGGCTTAATCTTCTTGCGCTAAAGCTAACCCTCTGCGGATTTAGCTTTTCTGCGCCAAGAAATAAAAAGTAACGCTTAACTTAAAGAGAGTAAGCACAACTAAACTGATCTCAACCAGAATGCTTATCTCCCTGCTGCAAATTAAGCGAGCTACTTAATAAGCAATATAAGCAATGGCATGTTTAGTAAGTAACGTAAAAATAATAATATACCGAGTTGCTTTGCTGTGTTACCTCATCGGTTACGTTAAGGATTAATTTCCACAGCATATTTTTTTCAGCGCAAATACCTACCATAGTTTCACTTTGCCAAGTGTTGCCATGGCGCTTAAATTGCTGAGGAATATACCCCATATACATAGTTACGCCTTCAAGTTTTGCATTCGTAATAACATGCCCTTTAGGTAACTCGGCAAATATGGAGAATGGTGTTTCGGGGGATAAATCACCATCGCTAAGCCACACTTTAACGCCATTTGGAAAAGTACAGGCTAAACCGGCTTCGCAAGCAAGGTTTTTTAATTGTTGTGTATCGCTGGTTTTTGAATAATCACACGCAACTAAAAAAATTAGTAAAAAAAACAAACATACTCTATATATATACATGTGGCAGGTACTCACAATCCAAAAAATAATGGCTGGCACTAATTTAATAGTCACAAGGTCAAATCACACTTTTATTACAAATAACGTACAATTCACCTCAAAAAGTAAACAGCAAGCTAGTAAAGTTTGATTGATGTCATAATATTATGTAATTGACCTATCTTTTTTAAGCCAAAAATTTTATCATTTCAACCGCAAAAAAATAAGGGTTTCTCGAGTCTGTTTTCTAAAATAATCGCATTTTTAATGTTTTAGATGGCAAGCTTGTGAAGTAATAGTAGGCCCCACTTTTTTTAGGTGGGTAATTCATTTCTAAACGCATTTATTGCAGCGGAAGCCAGAAAATGAGCCAGACAGTAGCATCACACACTGAGTACAACTATAAAGTTGTACGCCAATTCGCTATTATGACAGTGATTTGGGGCATCGTTGGCATGAGTATTGGGGTTCTGATTGCTGCCCAACTAGCTTGGCCAGCACTTAACTTTGATACACCATGGTTAACATACTCTCGACTTCGTCCGTTACACACGAACGCAGTTATTTTCGCATTTGGTACAAGTGCACTTTTTGCGACGTCTTATTACGTCGTTCAACGTACCTGTCAAACGCGCCTTCTTTCAGATAAATTAGCAGCTTTTACCTTTTGGGGTTGGCAGCTTGTTATTGTGCTTGCTGTTATTACACTACCTTTGGGTATTACAAGTTCTAAAGAATATGCAGAACTTGAGTGGCCAATTGATATTTTAATAGCCGTTGTATGGGTAACTTATGCCGTAGTATTTATGGGCACAATCGCAAAGCGTAAAGTGTCTCATATATATGTAGCTAACTGGTTCTATGCTGGCTTTATCATTACGGTTGCTGTACTTCATATTGTAAACAGTATGGCTGTACCTGTGTCGTTAACTAAATCGTATTCCATTTATGCTGGTGCAGTTGATGCAATGGTACAGTGGTGGTACGGACACAATGCCGTTGGCTTTTTATTAACAGCTGGCTTTTTAGGTATGATGTATTACTTTGTACCAAAACAAGCAGGCCGTCCGGTTTACTCTTACCGCTTATCAGTGGTTCACTTTTGGGCGCTTATTTCGCTTTATATTTGGGCAGGTCCTCATCACCTTCACTACACTGCGCTTCCTGATTGGACGCAAAGTTTAGGCATGGTTATGTCTATTATCCTATTCGTTCCATCTTGGGGTGGCATGATTAACGGTATTATGACGTTGTCTGGTGCATGGCATAAGCTTCGTACTGACCCTGTTTTACGTTTCTTAGTTGTTTCATTATCTTTTTACGGTATGTCAACGTTTGAAGGCCCAATGATGGCAATTAAATCTGTAAACGCGCTTTCTCATTACACCGACTGGACTGTAGGACACGTTCACTCAGGTGCATTAGGTTGGGTTGCAATGATATCTATCGGCGCTATTTACCACTTAATCCCTGCGCTATTCTCGCAAGGTCGTATGTACAGCGTTAAATTAATTAACACACATTTTTGGTTACACACTGTTGGTGTTGTTTTATACATAGTAGCAATGTGGATCTCAGGTGTAATGCAAGGTCTAATGTGGCGTGCAGTTAACTCTGATGGCACATTAATGTATAGCTTTGTACAGTCTTTAGAGGCGTCTCATCCTTTCTATGTTATACGCTTTATTGGTGGTGTGTTCATCGTAGTAGGTATGCTAGTTATGGCTTATAACGTTTATCGTACAGTGGCAGCGAAGAATGATTCGCTGCAATTAGACGAACAAGCACAATTAGCATAACGGAGTGAGATAATGAGCAATAAAAATTCACAAAACAAACACGAAATAGTCGAAAAAAACATTGGCCTTATGGCTATCTTGACCGTTTTCGCAATTAGCTTTGGTGCATTAGTTGAAATTACTCCGCTAATGTTTCAAGACGATACAACTAAACCAGTTGACGGACTACGTCCGTTAACGGCACTTGAAATGGAAGGCCGAGATCTATATGTACGTGAGGGTTGTTCTAACTGTCACTCACAAATGATCCGCCCTTTTCGTGACGAAGTTGAGCGTTATGGCCACTATTCGGTTGCTGGTGAATCTGTTTGGGATCACCCTTTCCTTTGGGGTTCTAAACGTACTGGTCCTGACTTAGCTCGTGTAGGCAAACGTTATTCGGATGACTGGCATTATGCTCACTTAGTTGACCCACGTGCTGTGGTTCCTGAGTCGAACATGCCAGGCTTTCCTTGGTTAGCAGAGAATACGCTTGATACAAGCTTGACTTTGAATAAACTTAAAATTTTCCGTGACACATTTGGAATCGATAGCCGTACCGACCGTTACGATGGTTTAGGTTACGGTAGTGATGAAGAATTAATCGCTGATGTTGCCAAAGTTGATGCAATGAATGACGGTAAAGGTGCAACAGAAATGCAAGCCCTTATCGCTTATTTGCAACAGCTTGGCACCCACTTGAAGTAACTAATTATGGATTATGGGACATACAGAGGCATTTTAACTCTGGTAATTTTAGTACTATTTATTGTGATTGTTGCTTGGGCATACAGCAAACGTAGTAAAACACGTTTTAAAGACGCTGCTAATGTTATTTTCGAAGATGAAAAAAAACACAACAATACGCTCTCTAACGAGGAAAAGGGGTCTGAGAAATGACTAGCTTTTGGAGTATTTGGGTTATTGTATTAACCCTATCATGTTTGTTCATTTTGTTTGGTTTACTCGTGTGGAATTTAAAAAACTACGCTGGTGTACCTGAAGGTGAAAGCTGCGGACATGTATATGATGGAATTGAAGAGCTAAATAATCCACTACCTAAGTGGTGGACTTACATGTTCTTTGCAACATTTATTTGGTCTGTTTATTACTTAGCAGCTTACCCAGGTTTAGGTAACTGGGAAGGGTTAGGTAAGTGGACTAGTTCTAACCAAGGTATTACTTCTTTGGCTGAGTCTAAAGAAGCAGTAGAACTTGCTAAAGAAGAAGGTCGCTTTGTAAAACTGGACGCTGAGTACCGCGTTGCAGATGCACGTTTTGGTCCTATTTTTAATGAACTGGCACAAATACCTGTAGTAAAATTGGTTGAATCTAAATTTGAAGGTGACGCAGCACAGCAAGTTGCACTTGAAAATGGTGAAAAACATGCCGAGACACAGGGTCAGCTAGCAATTGAAATTGGCCAACGTCTTTTTGCACAAAACTGTTCTCAGTGTCATGGTTCTGACGCACGTGGTGGTACTGGCTTTCCTAACCTAACTGATAATGATTGGTTATATGGCGGCACACCCGATAAAATTAAAGAAACATTACTTTACGGGCGTATAGCAGCAATGCCACCTTGGGGTGCTGCATTAGGTGAGCAAGGCGTTAAAGAAATGACCGCTCATGTACTTAGCCTTTCAGGTCGTACTGTAAACCAAAAAGACGCTGCTGCCGGCGAAGCTAAGTGGGCTATGTGTGCTGCATGTCATGGTGCTGACGGTAAAGGCTCTGTTGCACACAACTTACCCTTTGGTGCACCTAACCTAACCGACAACGTTTGGTTATATGGTGGTTCTCAACGTGCTGTTGAAGAAACACTTAACCATGGTCGTGCCGGTGTAATGCCAGCGTGGAAAGATATTTTAGGTGAAGATAAAATACACCTACTAACGGCTTACGTTTACAGCTTATCTCAAGCTAAATAGTTACACCGTTAACGAATATTTAATCTTTTAAATTCAATAGATTAATCCAGATCAAAAAAGCCTCCACTCGGAGGCTTTTTTTTAGTCTTTTACAAATATTTATTATAGTATAGCCGCATCTTCATTTTATTTTAGAGTAACTATGCAACCTACTCCGTGGTATAAAAATTTTTGGCCTTGGTTTTTAATCTTTTTTCCCTCTGCTGCAATTATTGGCTGCATTAGCTTATTCTTTACCGCCATAGGCAATGGCCCTGATATGGTGGTAGATGACTACTATAAAAAAGGCAAAGCAATTAACTTAGAGCTTACTAAGTTTGATAAGGCAAAAGCTTTATACTTACATGGCGAGCTGAATGTTACCAGTGAGCGCGTTGGTTTTAAATTTACCAAAGGCGATACAAGCAACATACATGCATTAAAACTGTCGTTTTATCATCGTACAATTAAAGCGCATGACTTTGAAGCCACGCTAACGCCTAATGCTAATCAAGAATTTACCGCATTACTTGACGGGTTTACCGACGGTGCTTATTCGGTATTTATTGAGCCTATTGATGGTAGCTGGAAGTTAAAAGAAAACATTACCTTACCAACCACCCTTGCTGTTTTAGTTACACCTAATTATAAGTAGTATTTAGTATGTCTATAAATTGCTTTCATTGCCTTGAAAGTGTACCTAACGGGTTTAGCGCACACGTAGTAATTGATAATAAATCTCAGCCAATGTGTTGCATTGGCTGCCAAGCCGTTGCGCAAAACATTATTGATCAAGGTATGACCGACTATTATAAATATCGTACCGTTCAAGCTGGTAAAGTAGAGCAGTTAGTACCAGAGCAACTCGCCTTTATTAAAAGCTACGACAATGAAGATATTCAAGACGAATTTATAACGACCAATGACAACTTCTCAGAAGTATTGCTCAGCGTAGAAGGTATAACCTGCGCAGCTTGTGCATGGCTTATAGAAAAGCAATTACTTAGTTTAAAAACAGTAAAGCGTGTTGATGTTAATACCTCAACTAACCGCGCTATGGTGCAATGGGATAAAACCGCCACCCCATTGAGCGAAATTATTACTAGCCTTGCTAAAATTGGCTATAAAGCCTATCCGTTTCAGTCCGACTTAGAAGCACAGCAAAAACAGCAAACCGCAAAAGCCTATATTCGCCGCTTAGGTGTAGCCGGTTTAATGACCATGCAAGTGATGATGTTTGCCTTTGCTATGTACTTTGGCATGTTCTCCGGTATGGACAGTAATTTTGAGGAATACTTTAGGTGGATCAGCCTCGTTTTAGCTTCTCCGGTTATTTTATATAGCGCACTGCCCTTTTTAAGTAATGCCATTAATGGTTTAAAAGCAAAACAGCTTAATATGGACTTACCCGTCTCGCTGGCTATTTTTGGTGCTTACGGCGCAAGTTCTTACGCCACAATTATGAATGTTGGCGAGGTGTACTTTGAATCGGTATGTATGTTCACCTTTTTATTATTATTAGGTAAATATCTAGAATTTAGAGCACGATTAAAAGCCAGTGAATTTACAGCTAACTTACAAAAGTTATTGCCACTAACCGCCCGTACTCTCGATGCAAATGGGCAAGAACATATTATTGCCGCTAAAAAGCTTAAATTAAATGATATTATTCTAATTAAAGCCGGCGAAACCATTCCTGCCGATGGAATTTTAATTAAAGGTAAAACCAGCGTTGATGAATCAATGATGACCGGAGAGCACCTGCCGGTTAATAAGTTTATTAATCACAGTGTTTACGCCGGCACAGTCAATCATGACGGTATTATTGAAATAAAAATCAATAAAATAGGTCAAAGCACGCTGCTAAATCAAATAATTCGCCTACAACACAATGCACTTAGCAAACGCCCTAAACTAGTAGAAATTACAGATAAAGTTGCCCAATGGTTTGTAGCCGTGTTACTTATATTTGCATCGATAACGGCATTTGGCTGGTATCAAATTGCCCCTGAGCAAGCATTTTGGATCACTATTTCTGTACTCGTGGCTACTTGTCCTTGCGCGCTAAGCTTAGCTATTCCAACCGCATTAACCTGTTCGGTAGCCAACCTTACTCGTAAAGGTATTTTAATAAAACAAGCGCATGTGCTCGAAACTTTATCTAAAATCACTTTATTCGCATTTGATAAAACCGGCACGCTAACCCAAGGACGCTTTAGCTTAGATGCGGTCGATATACTCAGTGAAGAGTACACTAAAAACCAAGTGCTTGAGATTGCAGCCCAACTAGAGAGCTATTCAGAGCACCCAATTGCCCGTGCGTTTAGCCAATATAAAGTACCAGGGCATAAACTTAACGACATTCAATTACATCCGGGCAAAGGGATCAGTGCACAGCATAACGACACCCATTATGCTATTGGTAAAAGTGGCTGGTTTAATAGTAAAAAAACTAACGCGCAAGCAACTTTGTATATTAATCAGCAACCTATTGCCCGTTTTTACTTTGTCGATAAAATAAAAGATGATGCGAGTACGTTAATTAACGCTCTACACACACATAAGTTAACGTGTCATATGCTTACTGGCGATGCGTCTGATGCGGGGCAACGTATAGCTAAAAAACTTAAATTACACAGCGTGCAATCGGGCTGTAGCCCTAAAGACAAACAAACAGCGGTTGAGCAATGGTCAACACAAGGTGAAGTGGTTGCCATGGTAGGTGATGGGGTAAACGACAGCCCAGTATTTGCCAGCGCGCACTTATCAATCGCCATGGAAACTGGGGCCGATATTTCAAAAAATAGCGCCGATGTGGTTTTGCTCAATAGCGATTTAGCCTCAATCGAGCACCTATTAATAGTTGCCAAAAAAACTAGGCGTATTATTAAACAAAACTTAACTTTGTCTTTATTGTATAATGGCTCAATATTACCGTTAGCTGCAATGGGGCTGGTAGCGCCTTGGATGGCTGTTATTGGTATGTCGACCAGCTCAATTATTGTGATATGCAACTCATTAAGGCTGTTAAAGTTATGAGCATAATTTACATTTTAGTTCCTATCGCTATTTTATTTGTACTAATAGCTATAGGAGTATTTTTTTGGGCAGTAAAAGGCGAGCAATTTTCTGATTTAAATAAACAAGGCCATAGTATCTTGTTTGAAGATGACAAAGAGCAGCATAACAAAAGTAATGATTGACCCTATTTTTGTCAGTGCTTTTTTTATGGGCCTAATTGGCAGCGGCCATTGCATTGCAATGTGTGGTGGCATAGCCAGCTCATTGCAATTAGCCAGTAATAAACGCCAAACCCTCATTTACTCTTTTGCTTATAATATAGGCCGAGCGCTAAGTTACATGCTTGCAGGCGCATTAGTGGCAGGCATTAGCAGTAAATTTGCCACGCAAAACTCTGTTTTTGCATTATCACTGTCTTTTATAGCAGGCATTTTTATGTTGTTGGTAGGGGTATATATAATGCGCTTAGCAGCTACCTTACAATGGCTCGAAAAAGTAGGTAAAACCTTAGTTTGGCAACACCTAGTTAAATTTAATAAATATTTAATGCCGATTAACTCGCCATTTAAAGCACTTGGATACGGCGCTTTATGGGGCTGGTTACCCTGTGGTTTAGTTTATTCAGCACTTACTTGGGCCATGACCAGCGCAAATGCGCTTGATGGTGCATTAGTAATGCTGTGTTTTGCACTAGGTACATTTCCCGCGATGATCACAATAGGCGTTAGTGCAAAAAAACTGAGCACCCTATTTAATCACCCTTGGACGCGAATAATATTAGGCAGCGTAATAATTTGGTATGGTATTTATTTACTGATCATTGCAACAGATAAGCTTGTGCATTAACATTGATCATATTGTGGCTTGAATTTTAACGGATTGAATTTATGGATTTTTCTCAAGGTCGTGCTAAAAGTAATTGTGCTATTAGCTGTAATAACTGCAGTATCAGCCAGTTATGTTTACCCTTCTCTCTTAATGGTCAAGAAATGGATAAGCTTGACGAAATAATCGAGCGCAAAAAACCATTACACAAAGGCGACTTTTTGTTTGAGTCGGGCGCGCCATTAAACGCTATTTATGCTGTGCGTTCGGGTTCGTTTAAATCTTATACTTTATCTGAGCAAGGCGATGAGCAAATTACAGGTTTTCATTTAGCCGGTGACTTAGTTGGTTTTGATGCAATAAGTAAAATGATGCACCAAAGTTTTTCACAAGCGTTAGAAACATCTATGGTATGCGAAATTCCGTTTGATACCCTTGACGAGTTAGCAGGCAGACTCCCGAAGTTACGCCAACAAATAATGCGCTTAATGAGTAGCGAAATTACCTATGATCAAGAAATGCTGTTACTGCTTAACAAAAAATCTGCCGAGCAACGCTTAGCCAGCTTTATTTTTAACTTATCTGAACGCTTTGGTGAACGTGGTTTTTCTCGTAAAGAATTTCGATTTACCATGACCCGCGGCGAAATAGGCAATTACTTGGGTTTAACCGTTGAAACAATTAGCCGTTTATTGAGTCGCTTTCAAAAAGCCGATTTAATAAAAGTTGAAGGCAAATTTATTACTATTTTAGATAACGATGCACTAGCCAAAGCTGCTGCAATAGTAAAACCCCGCTAATTAAAGCATCTAACCTGCCTGTTCTAACAAATACTTTCATCGTAGTTAGAGTGTAATAATTGCTATTCCACTCTAACTAAACTAATAATTTAGCAGTGAGTTTAATTAAAGTTTGATTTATAGCGCACTTTAATTAATTCAGTGACATTATTTATTCTGTATATCTTACTAAAGTTATATTGCAATTTTTATCATAATTGAATACTTCTATTTTATTCACAATATAAAAGGGAAATATTATGCATAATATTTTATATTTTTTGTTTGTTTTTTCTTTAAGCATATTCAGTGCCCAAACATTAAGCTCAATGATCCCAGATGATGGAGTGGATGACTCTCAATCATTAAAAGAATTAATTCTAAATACTGCAGAGAATAGCGAATTAATAATTGAGCAGCCGGGCATTTATGATATTTGTTCAGCTATTATTTTAAAAAATATTAGTAATGTTGTTATCTCTGCAAAAAAAGGTGTAATACTGAGAAAGTGTGATGGGTTTGAAGGTGAATATATTTTAGCTTTTTATAACTCACGTTTTATAACTCTTGAAGGCTTCACCTTTGAGGGGTTAACTAAAGATCCTGTTAATTACGCTTGGGGCGAGCAAGGTATACTTTTTGCCGGCTCTTCTGATATTTCAGTGCGCTATAATCAGTTCTTTAACTTCGGGGATGCAGCAATTAGAGCAACCTCTTCTCACTTATCTTCTTATGACGCGCCGATTAACTCTTTCAGAGTAAAGATTAGTAATAATTACTTTGAAAATATTACGCAAGTTACCACCACACACCCTTGGAATAATAATTTTGGTGGCACTCATGATATTACAGTTGAGAATAATATTTTTGAAGGCTTGAAGGGCTCTTTAAAGTTCGCTTCCGTAAAACCAGTGTCTAAGGCTTTAATAATATATAATACATTTAAAAACACTAAAGGTACTGCAATCGAGCTGACTTATTATTCAAATGTTAAAATAATTGCAAATTCGTTTGTAGACACAAATAAATTTATACTTAATGCTTACCCAAATAAACCAAGAAGTGTAAATACTCCTTTTAACTGGGGTAATATTTACTTTGTAAACAATACTATTATACGCGCCAAGGGCGGAATTAGAATACAGTCTGATGTAACAGGTGAGCTTATTGATGATGAATATGTAAGAGGTATTTATATCAATAATAACCACTTTCTCGATATTGATATGACTGTTTATCCAGAAAAAAAATACTGGGATCTCATTAATTTATTCTCTCGTGGTGGAAAAAGCTATATATTTTCTACAATTAAAGATAATACTTATAACTTACTTCCAGAGGTGAATTTTGTAAAAAAAACCAATGGGTTTATTGAGAAAAATAATACATTACTAAAGCCTACAAGTAATTAGAATCGCATAAACTTTGCTTTTAATTAGTTTTGAGTATTTGCTAGAAAGGATTTAATAGACTCTAAAAATATTTTTTGATTTAGAACAATAATATTTGTGCTATCCCTTTCACTGTGCTCTATTTACGTTACACTCAAAGTACACCCGTAAAGTGAATGGAGTTGCACATGAACACGATTAAACGCATTCTTGCGGTTATTGACCCCACCAAAGACGACCAGCACGGTTTAGCTCGTTCAATTGACTTAGCTAAAAAATCTGGTGCGAGAATTACCGCCTTTATGACGGTTTACGACTTTTCTTATGAAATGACTACTATGCTCTCTGGCGAAGAGCGCGAAGCTATGCGTAAAGCCGTGTTAAACGACCGCGAGCTTTGGTTAAAAGATTTAGTATCGCCTTATCAAAATATTAATATTGATACGCAAGTTGTTTGGCACAATCGCCCTTACGAAGCCATTATTAATACCGTTATTGAGCAAAGCTTTGACCTTGTTATTAAAGGCACTCATCAGCACAGTACACTTAAAGCCGTTATTTTCACCCCAACCGACTGGCATTTAGTACGAAAATGTCCATCTCCGGTTTTATTTGTAAAACAAATGGCATGGCCTGCAAATGGCAACATTTTAGCGGCTGTTAATGCAGTGAGCGAAAACGAGCAACACTTAGCCCTTAATAAACGTATTATTAAAGACGCACAATTTTTAGCAGAACTGGCCAACGCCCAACTAAACTTGGTGAACGCCTACCCTGCGACACCAATTAATATTGCCATAGAAATACCTGAATTTAACCCTGGCATTTATAACGAGTCGGTTAAAAAACATCATCATCAATCTACTAATGCACTGGCTGATGAGTTTAATTTACCCCCTGAGCAGTGCTTTATTGAAGAGGGTTTGCCTGAAGACGTTATTCCCGATGTAGCAAAACGTTTAAACAGCGAGTTGGTGGTTATTGGCACTGTAGGGCGTACTGGTTTAAGCGCGGCCTTAGTAGGCAATACTGCAGAGCATGTAATTGATAGCCTAGATTGCGATGTATTGGCACTCAAACCCGATGGTTATATAAGCCCACTCGCAAAAGATTAAATTTTGTTACCGGGCATTTTAAGTATATAATGCGCCCCTTTATTTTTAGCAAATAACTTTGCCGTATTGTTTAATAAGGGGGCGTAATTGTCTCATTCAGATCAAGCTAAAGCTCAATTTAACTTAACCAAGCTTCAAAAGCGTTTACGCCGCCAAACAGGTCAAGCCGTCATGGACTTTAACATGATTGAAGAAGGCGACCGCATTATGGTGTGCTTGTCTGGTGGCAAAGATAGCTACACTATGCTCGACATGCTGCAACACTTAAAACGTGTAGCACCGATTAAGTTTGAGCTATTTGTTGTTAACTTAGATCAAAAGCAACCTGGCTTTCCTGAGCACGTTTTACCCCAGTATCTAGATAAACTAAATGTTGAATACAAAATTATAGAAGAAGACACCTACAGCATAGTGACCGATATTATTCCTGAAGGTAAAACGACTTGTTCACTTTGTTCGCGCCTGCGCCGGGGTATTTTATACCGTACTGCTAAAGAGTTAGGTGCAACTAAAATTGCGCTTGGCCATCATCGCGATGACATGATCGAAACTCTATTTTTAAATATGTTTTACGGCGGCAAACTTAAAAGTATGCCTGCTAAGCTAATGAGCGATAACGGTGAGCATATGGTTATTCGCCCACTAGCATACTGCAAAGAAAGCGATATTAGCCAATATGCGTTTGCACAGGGCTACCCTATTATTCCGTGTAACTTATGTGGCTCGCAAGAAAACCTACAGCGCAAACACACAAAAGCTATGCTAGCTAAGTGGGACGCAGAGCACCCAGGTCGTATAGAAAGTATTTTTACCGCTATACAGAACGTTGTACCGTCGCATTTAGCAGATAACCAGTTATTTGATTTTACTAATTTGCAAACTGGCGAAGTAATTGATGGTGGCGATATTGCCCTAGACAAACCAGATATTCCAAAAGTGCCAATTAATAGCTTACAAGATGAAGATGCCAGCACAGAAGTGGTTACTATTAATCTGAGCTAACTTAAAGGTTATATATAAAAAGGGTTTGCCATGGCAAACCCTTTTTATTGCACCCACCTAAAAGCTTAATCATTCAAGCTTTAAACGCTCATATAAACCAGATGCCCTAGACACACTTTTATTCATTGCCAGTAACAATACTTTTTTATCTGCCACCAGCTCAAAGGTATTTTTAGCACGCGTTATGCCGGTATACACTAACTGCCTATTTATCCCCATGCGGGCTTGTTTTAGCGGCGGCAATGCCATGGCGGTGTAGCTAAACTCTGATCCTTGTGATTTATGTATAGTCATTACATATACTTTGTCGTGCGCAGGTAAGCGTGCTGCCGAAAACGCCCGTTGATTCCCCTGCTCGTCTATAAATAGTGCTTTAAGCTGGCCGCTTTCATCGGGCATTAAAATACCAATGTCGCCATTAAACAACTTAAGCTGATAATCGTTTTGGCTTACCATTATTGGCATACCGGTATAATGGCGCTGATTCGGGCTTAGGGTAATAAGTCCTTGTTGTTGTAAAACGCGCTCAATACGCTGATTTAAACTATTAACTCCGTAATCACCTTCACGCACCGCGGCCAGTAACTGATAACTTGCAAAGGCTTTATGCACCTCTGCAACGCTTGCACCTTGAGCAATTAAACTAAGGTAATGTGTGTATTTACTTGCAGCGCTTTTAACCAATTTTTCGATAGGTTTAGCTATAAAGTCGTAATCTAAAATCACATCCTTAAAACGCCCCTCAACACTTTCTTGCTCAACGTAATTTAAAACACCTGTGTTATTGGTATTTACCGCTAACGCAAGTTGACCAATACCACTTTGTGCATCAAAGCGGTAGCTGTGTTGTAAAAATGCAATGCAATCGGCAAGTTTAAACGCGCTATTACTTTGCGCTATTAATTTAGCTTCGCCGTTAAAGCATAAGTTATTTAGCTCATCACATCGTGCAGGTGAATAACCAGGTGTTTGCCCCAGTACTAACCCTTGGCATAAGTCGCTCATTACGCTGCCGGTGTCTACCGAGGCCAGTTGATCTTTATCACCTAAGAGTATTAACCGTGCATGTGCAGGTAATGCCTCAATTAGTTTTGCCATCAGCGATAAGTCTACCATTGAGGCTTCATCTATAATCAACACATCTAAATGCAGTGGATTCGCTTTATTGTGCCTAAATTTATTGGTAAAGGGTTTTACCCCTAATAATCGGTGAATAGTTTGTGCACTTTCGGGGATTAACGTTTTAATATCAGCGGGTATATTAGTGAGCTTATCTTTAGCGCCTAAAATTGATTCGCTTAAGCGCGCTGCGGCTTTACCTGTGGGTGCCACCAGCTTAATACTCAGCGGTGCGGTTTTGTAAAGCGACTGTAAAATGGCGAGTAATTTAGTCACAGTGGTCGTTTTACCAGTACCTGGGCCGCCAGTAATAACGCTAAAACCTTTGGTGGCTGCAATAGCACAGGCTACTTTTTGCCAATCGGTGGTAATGTTTACATCGGGTGTAAAATACTCATTAAGTAGCGCAGCTAATAACTCATTATTTATATTAAGTTTACGCTCGCTCATTGTTAGTAAACGGCTCGCTAATGTTTGCTCGTATCCGGCAAGGCGCGCAAAATAAAGGCGTTGATTAAACAGTTGCAGTGGTTTGTTGTCTCCAACGCTTGTATGGTTTTGTAAATAGCTAAGCACCTGCTCATAATTAAACTCTTCACTAAACGGGCTTAGCTTATCTGGCACGCTCCCTTGTGCTTTACTAACGTCGCTGCGGCGTAAATTAAAAGGGTTACTCCAATCAACCTCGCTTAAGGTTAAACAACTATGCTGGCTTTGCTGCGATAAACACAGTAATAGCACCAGATAAAACATCTCATTGTGCGCCTTTTCACTATCGCTGTTACTTTTACTGAGCATTTCAGCTAACTTTACATCCACAATGCGAATGCGGTTTTCGCTAAGTAAATAGGTAAGTAAAGGCACTGCTGTGCTTAAAGTAGGGTTTTGCTCATTTAGCTCAAGCTCCTGATCTAACTCTTGATCAAACTCTTGATCAAAAAGGCCCGGTTGATTATTTAGTTCACTCATAACATGGCTCCTTGGCTAAACAAACCATCTAAAATAGTCACTTGCTCAGTGGTGAGCTTTTTAAAGTACACACCTTGCCCAGCTGGCATGCCGCGTAAAAAGGTGTAATACACGCCGCCTAAATGAGTTTCAACTGAGTAATCAGCTATACGCTGTTTTAGCAAACGATGCAGCGCTACGGTGTAAATTAAATACTGTAAATGGTACTGGTGGCTACTCATGGCTTGCTCAAGCATATCGTGCTCGTAATCAGCAGCGTTACTACCTAAGTAATTAGATTTATAATCTAAAATATAATATTTACCTTGGTGGCAAAATATTAAATCGATAAAACCTTTTAACAGCCCTTTTACGTGGCTAAATTCGAGCTTACTGTGCTCAAAACCAAAATGTTTTATAAGAATTTCATTAAGCTGCGGCGCACTTAAACTTTTAAGCGGTAAGTTAAACTCCATTTCTACTAGGCAATCGCTTGGCGCTAGTTGGCTTAAGCTCAGGCCATTACTATTAACTAAAGAGCTGTTACCTGAGATATTATTACCTGAGGTACTATTACCTGAGGCATCAGCATTAACATTGCTATCGCCATTAAGCGGGCAAGCAAGAACGTCTAATATCCACTGCTGAGTGACATCTTGCCAGTGTTCACTAATATGGTACTTCTCTAGGCTGCGTTTAATAACGTCTGCTAAATTGTGCTCTTTATTAACTGGGTGCTCTATTGGGCTAGTAAAATCTATTTGCTCAAAAATTTCGTGTAAACAACTCCCCGGTTTTGCCCCTTTAGGAAAGCTATACGCAGAAGGTGCTTCGTCTTCTTGTACGGCAAATTCATCTTTTTCATGATCCTCATCACTGCGCCCAGGCGCTAGGTGGTCGATATGCTTTTTAAAGCTCAGCGCACTAAAGCTAGTTGCTCGCCAATTACGCTCAATATTGGCTGTTACATTATTTATACTCAATGTTTGCTGAGCATCAACGTTATTATTAAAGCTTAAAGTACCTTGAGCTAATAAATCCTCTGAGGTGAATTGCTGATAATCCATACCTGTATGCTCGCTGCAAAAATCGGCTAAATGGTTACGCCAAATTTGACTGCTCGTAATTTCAAGCCCTGCAAATAACACATGCCCCAGGGCGCTGCTTTGTATTGCCAAACGGCTACTTTGCCCCTGGCCAATGTTATACATGCCAATAGCACAAAAGTGTACCGCGCGAGTGAGTGCTACATACAGTAAGCGTAAATCTTCGGCAAGGCGCTCTTGCTCTGCTTTTTGCAGTGCGTCATCCCCTTTACTTAAATCGTAAATTAGTGTGCCATTATTATGATACAGCGCTTCTTTTGTTTCACGATAGCCACTAGCAAAGGGCATAAATACCAGCGGATACTCAAGCCCTTTTGAGGCGTGCATAGTCACTATTTTAACTAAATTAGCGTCACTCTCTAGGCGTACTTGCACTGTTTCGCCATCTTGCTGGCTTACCTTTTGTGCAAACCAGCGCAGTAAACGCAGTGTGCCCTCAAGCTCAATTTGTTTTTGCTGTAGTATTTCGCCAAGGTGCCTAAAGTCGGTAAGCCAGCGCTCAACGTTGTAGCCTAAGCCTTGCCATTTAGCACTAAGTTGATTGTGGCTCATTAAGCGCTCAAGCATTGCCATAGCGCCTTGCTTGTTCCAAATATGGTTAAGTTGCGCAAAAAAGTTTAAGTGCTCTTGCCATTGTGCCTCGTCATCTGCCAGTGCATATATTTCGTTATAGCTTAAACAAAATAACGGCCCTGCTAACACCCCACGTAATAGCGACTCATCATACTGGCCATGCAACGCAGTTAAAAAATTAAGTAAGTGATGGCTAAGCTCTTGGCTAAACACACTCTCGCGCGATAAATACACGCTGGCAATTTTAGCGTTGCTTAAGGCCTTTTTCATTATTTGCGCCTCAACACGGTCACGCACTAATATACAAATATCTGCAGCGCTTACTGGCTGTTCACCAATACAGGCTCGCCCTTGCTCGGCCTGCGTTAGTAAAGTGACTATTTTATTGGCAAAAAAGGTGGCTAAGTGCTGCTGCCCAATGGCTTTGCCTGTCGGCTTATTTTTTTCATCTGCGGCGGTGTCGCTAAATACACAAAATTCAAACGCAGTGGCTGCTTGTCCGTCAATCAAAAACGACTCGTCAGCTTTTTTACCTTTAGCTGCTACTGCATTAAACGGTATGGCATCGTTATAAATAAAACTGTTAGCGTGCTTACCAAATAAGCTGTTTACGCTGCTTACTACATCGCTGCTAGATCGAAAGTTAGTGCCTAGCGTAAATTGCTGCTGTTTTTGCACCGCTTCCTTGGCACCAATATAGGTAAAAATGTCTGCGCCCCTAAAACCATAAATAGCTTGTTTAGGATCGCCAATCATCGCCAGTGTAGTGTGCTCTTGCTGGTAAATTTTACTAAAAATACCATACTGAATCGGATCGGTATCTTGAAACTCATCTATCATAGCCACCGGAAACAACTGAGCAATTTTTTGCTCCAGTACATTGCCTTGCTCGTTATTTAATGCGCTGTGTAAATTGCTAAGTAAATCATCTGGGGTGATCACGCTTTGCTCTTGCTTGCGCTTTATTACGGCTGCTTTTACCCACTTTGCCGCATGCTGCACAACAGCAATTGCTAACCCTTGGTTTATGGTGTTATTAAGTGCAGCAAGCTCGTCAAATTGACTCAGTAATGAATGTGTAAACAGTGGCTGATTTTTTTTATAATTGCTTATATCGCTTAAGTTTTCGCTACTCCATATCTCAAACGAGTATTTACTAGTACCAAATTCAAAAAACAAATCGCCGCCTAAACAAAAAGCTTCAAGTGCTGCAAGGCTGCCTTTGCGCCCTGGCGTTTTAGAACCACTTAAGCCAGAGCCTTTAATAGCAGCTATAAACTCTTGCTCTAACACCGCTTTTTTAAATGCAGGTATTCGGCTTATATACTCGTCACGCGCTTGCCATACGTCATCTAAGTTTACTTGCGGGGTAATTTGCGCATTCGCTTTATTTAAAATACTCGTCACTTTGCCAAACAAAGCTTCTGGCGCGGAAAATACACCTAAAATAGCATCGGTTTTTTCTTTATTGAGTGGATATACAAAGGCGCGCCAAAAATCTTTAATGGTTTCGAGCAATATGTCGCGCTCATCCAAAATAAACTCTAAGTTAAACGCCACACCCGACTCAAACGCGTGTTGTTTTAGCATGCGCTGACAAAAGCCATGAATGGTAAAAATAGCCGCTTCGTCCATCGATTTAGCCGCTGCATCGAGTAAATCAAAGGCGCGGTGTTTATCATCAACGGCAGCTATAACTCCTGCTATAAGCTCATCTTTTGGATCTTGCCCAAGAAGTGCATCGCGCGCGGTGATAATGCGATTACGCACGCGGTCTTTAATTTCTTGCGTGGCAGCATCGGTAAAAGTTACCACCAGTATTTGCTCAACGCTTAGCGGCTTATTTAATAGCGAGTTTGCATCATCGGCTATTTGCATTCCCAATAAGTAACGTAAATATAGGCCAGTAATTGTATACGTTTTACCCGTACCGGCACTGGCTTCAATTAAGCTTTGCCCTGTTAGTGGCATAGTAAGTGGATTAAGCGCTTGCATGGTCACTCTCCTTAGCGTGTGCAAATAACGGGGCGAGTAATTTATCGCTCCACTGTATAAACTCGTCTTGGCAATCGTTGAGCGATTGTACCGTTAAGCGAATATAGGGGTTTTCACCCTCGCCTCGCCCTATGTATTGCGGGCTAAATTTACTCATGGCTTTTGCTATATCGCCGCCGCTTTTTACGTACTCGTAACCACTTACCGGAAAAAACGCCACGGGTTCGTTGCGCAGTGCTTTGTATAACTCAAACCAATCAAGTAACAATGCATCGGCATCGGTTTTACTTATTGGCGCAAAGGTAACTTGTTTATCAAGCCCAAGTATTAGCGTTTCTACTTGTTGCTCCATACTTTGCGCTACTAGGTGATAAATAAAGCCTTTAATTAAATCTTTCGCTTTTATACTAGCGCTGCGATAAAACACTTGTTTTTGCAAATAAATATGGTTTAACCAGCCTTCTATTTTAGTGTCTTCTAGTTCGAGGGCTACCTCTATAGGGTCGCTTTTGCCCCCTTTAATTTGCTCTTTCACTTGCCCTGCCAATGCGTCTACTCGGTGCTGCATGCTCTCAAATATTAAGCTACCTACGTTGGCTTGTGGTAGTTCGCCGCGTTGCAATATTTGTTCTGTACTAAGTGGCAGCTCGTTAATGTTGGCTTCGAGTATTTCATCAAGGTAAAAATAGCGGCGCAATGCGTCTAGGCTAAAGGGCTCTTCGTCTTTTACTACTTCGTTAAATTGCGGTAATCGCAATCCTAAACTTTGTTGATAAAAGCTTTCTTGGGCGTTGCAAACACTGCGAATAAACACATCGAGCTCTAACTGCTCAGGCGGTGTTGCATTAAGCGCGCTCACGACTTGTGGGGTTATTGACTCACTTGGCAGCCAAATTGGATTATAGCTGTGGTTGCTCAGCACAGTGTTTGCTTGCTCATTGGCTAAATAATAATGGCTATTAAAGGGCTGTAAATGCTGTTGGCTAATTAAACACTCTGGCAGTGATTTTTCGCTGTCGTCGCTTAATGCAAAGCTACGCCCAATATATTCTAGCAGCTCGCTCACAAGGGTTGATGGCATGCGCGGCTGGTTGTCAAAACACGAGCGACCAATGTAACTCATGTATAAGTTATCGCGGGCACTGAGTAGCGCCTCTAAAAATAAGTAACGATCATCTAATTTACGTGATCGGTCACCTTTTTGTTTTTTAGAATAAGGCACTAAGTCAAAACCAATCGGCTGTACATTACGCGGGTAGTCGGCATCATTCAAACCCAGCATACACACCACTTTAAATGGCACGGCGCGCATTGGCATTAGGGTACAAAAGTTAACTTGCCCCACTAAAAACCGCTGCCCTACGCCTTTTTCTTGAATGCCTTGTTTAATTAAGTAACTAACAATACGCTGCGATACCGCTTTGCTGTAGTCGCCATTATTATGATGCTTTTGTAACTCTTCGAGCACGTTTTGCAGCACCAATAAATCCCAGCTGTCGTCGCTTTCGCTCTCGTAAATTGCACTAAGCAACTCGCTTAAAACATGCGCTTTGTTGGTAAGCGTATCGTCGGGCGTTAATTGCTCTTTAAAGCTTTGTAGCACATCAATAAAATGCACTAGCTTATTAAGCGTATCAAGCGCCATGCCTTCTACTTCATCGGCGCTATAAATGCCGTTAAACGGGCATTGCTCGTCGCGCATCGCAATACCTAGTAATAAACGGTTAAGCCCGTGTTGCCAGGTATTTAAATCGATAGCGGGTAAATCAAAGCTGCTTTTATGATCGGCATTTATGCCCCATTTAACGCCAACACGTTCCAGCCAATATTGAATTTGCTCGTACTCGTGTGCCTCCAGGCCAAATTTTTCGGCTATTTGTGTCACTTGTAATAAATCGAGAATATCCGACACACCAAAGCGCGAAAACGGTAAATTAGCTAAACTCGCAAATGAGCTAAGTACGGGTTTTTCTTGCTCTATGGCTAAATCGGCAAGTGCGTAAGGAATAAAGCGGCTGCCTTGTGCGCCACCAAAAACGGCTTCAATGTACGGGCTGTAAGTGCCTACATCGGGCATCATTACTATTATGTCTTTGGGGGTAAGCGCAGGGTTTTGATTAAATAAATTAAGTAAGTAGTCGTGCAGGCGCTCAACTTCTCGAAGCGGTGTATGGCAATCGCTTAGCGTAATACTGGTGTCGGTTGCACTTATAGGCAATTTACCTTCGTCGTTTATAAACCACTCTTTATTATCGGTCAGTGACTCACCTTTAAACGCTAGCTGATAAATTTCACTTTGTATTTGCCCAAGTAAGGTGTCGTCAAACACATCAATAAAACCATCAATCCAACGGGCGTCTAGCTGTACTAGCTGCTCAAAGTAATCGCGACCTAATTTACCCCACGAGGATAACAGTGGGTTGCCTATAAAGTAGTATTCTTCATCGGGATTAGTTTGCTTTTTTTGCTGCGCTTCCACCAGCGGCATTTTGGCGTATTTTGCACTTATTTTAGCGGCGGTTTTTTCATCAATAATATCGCCCCAATAATGCTCACTGGGATTAAAAAAGAATAAAAATACCTCGGTTTTTTCACTCAGCGCTGTAAATACTTCAAGCTGCGAGCTGGCAATGGCCGATATACCAAATAAACTAATGCGTTGTGGTAATAAGCTGTTGTCCATTGTCTCAAGCGCTGCCAGCAGTTGTCCTTGCATATTCGCGCGATGAAACTGACTTTGCCCAAGCTCTAGGCTTAACTGTACAATGCGTCGCCATAAATCAGGTTGCCACGGGGCTATGGTTACATCAACATCATCAAGTTCATCTGTACCGCTATCCCATGTGGCAATCCAATGCGGGCGGTACATTAAATATTGGTCGTACACGTCGGCTATTTTTTCACACAAGGCAAAGGTTTTTTGGCCGTCAATATCGCCCTCTAAATAGGTTTTTAGCGGTAAATACAGTGGCTCATTAACACAGCTTGGTAAAATAGCAAACAGTTTCCATGCAAGGTTGGGTTTATTAAACGCCGACTCTTTAGGTACATTTGGTAAAAGTTGCTGATACAACTGCCAAATAAAGCTCGAAGGCAGCGGAAAATCCACCTGCGCCGCTACACCTAAGTTTTCGCTCAAACCAATTTTTAGCCACTGCGACATACCCGGTGACTGCACCAGTACCACTTCTTTGTCGAATGGGCTTGCTAATGGGTTGGTTTTTAATAACTGATGAAACTGCGCTTGCAGTGCTTCCATACGGTTTGATTGAATAATATTGAGCATACTTACCTGTCCTTGCTTGAGATAAAACGAGTGTAAGATATTTTCAATTACAGGGGTAGCGATTAGCGCAAATTGGCTTTAATAAATCAGCGGGTTAGTTAAATTTTATACGCACAGTAGTGATGCTATTTACTGTGCGTTTTATAAGGGCGATAATTAATAAGGGCTAATGCTTGAGAGTTTAAACTGACTTTGCATTATTGCTTTACCATCAATATCTTTGAGCTGTAATGAAATTGACGGGTCGGCTTGTTGCCAGTCTATGCTTAAATCGCCGTAATTAACCTGGTGGGTAAAGTCCCCTATTCGGTGTGTGTTAGGGCTTACATTTTTCCATTTTTCGGTTAGGCCAGAACTGGTCATTTCTATTAGTGGGTAGTCAAGGTTGTGCTTATACTGTGAAATTTCGCCCCAGTGGGTATCGCCGCTAATAATAACTACGCCGTTTACTTTATGCTTTTTGATCAGTGTAAATAAACGCTTTCGATCGTCGGGGAAATTAGCCCACGACTCCCACCCTGTAAAATCGGGAAGTAGCTGTAAGCTTGAGGCAATTAGCTTTATAGCCGCGGGCTTTTTAAGCTCTTGTTCAAGCCATTGCCACTGCGCCTCACCAAGCATTGACGCGCCTTTAACATGACTTGGGCTATACGGGCCTTGATTATTTAGTTTGCGCTTAGTGTCGTACTCCAACTTACTTACTGCGTTTAACGCATCTCGGTTCCAGCGCAAATCTGGCATAATCACCTGCACAGTTTGCTCACCTTCACCATACGTATACGAGGTATAAATACCATCGGGACGAGTGCGTCGTGGTGAGTTTGCAGGTTCTTGCCAAAAATCGAGCATAATTTGCCGCGACTCTTCTTTATGCGGATACTCTTTACCTACATCGTTTTGGCCATAATCGTGGTCATCCCACATAGCTATAATAGGCGTTTGCGCTTTTAGTGTTTTAAAACCGGGCTTTGCCCCTAAGCGCTGGTATTTATTAGCAAGTACGCTCATATTATTGGTGTCGCCATAAATATTGTCACCTAAAAATATAAATAAATCGCTCTGCTCTTTGTTTATAGCATCGAATATAGGAATGCTTTTATCTTGATGCCCGCACGAGCCAAATAATATTTTAGAGGGAGCACTCAAAGCACTAAAGCTTACAAGTAAGTTGGTTAATACTACCGCGGTTATTATTTTCATTTTACAATCTCATTAATCGCCGGTGCCATATTCGAATTTATCTGCTTTGGATTTTGCCCAAGCGCCTTTAACACTGTTGCGGCAATTTGCGTTTGTTTTAGCTCAGTAGTTGTTTTAACTAAGCCTTGGCCTTTTATTGCAGGGCCAATCGCGGCAAGCCAAATATGTTCGGAGCCTATAATGCCCTCGGGAAACTTATTTTCGCCTAAATGCAGTGCTGCTAAGGCGCGTTTTGAACTGTGATGCTGCCAGTCGCTTGCGTTACTACCACGGCCATGATCTGTGGTAATAATGAGGGTAGTGTTATTTTTATAACCCGGTGTTGTTTGAATGGTATTCCATAAATCAGCTATAAAAGCATCACTTTGTTTTGCCGATTTTAAATACGCGTGGTAATCACCATCGTGAGCAAAGTCGTCGGTCTCTCCTAAACTAATTACTAATAATTTTGGTTTTTTAGCTAACATATACGCCTTAGCAAACCGATAAGTAAAACTGTCTAATCGTACATTGCTCCAAGGGCTCGGAATTTCATTTTGCATGGCATTTAAAAGTGGCGCATTTTCAAATAAATCCTCCTCAATTGGCATAAATCCGGCATTAACATATACCTTACTGCGCTCAGTATTAAGTATTGAAGGAAATACATCCCAGCTACCAAATAAGGCGGTGTTATTTTTAAACGCGGGTTGGTGCTCCAAACGCTCTAATATAGTGTGATTTGGGTTAGGGATTTTATCGTTACTATTAATACCTTCATCTACCTCACCGCTAAGTATTTCGTTATAACCGGGATACGAAAAATACCACGGGTTACTTACCGACATATTAGAGCCTTGCTCTCTATTACCAATTATTACCCCTTGCTTAGCTACAATTTGGGTAATAAACGGCATCAGCAGTTGCTGGCGTTTTGCAGAGCTGTTATGCCAAAACTCTGTATTTAGCTGCTCTGGCTTTTTAACAAAATCGGAATTATTAATAAGGTTTTTATCAGCGCCACTAAACACCTCTTGCCAGCGCACACCGTCAAGCGTTACCAACACTACATTTTGATCAGCTGTTTGTACTGCCGCTGCAAAGTCGCTTCCTAGGGCAATTAAACTAAATGCACTTACTTTTAAAATCGTTTTCATATTGTTACCGGCCTATTTTTATAACAAAAAGCCCATTAATAATGGGCTTAAAATAATTTATATTACGACTTAAAAATCTGCAGTAAACGTAACCGCAGCAGTACGAGGCGCACCAATAAAGTAAGTAGTCCCATTACCTGTGCCACCTGCTAAGTAGCTTTTATCGGTTATGTTATAAACAACAAACGAGAGATCAATGGCTTTAAATGGCCCTGCGTCTACATCGGTTGAGTAACCGGCATTAAAGTCGAGTACCGTGTAGCCGTCTACTTTATTGCGTGCTCGCGTGCCTTCGTCTTGCCATGCACCTAAACGCTCACCTGTGTATTTAGCCGACAAACCAACACGAAAGCCGTCACTAAAGTAATCGGTAGATACAACCAATAAATCTTCCGATGTATCTATTAAGCTATCGCCTTTTTTAAAGCTTGGCGCTGCAGTATTGCCCTCTTTATCTTGTAGTAATACGCCTTGTGAGTCATATGCATTTGGATCATCAGACGAATATTCAGAGCTGCTATTGGTATACGACGAATAAACACTCCAGCTTGGTGTGAGCATATAGCTTGCAGAGAGCTCTAACCCCTTAGAATCGATGCCCCCTACATTTATGTATGAACCATTAGTGCCAATAGTATAGTCAATCCCGCCTGAATCACTGCCTGGTGCAATAAAAGTAATGCGGTTATCAAACTTAACGCTGTAGGCCGTTGCGCTTAGCGTTAATCTATCGGCTTGGTAGCGTACACCAAAATCAATGTTTTTTGCTGTTTCTGGTTCTATTTCTGTCAGTGTTGAACTGTCGCGCTCCAGTACCCCGTCTTTAATTGCAGCAAAGTTTTCGCTGTAACTTGCAAATAGTTCGGTATCGTTATTTAACTGGTACAGCGCACCACCACTAAATAAAACATCAGAGTCGCTGTCTACTTTATCTGAGCTTTCGTTAGCAAAGTGGTCGTACTTTTGTAACTCAACTAAATACTGTTTAGCGCCAATATTTAAGGTTAAATCACCTAAGTTAATAGAGTCTTGGATGTACCATTTGAACGTATCTGTATCAAAGGTATTTTTGTACTGAGTCCAGTAAGGGGTGTTTTCAAAATGATGAAAAATACGTGCATCAATTACTTTGTGCCAATCACGCGACTCTTCTCGCTCGCTTTGCTCATACCAAAAACCAGCCTCAATATCGTGATCACCAAACGTCGCTTGATAGTTAGCGGTTACGCCTAAACGATCTTTTTTGTAATGGGTATGGCGATAAGACATAACGGGCGTTGCTGTATCGTCGTAACATGCCGGATTTAAATCAGGCCCCGACTCCCACGGCCAACTTAAACTTGCTGTACAGCCTGAGTTAGGTGCAAGTGGGTTACCCTTGCTATCAGCAAAACCATAAGAGCCAGCATTAGTACCGCCTTGTGTTGTTGGCTCGCCGTTTTCATCAACTGGGGTTGTTAAATATGGTGGGATCCAGTCACCACGCCCCGAGTTTTTATGATAATAAGGGCTGATCGTTAATAGTGATGTGGGCGAAATTGCATATTCAAACTTTAAATAACCTAAGGTATTTTCACGTAGCGTCCCCCAACCTTCAGCAAACATTTGATCAAAATGCGGAACCCCTGTCCAGTTCCACGTTAATTGATCCCAATTAGGTGTTTGCTCAAATTGTTCAATACTCACGCTGTTGTAGTTAGTTTCGCTTACATCGTCGTAAGATAAACGTCCGGTTAGGGTTAAATCGTTAAAATTAGATACAAACTTAAGCTCAGCATGTTGGTTGTCTTTACCGCCATTACTTCCCGAGCCAATCCAACGGCTGGTGTCGGTTTGCGAGTAGCTTACGTATGCTTGGGTATTATCAAAAACAGTGCCTGTTTCGTGCTTAATATAATAACGCGAGGCGTCGTGGCTGCCCGATGTATAGGCAAACGTAGTGCCTTTTTCGAGACTGGGATCTTTACTTACAAAATTAAATGTACCGCCTAGCGCTTCCAGCGATGCCGATTTAATATCAGACGTACCTTGGCCTACTTCAACTGTAGCCAGGTTTTCGCTGTCTAGGTAACGGTTAGCTTTAGCGCCGCCACCGTAATTAGAGCCACCATTGGGTATGCCATCTACTGTCATCCCTAATTGCTGTTGGTTACCGTCTATACTAAAACCACGCATTGTAATTGTGGTGGACCAGTCGTCACCACCAAATGCATCACCTTCGTTTATGCTAATACCCGGTAAATTATCAATCACCGACAATATACTTGCTACCGAACTTTGTTGCTCAAGCATTGCAGGCTCAATAACGTTGTTAGCGTAGCTGGTAGGCTTAGCGACTACGGTTATTTCTTCTATAGTTTTGTCGTTTGCATAAACAGATGTTGATACAGCCATGGCTATAGCCATACTCAAAAGCGATTTGTTTTTTAAAGCGTACATTGTTGTCCCGTTTAGTTTTAATTATTAAAAATTAATTATTATGAAAACGGGAGCAGTATGAGTTTTAAATATGACAACGGGGATGAACTTTATTTACATAAAAATTAAACAAATATGGGAAATTTATGGCAGGAATATGTACAAAAAAAGACAACCCAAAAGTAAGCTTATGGGTTGTCTTAAAAATCGTTTTAAATAATTATAAAACTAATAGTTACACCAGCTCGCTAAGCATATCGGCATTGTATTCTACCAGCGGTTGATTATTACTAATTTTGCTTATGTAGTCTGGGTTTGCAATAAGTGGGCGACCAATGGCAATTAAGTCAAACTTAGCGTCGTTAATCGCCTCTTTTGCTGTCTCAAAACTATAGCTACCCACACCTACTAACGTACCTTTGTAGCCTGCGCGTAAAAACTCAGAGGTGTTTTTGCCTTCAAGCGAGTCAAAACGCATGCTGTCGTCAAAAATTCCACCATGTAAGTAAGCAAGATCTTTTGTGTCTAATTCAGCTAACAAATAATCAAATACGGCTTTGTCGCGGCTATCCTCGGTCATATTAAAATAAGCACCCGGCGTTACACGAATAGCGGTACGTTCGTTTCCAACGACAGCAATAACTGCGTCGGTTACTTCAAGCGCAAAACGCGCCATATTCTCAGGCGTTTGGCCGTATTCATCATTGCGCTCATTTGCTGCATAATGTAAAAACTGATCAATTAAATAACCGTTAGCACCGTGAATTTCTATGCCATCGAAGCCTGCTTCTATTGCGTTTTCGGCTGCTTTTGCGTAATCGGCTACTAAGCTTTTAATATCATCTGTGGTTGCCGCTTTTGGCGTAATGTAAGTAAGCTCACGCATGCGCGGAACTGTCCCTTCTACACCAATTGCTGATGGCGCAAGTACATCGCCATCAAAAAAGTGTGGGTGAGCAACACGGCCAACATGCCAAAGCTGGGCAAATATTTTGCCGCCATTGGTATGTACTGCGTCGGTTACTTTTTTCCAGCCCTGAATTTGCTCACTAGTAAATAAACCCGGCGTATTAGGATAGCCTTGCGCGTCTGGGCGAATAATTGTCGCTTCGCTAATAATTAACCCTGTATCTGCACGGCGCGCGTAGTAGTCAACCATAGCTTGGGTTGGCACTAGGTTATCATCAGCCATACTGCGCGTTAACGGCGCCATTAATACGCGGTTTTTAAGCTCAATTGTGCTGTTTAATTTATACGGGGCAAGTAAATCAATCGACATTGTGGATCCTTTGTGTGGGAATGGCTAAGCACTAAATGCTCAACCTAAATAGCAAGTATGGTGTGTAAATGCGGCCATTTGGTAAACATTCAAGGGTATTTTTGAATGAACGCTCAAATTAATAATAAAACTTATACTTACAGAGCCGTAAATTAGATCTATATAGGGTAAATTAAATAATAACTTTTCACCACACTGTCATATAACTCGATATACTTACACTTAATACCAAGCCATAAACTTAGAGTAAGCAAATTATGACAACAGCAAATAACACAGAACAACACGACGTAATTTTAGGCCTTGGTGCCAAAAAACGACTCGCTTTTATGTTTGAAACCACACAGCAATTTAAACAAGTATGGATTTTAAACGATGACGATGGCTGCGTTATGCTCACCAACGAAGATGACGACTGCGTACCCGTATGGCCAACTCGCGAGTTTGCACAAGCATGGGCCACTGGCGAATGGGAAGGTTGTACGCCTAAAGCTATTCCCACACAAGATTGGATAAACCGCTGGACACCCGGCTTAGAAGACGACGACTTACTTATTGCCGTTTTTCCAACCGAAGACGACGACGGCACTATACTGTTTCCGGATGAGTTTGATACACAATTAAAAATGCCAAAGAAAAAGTATTAAGCACTTTCCCTCAAAACAGTAAAGCCATGCTCACAATAATGGTTTTACTGTTTTATACAGCCCCTTTGCAATTGCGGCCCTTATTAAATCCTCGCTTTATATTACTAAGCTATAAATTTCCGTCCAATTAAATCGCCCGCTAAATAGCATAATATTGTAACTATTAATGACCAACACGCCCTAAATATTAAAATAAAATATACATTTTAAATAATTATTAACTATATTTTTAAATACAATAAATTATGGTTTTTTTTAATCGCTAACTTTTAGCCAAATAACGTCGGCAAACCGATTTAAAGCAATAGGAAAATGGTTTTTCAGGCGTATAATCCACATACTTTTATACCCTAGGGTCAAATTATGTTTAAACTCCGTCACATTACTATTTTAAGCGCTATCTTAGCGCTATTTGCTTGCTCTGAGCCAGTACCTGAACCAGCTAAACAAACAACCGCTAAAACCACTGCTGTTGAAAAAGCAACCAGCCAAAATGCAACTAGCATTACTACAAAAGCAACGGCCGAACCACAATCAGATATACAAAAAGCGCTAAGCAATGCGCCAGTAATTACTAACCTATCAGCAAGCCACCCAAACACCTTACCAACGCCAAATATTAACGATTTAGATAATAGCCCTGAATCTGATTTAATTCGTTACGGGCGTTTATTAGTTATCGATACCTACCGCCAATTACCCGAAAACGTTAATAACAAACTAAACTGTAGTTCTTGCCACCTAAACGAAGGCCGCGTAGCTAACGCAGCCCCTTATGTAGGTATGAACGTGGTTTATCCTAAGTTTCGTAGCCGTAATGCTAAAATAAACACTATTGAAGATCGTATTAATGGCTGTTTTCAACGCTCAATGAACGGCCAACCATTAATAACCGACTCTACACAAATGCAAGCTATGGTCAGCTACATGAACTTTTTATCGCAAGATATAAAAACGAAAGATGACTTAAAAAGTAATAATGGTTTTATAGCAATTAACAAAGACCTAGAGCCAAACGCAGAAAATGGCAAAACACTGTATGCGCAGCACTGTGCAAGCTGCCATCAAATGGACGCCAAAGGCTTATACCCTAACGGCACTTACATGTTCCCGGCAGTAGCAGGCGATAACTCATTTAACGACGGTGCAGGTATGGCACGTACTTATACCGCCGCTGCATTTATAAAAGGCAACATGCCACTTGGCCAAGAAGGTATTTTAACTGACCAAGAAGCCGTTGATATTGCATTTTACTTTAGCCACCTAGCACGCCCAGCATTTGCCGCTAAAGCAAACGACTGGCCTGAAGGCGGCGCACCAAAAGACGTACGCCGTTAATTGTATTAACTACGGTTAAATAATAAAACTAAAAAGTCAGTTGGATTAACCCACTGGCTTTTAATAACATATATAATTTTATTGCAGGCACAAAAAAGGACGTCATGCGACGTCCTGATATTGAATAATGGTGGGGGAGAGGGATTCACCTAAACACCGTAAGCAGCTGATTTAAAATGATAAAAATGGAAAACCACAAGTACCTGTAATACCAATAGGAATACTATAAAAAAAACTCCTAAATATCAGAAAGAAACGTGGGGTTCAATCTACTCGCCCCATGTATCCAATAGCCTAGTTATTTTATCATCAATCATTGATAACTTATCGTTTATTACCTTGTTCTCCGAGTTATCGTCGCTATACGATCTCTTTTTTAAAACATATGCATCCTTCACCGTTGTATCGTTAGAGATCAGTTTAGGATTTGTTCTAGCGTAATTTATTAGCTTTTCAATGTATTTAGATTGAGATATTTTATCTGCATTACTTAAAACCTTAAGTTTATCTCGTGCTGACTTAGACACTTCTAACTGAAGTTTACACACTTTATTAGATGCATTCTTTAAGCCTCTTTCATAGCTTTTCCAAGCTTTATGCAGCCTTTGCACCTCGACTTTTTGAGTATCCTTATTAGAACTGCACCCTTTAACTTCATATCTAATGAAGCCATTTAATGAAGCATTTTCAGATTTAAAATATTCAGCATAGTTTGAAAATCGATATGCTAGCCAGTTGCGCAAATCTTCATTATCTTCCTTGACCCACTTCAAAATATTCTTGCTATCAATCCAATCTGTCATTAGTTCTTCCCTGTGCTTTAATGTTTGTTGCTGTTATCAAAAACAATAATCCAACACTAATCTATAAGCAACTACTTTGCAGTCAGAAACTAAACCCCTTCTTATTAAGAGGTGCAATTAGACACCAGCTAAAATCCAAGTTAGATATTTATCAATGCTCACATCAAAATTCCAGTTAACTCCCTTAGACGCTAAGTTAAAATCTCAGTTAGCTACTCAATTAGATTTTTTAAATAAACTAAAACTCTAAACAACCTCTAATTGAGATTAAATTATATCCCCATATTTTAATGACAAAAAAACACCCTGTTTTACTGTTATTAAATAGATAAACTGGCTACTATATCTACAAAAATTATAGCGCACGGTAATTAAATGAATAAGTTTTTCACTTCAACAGCTAGCCTATCAGCATATTCAAAATGGGTTTTAATTTGTTTAATTGTGGATAAAACTATTGGAGATGAATTATCTAAAACTGACTTCATTAAACGAGAATGTCCATACAATAAATTCAATAAAGTTGTAGATGAACTACTAAATATCGATGCCATTTCAGAGCATAAAGTTAAACAGTCTAATCGGGGAAGGCCTAAGATCTATTATAATTTTATCTACGATACACCCAATGAAATTAGTAAATTAATATCTAGCGAAATACTTGCAAAAATAGAGGGTAAAGATTTAAGAGTGCCTATAAAAATACTATGGTGCTTCTTCGTGTTAAACCAAAATGAATTTGGCTATATAGAAGGCTTTACAATGGCAAATATAGCTACAGCATGTGGGTTAGAATCTACTCAGCTAAAAACGGCTATAAAGCTACTTAAAAATGAAAGCTTAATAAGCCAGTCAGTAACAGGATGTACGATAAAAAAATATCACAGTGTAAAGCCAAAAGTAAGAAAAGGCTTAGTAGGTAGTGAAGCTAATAATTTAAAACGTAGTTCAACATTTAAACTAAACAATAAAGAAACATATGCAATTTATTTAATAACATTACCCTCAAACAGGAAAAGAAAATTGAATTCATTCACAACCATACTCTTTTCATTACTAATGGAAAAACCTCTCAAAAACGATTCAATTTTTGTAGAGTTACTTCATTTCGACAATTCATGGTTAGATAGTGATACCAAACAAAATGATGAAATTCAATTTTTAAGGCAACAGCCAACTCAAGTTTTTGATTACTTCGACGATGTGTTGTTTAAGCTAGTTTCTTACGGCTTATCACGCTTACTTACTAGGAAGGAGTATGAACTTAATCCTATTTCAGATGAAGATGCATTCAATCAGATTTTAAGTCCTGCAAGCTTTGAGTTCATGACAGCTATTCAGGGGCGTTTAACCTCTGAGCTAATAGGAAGTTTCGCGAACATACTCATTCATTATATTTTATTTACCTTCTATCTAAATAGATATGATGTGAACCTTCCTATTCCCCCTAGTAAACAAGAGTACTTTTCATGGGTAACTAGCTTGACTTGTCCAAATAAAAACATTGATATAGAGCTCATAAGAACCCCTACCAAAGTTAAGTTTCCAGGTGTTTTTTCAATAGAAAATTTAGTTATTTCTTCTACTATCGATTTTACCGATAAAGTCAAAATTACCAATATGAACGTAGATTTTAGAGACCCTAAATCGGCTTTAGAATCTGGTCAACACCCCGTTTTTCAATGCGTCCCGGATTCCTTTGCGCATTTTTATAAGACAGTCATAACTTCAGAGCAATTATGAATACGCTAAACAGCACCTCTGTAATGTGCTCATGAAATTAACCACCACAAACTGAGCTGGTTTTATTAGTATAAATTTCGGTTTGGTAATATATATTAGAGTTACTAGTAACTGAGTCATTATTACAACAAATACAAATTAAAAAACTACAACTCATACACCTGATATGAACTAATACTTATCAGGAGAAAGAGAATGAAAAACCCAACACAGTACCAAATAATTAAATGTTCTTCATATAATGAGTACGGCGTACTAGCAAGAGAAGAACAGCCGTTAATTAGGCCATACTTAGATGCTATTCAAAAAGTAATGGATAACGCTATCACAGAACATAAAAGAACCTTTGCAGTAAGAATTGACTTAAGGTTACCTGATTATTCAAATACAGTTGATTTAAATAGCAATGATGTTTGTACTCGTTTTATTGCATCACTTACAGCACAGATTAAAGCTGATGCGATACGTAAAAAGCGCGAAGGTAAAAACCCACACCCTTCTAGTGTTCGTTTTATTTGGGCAAGAGAGAAAAACACTGCACATAAACAGCATTATCATTGGGTACTACTTTTCAATAAGGATAGGTATCACTGCACAGGTAAGATTGACATCGTTAATGACAATTTATTTACTAGAATTACAGCTGCATGGGCTAGTGCTTTAAGTTTACCTTTTAATGAAGCGCTACGGCTTGTGCATTTACCAAAAAATGCGCACTACTACCTTGACGCTAACAATACAAATTTTACAGCGGATTACAGCAGTCTTTATAGACGAGCTAGTTATTTAGCAAAGCTTAATACGAAACAATATGGTTTAGGGCAGCGTTGTTTTGGTTATAGTCAGAGGTGACATTCTAATTAAGACCTGTGCTTCTCATAATTAGTTCTAACGCGCTATTGAGACCTTCAACTAGCTAAATAAGCCTACGCCCTTAGTATATAAGGGCTGGCAAGTTCCCAAAATAGCATTACGAGAAGCACTATTTACGCTACAAAAGCAAAAAAAGAACACACTGCATAAATGCGTTCTTTGTTTACTTCTAATCAAATAAACTCGCTACTCCAGCCAACAAGCCACTAGCAACAGCCAATGGCACCGTAACAGGTGCAGATGCCACACCTAACCCAACTACTATCGCACCAGATACAGCAGCTCCTGCTACAGCACCAGAGCTTACAGCAATGGCTGTTCGACTGAGTGACGGCTCACTGCTACCGGTTATCTGTTTAGATACTTCATTTCCTACTACACCGCATGTAACGGCTTTTTCTAACGACATAACAAACTTACTCCTATTATATGTAATAAATTTATAGCTCTAACTCTTCAAAGTCTTTATCGATTTCCTCCTGGGTTATTCCAATGTAACGCAGTGTCGTTGCTTCCGAGCTATGGCGAAGCATTTTCATTACACGGGCGATGTCTTGGGTTTTATGATAGAGGTGGTAACCTCGGGTTTTACGCATTGAGTGAGTACCTAACTTTAAATTAAGCTCTTCACCCACCAGCGCAAATGCTCTGGTAACAGCCCTGCGTGACAAGGGTCGTGTTATTGAACTTTTAGATTGTTGATTACGATACGATTGAAATAGGTAAACATGGTTGGGGTGAGTTACGCGTACTTCATGGATAAACGCTAATGCTTTCTGATTAAGCTTAATCTCTGCTAGCTTGCCTGTTTTACTCTCAAATATAATTAACCTATCGTTTTGTATATCAGTAAATTTAACAGACAACAAATCAGATATACGCAATGCTAGGTTCAATCCTATATTCCAAATATGGCTCATTTGCTTAGAGCAACGTTTTTCGAGCAAGTAACTAATTAACTTAACTGTATCAAGGTCCTTAATCGCTTGTACTTCAGCCATAGCCAACTCCTTACTCTGTTGTAATAGTTACTTGGTAGCAACCTGTGTTGTAATACTCAACAAAGTTAGTCACAAACAAGGCTAAAAGCTCCTTGCCCTCTCGTTCACTCAACCAGCCCACCAGCATGTGATATACACGTTTAATCACAAAGCAAACATCAATCTCTTTTACTAATTCAGAATCAGGTCGGCCCTGGTATGAAAAATCAGTAATATATACAAGCATCCAACCAATACCCCGCTTTTCTAGCCTGACCTCGACTGGATGAAAGCCACCAGCTTTAGCACTGTAGTTTTTATCACGGAAATTAATAGTTAACTCACTCGTATTCCCTATCGACTCATCTTTTTTAGTGATGGCATTTATAATCACATCAATAAATGACTCAGGTACATTCAAACCTGCTACTTGTTCTATTTTAATAGCCATAACCTACTCCCTTTAAATTAAGCCATGTTCAGCAAATGAATAACTGGTTTCACCAATGATGATGTGATCAACTATCGAAACATCAATAAGGTTAAGTGCTTGCTGTAATTTGGTAGTAATAAGCTTGTCAGCTTGTGAGGGCGTGCTCACACCCGAAGGATGGTTATGCGCCAGTATTACAGATGCAGCATTACGTTCTAATACTTCTTTAACGACTTCTCGAGGATAAACACTCGCTGCGTTAATAGTGCCCCTAAATAACTCTTTGTATTCGAGTATGCGATTTTGGCTATCTAAAAACAGCACTGCAAATACCTCATGCTCAATCAAAGCCAGCTTATGCCTTAAAAACTCTTCACTGTCTTTCGGACATGTTAAAGCCCCATGCCTAAATTGCTTTTGAGCGATTATGTAAGCTGCTGCTTCAAGTATTTGTTCATCACTTACAGGGTGATCAAATTCGTATAGTGACTTGTTATTTTGCATTGTTATGCCCTCTTAATGGTTTATGCAAAATAGTGATGTATATGTTTAACGTTTTTGTTTCGCCTCAGTAAAAAATTACTACCCCCGGAAAGGATATGTACTACTAACCTAACCGGAGAAACCCCATGCGTTTAATCAAATTAAAAGAAGTTTTACATATCACAGGCTTAAGCCGCTCAACTGTTTACCGCTTTATGAGCGCTGGTGGATTTCCAATGAAGGTCGATCTTGGTGGTAACTCTGTAGCCTGGGTAGAAAGTGAAGTTGAAGAATGGATAAGTGAAAAAATTGGGAAAAGAGATGCAATTTAACTAACAAATGTAGATTTTATCATCATTTAGCAGTAAGTTAGCCTTATTAAAAGGATTTACAAGGCTGAAAATATGCTTCATGAACAATTAAAAGATAAACAGAGAAAACTACGGGATAACTTCCCTGAAGGCTTGGCTTTAAGAGTGCATCGAGCACTTAGTTGGTTAGATAAATCAGAGCAGTGTCATCTGGATCAAGATTGCCAGTTTATATTTTTATGGGTTTCTTTTAATGCAGCATACGCGCAAGATACAGAGTGTCTCAACTTTAATGAAACACAGTCGTTTAGCCACTTTTTAGAAAAGCTTGATGCACTCGATTCACAAAATCGAATCTATAACTTGTTATGGCATGAGTTTCCTAAAAGTATTCGCATTCTTTTAAACAATAAATTTGTATTTCAACCATTTTGGCAGTTTCACAACGGCCAAATCGAAGAACTAGAATACAAACAACGTTTCAACGATGCCAAACGCGTAGCTAACGTAGCTTTAGCTAATAAAGCAACTGCAAAACTAACCTCAATTGTGTTGCAGCGATTATATACCCTTCGCAATCAACTTATTCATGGTGGTGCGACTTGGAACAGTAGTGCCAACAGAGAGCAGCTAAAAGACGCTGTACAATTTTTATCCCAGCTAGTACCGTTTATTATCGATATAATGATGGATAACCCTAATGAGCTCTGGGGCGATGCTCATTACCCTTTGATCAATAAATAGATTAAACATGGCTAAGTTATCAGAAAAAACTAAAGCAGCTATTAGAAATAGCTAAAGAGGCAAATAAAGGTTGCACTCACACAAAAGAGGAACTTCTGTAAATACCCTACTCATATACCAGGAGTGATGACAGAACTGCAGGGAAGTACATCAGTAAGAGCATGAAGAGATACAAAGTAAGACTCACTCATTTTGATTGCATCTTTAACTTTGCCTGATATAGTTACTACAAAATAATGACTTAGTATATCTATGACTAATACCGCATTGGATGCACTCACACATGCGCAGAAGGAACGCCTAGCGTTCATTGACTTTAATCTGCAGTACTTTGGCCAAGTTGCTAGAGCTGATTTAATTCAGCGATTTAAAACTGGCCTTGCCGCGTGTACCCGTGATTTAGCATCCTATAAAAAACTTGCACCTCAAAACCTAGTATTAAGTCATACAACTAAAAGCTACCACAGGCTAGAAAGCTTTATACCTTTATTCGAACATAACGCTGAGAGCATTCTCAGCGCTTTATGCCGTGGTTTTGGTGATGGCTTATCAAGCAATATTCAGCCAAGTAGCTACTGCCAAGATGCAACGCGCTTAATACATCCAAATAGCGAAACAATCGCTACTATAATGCGAGCTATTACTTCTAGAACAGCAATAGAGTGCCTATATACATCATTAACTTCAGGCACTACTTCAAAGGTGTTAATCCCCCATTCTATTGTAAATAATGGTACTCGCTGGCATGTACGCGCTTTTGATAGAACCAAGCAACAGTTTAGAGATTTTGTTACTACCCGTATTGAATGCCCAAAAATACTGCAACACTCTATAAATTGTGAAGAATCAGCTGATAAAGACACCCTATGGCATACCATTTACGATATAATTTTAACCCCGCATCCACAGCTAAAATATCCAAAAGCAATAGAGCTTGATTACGCAATGGAAAACGGGCAATTAAAATTAGAAGTAAGAGCTGCTCTATTAGGATATTTACTAAGACAATGGAATGTAGACTGCACGGAACAAGGCACATTAAACTGTAATACTTACCAGCTGCACTTAAGCAATAAATCACAACTTAATCTTAAAGATATTGAGATAGCACCAGGCTATCAGGAATGAACATGGTTGAAGAAAACACACTTAGCCAAATAGGCTTCAAATTTGGCAAAAATGGCGCACACTCAGCTAGAAGCATGATGATTGAAGAACTTAAATCACTACTTTTTTCTCGCGACAAAAGTGCAACAAAAAAAGATTACGAAGACGACATCATCAATTTTAATATATTGCATAAGCCAACCGAAAAATCACGTGCATTAACCTTTAGGCACCTTGTCGATTTATACGGTATATCAATGGATATTCCTTTATTTAATGTTTTCCGCCAGTGGTGGGAACTATCAGAAGATGCCCAACCTATTTTAGCTTTGCAGCTTGCCGTGGCTCGTGATCCTATTTTGAGAAATTCTGCTAGTGTAATTTTACCACTTCAATTGGGTGAACATTTACCTCGTGAAACAGTAGAACAACATTTGGCAAAAGATGATCCAGAACGCTTTAGTGCCGCCTCACTTAAATCATTTGCACAAAACATTAACGGTACATGGACTCAGGCAAATTACCTGGAAGGTAAAACAAAAAAATACCGTTCGCAGCCTAAAGCGACTTATGTAAATATCGCATATGCATTATTTTTAGCCCATTGCCATGGTTTATCTGGTCAACGACTTTTTGACAGCTTTTGGTGCAAGATGTTATCGCAAGATAAAGAGCATTTATATGAGCTGGCGCATAGAGCTTCATTAAGAGGTTTAATTAATTTTAAACAGATTAGTGAAGTGATAGAAGTTACCTTTCCCAATATAGAGCTACCAAAAACGGCTCAATCAAAGGAGCAAAGTTAAATGTCAGACCGATTATCAAAATTGCTGCAAAGCTTTGAAAGTCATATAAGCATTCCCTGGCCTAACGCAGTTTCTCATGATGAACGCACAATCTTCGTTGTTTACAACAAAGAAGACGAATTAAAACTAAGAGCCCGAATTGACGAGTTTGAAGCCAGTGCTACGCAAAGTGGTCACCCTTGGCTACAGCTAGATTTAACTCATAGCTTTGAAAATTGGATGCAAGAGCAAGACTATAAAGAAACCTACTTTGAAGACCCTGAATACCTAAAGGGCCTTTATGAAGATTTCTCAGATGAGCTCATAGAAAAACTAAAGTCACAATTTATAGAAGAACAAGATGAAAATGGTGTTATTGCCCTGCTCGGCTGCGGTGCATTATTTGGTTTTGCATCCGTATCAGGGCTAGTAGAAGAAATAGCTAAGGAAGTCACAGGCCGATTAGTTGTCTTTTTCCCTGGTGAGCACCAAAACAACAATTACAAATTATTAGATGCCAAGGATGGTTGGGGATATCACGCAACTGCCATAACTGCAATGTCATAAGGAAAATAAAAAATGCTAAATCGCGAAATATATTTACACGATCCACTTACTAGCCGCCTTGCCAACAATGGTGTTGCTCAAGTAAAAGATGACTTATCAAGAGCAGCACTAGACACCTTAGAATACGAGTTAAGAACCTTTGTTTGCGACGGCGCTTATGCTGCAGGTATGGAAAAAATACTAGATGCCTACATACAAAATATAAAAAGTGATGGCGAGCAACCTGGCGTTTGGATCAGCGGCTTCTTTGGCTCTGGTAAATCACATTTAGCAAAAATGCTGCGTACTTTATGGACTAATCAAAAACTAAACGACGGTAACTATGCGCGTAGCTTAGTCGACCTACCAAGTAATATTGCGGCTCAGTTTGATGAGCTATCAACACTAGCCTCCCACCATCAAGGGTTACATGCGGCCTCAGGTACACTAGGCGCAGGTGCGGGTGAACAAGTTCGTTTAGCATTTTTAGGAATTATTTTTAAATCCGCTGGACTACCAGAGCAATACCATTTAGCTCGGTTTGTTATGTGGTTAAAAGAGGAAGGCGTTTTAGAGCAAGTTCAAACCTATATTACTGAAAACGCAAAAGCAAAAGAAGGTCGCGACCCTTGGGCGCACGAGTTAAAAAACCTGCACGTGTCTCCTATTATGGGTAATGCCCTGCTTCAAGCCCTACCAGGCTTTGCCAGCGACGTAAAAGAAGTGCGCGACATGTTACGTGCACAGTACAAAATTGTTGACGACGTAACCAATGATGAGATGGTAACCGCAATAATGGATACATTAGCCGTTAATGGTGAGCTACCATTAACATTAGTCGTGCTAGATGAAGTGCAACAATACATTGGTGATGATGTTAAAAAAGCCTTTGATGTACAAGAAGTGGTTGAAACCTGTAGCGGTAATGGTCGTCTAAAATCAAAGTTACTCTTTGTAGCAACAGGCCAAAGTGCGCTATCAGGCATGGCAAACTTAAATCGCCTTATGGGGCGTTTTCAAGTACCTGTACAGCTTGAAGACACCGATGTTGATTCGGTTATCCGTAAAGTTATACTGCAAAAGAAAGAAACAGCTCGCCCTAAAATCCAAAGCGTTATTGATAACGAATTAGGTGAAATTTCACGCCATTTACGTGGCAGTATTATTGAACACAATAAAGATGACGAAAAATGGATGGTGGCAGATTATCCGTTACTTCCGGTACGTCGTCGTTTTTGGGAGCGAGTACTTCCAGCACTTGACAAAACAGGCACAGGCTCACAGTTACGTAATCAATTACGCGTAGTTCACGAGGCAACAAAAGTAACCGCAGAATACCCTCTTGGTTATGTTGTACCTGCCGACTACATATACGATCAAATTGCCACTAAATTACTTAATAGTGGTGTAATCGGTAAAGACATTTACGAAACCATCAGCCGCTTAAAAGGGGGCGATAGTGATCAAAAATTACAAGCACGTATTCTTGCCCTTATACTACTTATAAGCAAGCTACCTAACGATATAGAATACGGCATAGCCGCAACGGCTGATACCCTATCTGATTTACTACTTGAAAATCTGCTTGAAGGCAAACACGAACTGCGAGCTAAAGTACCTAAACTATTAATTGAGCTAGTTGATGATGGTTTAGTCATGCCAATGCAAACAAATGCGGGGGAAGAATACCGCTTGCAAACAGTCGAAAGCCAACAATGGTACGATATGTATCGTCAGCAAGAAAGCGAGTTAAAAAGTAACCCACAACGCCTAGAAGTATTCCGTTCACAAGAAATTCAACAATATGTGCGTAAACAAGTAGCACAAGCGAGAATCACTCAAGGTAATGTTGCAGAGCCTCGCACTATTAACTTAGAGTTTGGTACTGAACTACCAAGCGATGCCGATAAAAAACTATACGCATGGGCACCAGAAGTACCTGAAAAACAATTTAACGATCTCGCCCGAGGCGCAAACCCTGATACAGCCACTATTTATATATATATTCCAACAACTCAGCGTGACGAACTACGTAAAGCCATTGTTGAATTAAAAGCGGCAGAAACCACCATTGACGTTCGCGGTACCGCTAAAACCGATGCAGGTAAAGAAGCTTACGCAGCAATGGAATATCGTTTTAAAGAGGCTGACAGAACTAAAAAGGCGATATTAAAAGACATTTTTGACCAAATCCAAGTAAAACTTGCTGGTGGCCAAGAGGTTGAAGGCGAATCTTTAGCAGAGCAAATTCAAAATGCGGGTGAGCTCGCGTGCCAGCGCTTATATAGTAAGTTTAAAATGGCTGACAACAAAGGCTGGGCTAAAGTGTTTAACCGCGCAAGTACCCAAGCAGATGCAAATGCACTTGAAGCTATTGAACATAACGATGATGCTGACAAACACCCTGTTTGTGCAGAAATAAAACGCTTTATTGGGGTAATGAAAACGGGCCGTGAAATTATCGATAATTTTAAAGATGCACCTTACGGTTGGGGTAAAGACACCATTGAAGGTGCATTATTTGCAATGTTAGCTGCAGGTGTATTAAAAGCCTCTGACGGCCAAGAAAAAGCGGTCGATGCAAAAAATCTTGATAGGTCATCGGTTACGCAAACTAAATTTCGCCCTGAAAGTGTTACGCTTTCTAAAGTACAAATTATTAAAGTGCGTGGCTTAATCAACGCCTTATTACCTGAAGGGCAAAATTGCAGCACCGGCGAAGAGCAAAGTAAATTACCACAGGCGATAGCTAACGCCAAACAAGTCGCACGCTGTGCTGGTGGTGAAGCCCCGTTACCATTAGCACCAAGTACAAGTATTCTTACCAATCTAGAAATATATTCAGGTAACGATAAACTACAACAAGCTTTTGATGCTAAAGACGACATTCAAAGTCAGTTCACGCAGTGGCAAGAGCAAGCTGATTTAGTTAAAACAAGGATGAACCAATGGCATGAGCTCACTACAGCCATAGGTTGCTGTAAAGGCTTTGCAATTCATTCAACCCTAACACAACAAGTAGACTCAATAGTAGAAAACCGCAGCTTACTTGCTGAGCCAAGCCCTATAACACCACTTTTACAACAAGCAGAGTCAGCCCTGCGCGACGCCATAACAGCTAAGCTGTCTGAATACGAAGATGAATTCAATGCCTGCCACCGAGATTTAAATGATGATAGTAATTGGCTAAAGCTTGATGATGCTAAAAAGCACGAATTACTAGCAAACCGAAGCTTAACGAGTATACCAAGTGTTGATTTATCGTCAGCAGCGGCTATTTATGATGCCCTTGAAACAACAAGTTTTGAGCAGTGGAATGACCGTATATCCGCTTTACCAGGTCGTTTTGATGCAGCCCTAAAAGACGCCATTAGCGAACTAGCACCAAAAGTGAAACATATCCGTTTAAATAAGCCTATGATCGAATCAGAAGACGATCTTAAAGCTTGGCTAACAAACGTTGAAGCACAACTTCGTTCAGAGCTAGCCAATGGCCCTGTGGTACCTAGCTAGTTAGCTTGCTAAAGGAATAAAAAATGAGAACACCATTAGATAAAGCATTACGCGGCAAGCTTGAAAAAACCGTAGAAAAAGCCCGTGACATTGTTGAAGTTGCAGTAACCGAAGCCCTTACTCGCTTAGGTATTAGCGATGGCAGCGCGCCCAGTTACTTAAGTGAATCAGAACGTAAACTCAGAACTCGCTTACGTGCCCACGGCCGTCAATTAGGTGATGTGTTAAATCGTGATACAGGCAAACAAGAAACAGAATTACTGGTTAACGAAATGGCATATGAGCATTGGCATCGCATGTTATTTTCGCGCTTTTTAGAGCAAAGTGACTTGTTAATGTATGACGAAAACACTCACGTTTCTTTAAATGAGTGTTTTGAGCTAGCGGAAGAAGAGCCCGATGTAAAAGACGGTTGGGAATTAGCCGGCCAATTAGCACAAAAAATGTTACCGCAAATATTCCGAGCAGACTCCCCGGTGTTTGACGTTAAACTTTCAATTAACCATGTTAATGACCTGGAAGAACTTATAGCTACGCTTGATAAAGAAACTTTTCAGGCATCTGATGCACTAGGCTGGTGTTATCAATTCTGGCAAAACAAAAAGAAAAAACAGGTCAATGAATCTGGCGTAAAAATTGGCGCTAAAGAGTTAAGCCCGGTTACGCAATTATTTACAGAACCATACATGGTGAGCTTTTTACTCGACAACGCCCTGGGCGCTTGGTGGGCGAAACGTCGCTTAACACAAGACGATTTAAATACAGCAACCAGCGAGCAAGAGCTGCGAGAACTCGCTTCTATTCCCGGCGTACCACTTGAATATCTGCGTTTTGTACAGGATGAAACTACAAAAACTTGGAGCAGCGCCGCAGGTGATTTTGATAAATGGCCAGAGGATTTAAATGAGTTTAAAACGCTTGATCCATGCTGTGGGTCGGGTCACTTTTTAGTCGCTAAGTTCTTAATGCTAGTGCCAATACGTATCGAGCTTGAAGGACTAACAGCAAAAGAAGCAATTGATAAGGTACTTGCTCAGAATATTCACGGATTAGAGCTAGACCAACGCTGTATAGAGCTTGCTGCTTTTGCTTTAGCACTTGAAGCCTGGCGTTATCCTAGTGCAGGTGGTTACCGTCAATTGCCTGAGTTGCAACTTGCCTGTTCAGGTGTTTCTATAACTGAATCTCAAAAAGAGTGGAAGGATTTAGCTAATGAAAATGAAGAACTTAGGCATGCCATTACATGGATGGAAAGCACATATAAAAACGCTCCAACATTGGGAAGCCTTATAGCTCCTAAAAAAGCTCTCAAGGTAGCTCACATAAAACCTTGGAAGGTAATCGAACAAGAACTAGATAAAAAGAAAAGTGCATCTGATGAATCAAAAGCAACAGCTAAAGGTCTGGTTATAGCTTCAGAATTGTTAGCACAACAATTCCATTGGGTAATAACAAACGTACCTTATCTCGCAAGAGGGAAGCAAAATGAGATCTTGCAGAAGTTTTGCGATAAGTACTATCCAGCAAGTAAAAGTGATTTAGCAACCGTATTTAAAGAACGGTGTCTTGAGCTAGCATGTTCAAATGGCATAGTTTCAACTGTAATGCCTAGCAATTGGTTATTTTTAACTAGTTACAATAAATTTAGAGAAATTTTGTTGAACAACTGTCGTTTTGAATGTGTTGTTAAATTAGGTGGAGGAGCTGAAGCTTTTGATTTGGGACCTGGAAATATAACTAACATTGGATTATTTGTTCTAGAAAAATCAAAACCCAATTTAGATGATGATTTATTTATTGAATACGACCTAATAGATTTTAACAACGTCGTTATAAAGAAACAGCAGTTAAAAAGTATTAATATTAGAAGTTTTAGTCAACAAAGCCAAAATCAGAATCCGGATTTCATGTTTATTTTTGATAATTCAGGCAATCACAGTTTTTTCTCTGATTATCAAGACTGTTTACAGGGAACTTCAAGTGGTGACAATGCTAGATATGTTCAATATCAATGGGAAACAAACGAGAATAATGGCTTTGATTATCTTGAAAGCGTACCAAAAGAAACTTCATTTTATTCTGGTAAAAATCAAAAAATAAAATGGGCTGAAGTCCTAAAGTCATCTACCTCAGCCATTCGAGGTGAGAAAGCATTTGGCAGTAAAGGGGTGATAGTAGGCCAGATGGGGTACCTCCCTACTTCAATATACATGGGATACAAGTTTCCAAATACGACGCCTGTAATAATTCCTCGGTCACTATCAAGTTTAGAATCCATTTGGGAGTTCTGTAGTTCATCTCAATTCCCTGATGAACTTCGAAAAGTAAATCAAAAACTCAGCGTAGACAATGGTTATGTTGGAAAAATAAAGTTTGAAAAAGAAATCTGGGATTCCAAATCAAGCTTAAATTTTCCGAATAGGATTCCTGAGCCTCATAGCAATGATATTACGCAATGGTTATATCACGGACATCCATGCGCATCTATAATTTGGAATGAAGACCTTAAAACCACTTTTATTGGCAGCTTACGAGAAGAGGATACCGTTCTACAAGTTGCCGTTGCTCGCTTATTAGGTTATCGCTGGCCAGCAGAGCTGGACACGGAAATGGAATTAGCACCTGAAATGCGTGAAGTGATAGCGCAAAACAAGGTGTTTGATGGTTTAGTTGATGATGACGGCATTGTTTGTATTCCAGCTATTCGTGGTGAAAAGCCTGCCGTAGATAGACTAGAAGCTATATTGCATGCCGCCTATGGTGATAAGTGGTCTGCGACGGTATTAAACAATTTATTGAAGTCCGTTAAGTCTCGCGACTTAAACATTTGGCTACGAGATAAGTTCTTTGAGCAACATTGTAAATTGTTCCAGCACCGTCCATTTATCTGGCATATATGGGATGGCTTACCGGATGGGTTCTCTGCTCTAGTTAATTATCATCAACTCGATTACAAAGGCTTAGAGCGCTTAATTTATACTTACCTTGATGATTGGATTAGTACCCAAATTCAGCTAGAAAAAGATGGTGATGAAGGCGCTGAAATTCGTTTAGCCGCAGCTAGAAACCTAAGAAAACAACTTGAGGACATTTTGGTTGGTGAACAAGGCCTAGATATCTTTGTTCGCTGGAAGCCTCTAGCAGAGCAACCTATCGGTTGGAACCCAGACTTAAATGATGGTGTTCGCCTAAACATCCGCCCATTTATGAAAGCGAAAGATGTCGGTAAAAAAGACGCAGGCATTCTGCGTTCAAAACCTAATATTCACTGGAAGAAAGACCGTGGCACCGATGTAGAATCAGCCCCTTGGTATAACCTAGGCTTAGCATATAGCGGTAAACAAGGTGACCGTATCAATGACCATCACTTAACACTCGGTGAGAAAAAAGCAGTAAGGGATGGAAGTTAATATGAGAAAACCATTAGAAAAAACATTACGCAGCAAGCTTGAAAAAGCCGTTGAAAAAGCCCGTGACATTGTTGAGGTTGCAGTAACAGAAGCACTTATTCGTTTAGGTATTAGTAATGGCAGCGCGCCCACTTATTTAAGTGAAGCAGAACGTAAACTAAGAAACCGTTTACGTGCCCACGGCCGTCAATTAGGAGATGTATTAAACAAAGAGTCAGGCAAACAAGAAAAAGAACTACTCGTTGATGAAATGGCATACGAGCATTGGCATCGTATGTTATTCGCTCGCTTTTTAGAACAAAGTGACTTGTTAATGTACGACCTAAATACCCATGTTACCTTAGCTGAATGTTTTGAACTGGCTGAAGAAGAGCCTGGTATAAAAGACGGTTGGGAATTAGCCGGTCAATTAGCACAAAAAATGTTGCCGCAAATATTCCGGGCAGACTCGCCAGTATTTGAAGTAAAGCTTTCTATTAATCATATTAATGACCTGGAAGAGCTTGTAGCTACGCTTGATAAAGAGACTTTTCAAGCGTCCGATGCATTAGGCTGGTGTTATCAGTTCTGGCAAAACAAGAAGAAAAAGCAGGTAAATGAATCTGGCGTCAAAATTGGAGCTAAAGAGTTAAGCCCCGTAACCCAGCTATTCACCGAACCTTATATGGTGAGCTTTTTACTCGACAATGCACTGGGTGCTTGGTGGGCGAAACGCCGCTTAACACAAGACGACTTAGCGACTGCTACTAGCGAACAAGAGTTAAGAGAGCTAGCCTCTATTCCCGGCGTTCCACTTGAATATTTGCGTTTTGTTCAAGATGAAACGACAAAAACATGGAGTTGCGCCGCAGGTGATTTTGAGAAGTGGCCAGATGATTTAAGTGAGTTTAAAACCCTCGATCCATGCTGTGGGTCGGGTCACTTTTTAGTGGCTAAATTCTTAATGTTAGTGCCAATACGTATGGAGCTAGAAGGACTAACCGCTAAAGAAGCAATTGATAAGGTTCTAGAACAAAATATTCATGGTTTAGAATTAGACCAGCGTTGTGTTGAATTGGCTGCTTTCGCCTTGGCACTTGAGGCTTGGAGATTTCCAAATACTGGTGGATATAGAAAACTTCCTACTTTAAACGTTGCGTGTGTTAGCCAAACTTCCCAGCTTCTCAAGAAATTAACGATTAAAAACGAAAACATCAGCCGATCTTTAATTAACTTAATTGATTCATCTAGTCTGCTAGGTTCATTATCAAAGCCGGAAGAAGTTGAACCTCTGATTGATTTTAATGATTTAGCCCTTAAAGTAGATAAAGAAGATGAATCAGAATATCGAGCTTTTGCAGAAGGAATAAATAAAGCTTTTAATATTCTTTTAAAGAGATTTGACTTTGTAGCTACTAACGTCCCCTATAGAACACGTAATACTTTAAATTCAGAGTTAATCTCTTACATTGACAAAAATTACCCGAAATCAAAAAATGAATTAGCTAATGTTTTTTTAGAGAGGTGTCTAGATTTAACCTCTTCATATGGCTACACACAGGTAGTGATGCCGCAAAATTGGCTTTATTTAAAGGGGTATATAAATCAACGTGAAGAACTTCTTAGGAATTCGACTTGGTTAAGCTTAGCAAGATTAGGAACGGGAGCATTTGAGACAATATCTGGTGAAGTCGTAAATGTTATCCTATTAACGTTACAAAAATCGAAACCAACTAGTTATAAGAAAGTTAGCGTTATAGATGCAAATGATGGGAAAGGTATTTTGCAAAAAGCTAACCTATTAGCTGAAGGTATTCTGTCTGAAGCAAATCAACTGTCTTACTATAATAACCCAGATCATATCATTTCAATTGGAAACATTGATTTTAATGAAACCTTGAACTCATACTCTGGTTGTTTTCAAGGACTTTCTTCAGGTGATAACCCTAGGTTTATATTGAATTTTTCTGAAGTTAATAACTTTGAAAAATATGAAATGTTTCAATCTACATCAAATGAAACCAACCATTTTGGAGGCAAAGAATTTATTGTTTCCAATAAGGTTACTTCTGGTGCCATCACCTTAGGTGCTTTAAGGGGAAAAGATGCTTGGGGTAAAAAAGGGGTAGGTATAGCTAGAGTTAGTAGCTTGAATTCATGTCTTTATGGTGGCCAATATTATGCCAATACCTGCCCAGTTGTAATTCCAGAAAACGAGCCTGATTTGGCAGCTATATGGTGCTATATATCTTCTGAAGAGTTCAAAGTAACTGCTAAAAGTTTAAATCAGTCTTTGAGTATAGATAATGGCTATCTAGGAAAAATACCGTTTGAGAAAAAAAAATGGAAAGGTGTTGCACTTGAAAAATACCCATTTGGACTACCAAAACCGTATTCAAATGATCTAACACAATGGATTTTCCACGGCCACCCCTGTGCTTCAGTTGTCTGGGGCGAAGAAACTAAAACAACCTCTATAAGTAAGTTACGAGAAGATGATACCGTTCTACAAGTCGCGGTTGCACGCTTACTAGGTTACCGATGGCCAGCAGAGCTGGACACGGACATGGAATTAGCGCCTGAAATGCGTGAAATCATCACTCAAAACAAAGTGTTTGATGATTTAGTTGATGATGACGGCATTGTTTGTATTCCTGCCATTCGCGGTGAAAAGCCTGCTGTAGATAGATTAGAAGCAATTTTACATGCAGCCTATGGCGATAAATGGTCTGCAACCGTATTAAACAATTTATTGAAGTCTGTTAAGTCTCGCGACTTAAACATTTGGCTGCGTGATAAGTTCTTTGAGCAACATTGTAAACTGTTCCAACATCGCCCGTTTATCTGGCATATTTGGGATGGCTTGCCAGATGGCTTCTCTGCTTTAGTGAATTACCACCAACTCGATTATAAAGGCTTAGAACGCTTAATTTATACTTATCTTGACGATTGGATTAGTATACAGATTCAATTAGAAAAAGATGGTGACGAAGGCGCTGAAATTCGTTTAGCCGCTGCTCGAAATTTAAGAAAACAACTTGAAGACATTTTGGTAGGTGAAAAAGGTTTAGATATTTTTGTACGTTGGAAGTCATTAGCGGAACAACCGATAGGTTGGAATCCAGACTTAAATGATGGTGTACGCTTAAACATCCGCCCATTTATGAAAGCGAAAGATATAGGTAAAAAAGACGCTGGCATTTTACGTTCAAAACCCAATATTCACTGGAAGAAAGACCGTGGAACCGATGTAGCGTCAGCCCCTTGGTATGATTTAGGCTTGGAATATGGCGGCAAACAAGGCGACCGAATAAATGATCATCACTTAACACTGGCCGAAAAAAAATCAGCGAGAGATAAAGTTTAATGCAATTAATAGATTACTTAATTGAACAGCTAAGAAGCTCTGCTAAATATAATTCAGCGGTGCAAGTTGCCCCGGCTGCTATTTTGTGGACTGACATTGAATGCCAGTGGCAGCCTGCTATGCCGTTTATAAAACAACATATACCTGAACTCATTGAGCTAGGTACTTATAACCCAGAGGAACGCATAGGCCCTGCTATATGGATTAAATGCGCGATAGCTGGAGTATTAGAAGATTGTGAATTACCAAAAGGTAAAACCCCGATAATTTATTTACCAGGTGTTGGCCGTAAAGACTTACGTGCAATAGAGCAATGCCCCGACGAACTGAGGCCATTAGCCGAATTGCAATACAGAGGCTGCTGGTGGGCTTACAATTCTGCAGGTAGAGATTGGAGTGTTGGCTCATTTTTAACAAACCCGCGCGTGGGTTTAGAGCTTGATGTTGCAAAAGATAAAAAAACGCAAGAAGCCATACTCAATATTTTACCCGATTTACTTGAAACACCAGCAGAGCAATTAAAAGGTAAAAAGCTAGAAGCCCAAGACTTTATAAGCATTGTAATGGATGACCCGGCTAAAGATATTCTAGCTTGGTTAAATAACCCTGAAGCAAAAAAACAAGCCTGGTGTGAAAGTAAATGGCCTGTGTTTAAACAAGCCTGTATAAGCCAATTTAACTTTGACCCTGATGCTATAAGCGATATGAGCGCTATTACCTACAACTTATGTGGGGCTGAAGGCGAATGGCAAGCTGTGTGGGAGCGATTTAAAGACACCGCACACAACCTGCCATGTTTAGTTGAAAAGCTCAAAGCTATAACTCCTGATGGTTTAGCGTTTGAGGCTAGCCATTTTTTATCTGAAAATATAAAAGATGAAGCTGAATTAGCAAATAAATTAGCTAACATTATTAATCTAACGCCAACCGAGTTAAGACAGCAATTAACGAATTTGTTTAAATTACACGAACAGCGTAAAAACTGGTTGTGGCAAAAGCTCGATATGTCGCCTTGGCTTAATATATTAGAACAGCTAGTAAGTGTTGCGCAGCATACTCAAATTAATTTTACAGGCCCAAGTGCTGAGGCAATGGCACAAACCTACAAAGAGCGTTTTTGGCAAGCTGATGCTGCTGCTATTAACGCAATGGCTGCTGCTACTGATTTAAACCAGGAGCAAGTAGTAGCTGATATTCTGGCAGTAATTTATACCCCTTGGCTTGAAGCTGTTACATTGAACTTTCAACGCTTAGTAAAGAACGAAGGCTACCCCGGTAAGCCAAGTAGTGCCGGTGAAATTAATGAGTCGACCGCGACGTATAACACCAACGGCCAAGCTGTATTTTTTGTAGATGGACTACGTTTTGATACTGCAAAAATGCTTGAGAATAAGCTTAGTAAATTAAACATAAATGTTAATTTAACAAGTAATTGGTGTGCCCTGCCCTCATTAACAGCAACCGCTAAGGCTGCCGTAACACCTGTTGCCGATATTTTAAGTGGCGCACAAGAAAATGATAATTTTATTCCTCAGATAACCGAGTCTGGCTCTGAGTTTAGCTCTTACCACTTAAGTAGTGCATTAGGAAAAAAAGATTGGCAGTTTTTGAAAGAGTTAGATACTGGCAACCCATCTATTAATGCATGGCTACAAACTGGCGATTTAGACAATATGGGGCATAAGCAACAGCTAAAAATGCCGCGCTATATTGATAGCATCTTAAATGATGTAGTCACCCGCATTGAAGGCTTAATCGCTGCTGGCTGGAAAAATATCCGTATAGTTACCGACCACGGTTGGTTATGGGTGCCTGGTAAATTAGCTGAGGCAAACATTCCAAAAAATCAGGTTAAAAAACGCTTAGCCCGCTGTGCTATTTTAAAGGACAATGTAAGCACTGACGAATTAAAAGTACCATGGCATTGGAACGAAAATGTCTCCGTAGCTATGGCTCCTGGTATTGCAGGTTATGTGGGTGGGGATTATTACAATCATGGTGGTTTAAGTATACAAGAGTGCTTAACCCCCGTAATTAATATAACAACACCTTAAGGTTTATTAAGTGGCTTCCAGACCCATTTTTAAAGTGACTAAGCCGTTTCCTTATGTACAGGAAGAGCTAATTGACTTTGAATGGCATAAAGGAATGGCAGCCACACAAAAACAAAAATCTGTTCGCTCTTTACATAACGCTGCGCATAACTTGTTTAATGATTTAAATATACTTGAGATCTCTACAAAAAGTGAGAGTGCCTTAGGTGTAAGCCTAAGTGCTTTCAATTTGCTCGTTACATTAAAAAATGGTCGCGAAGTTCCACTGGAGAAGATTTTTCATGCATCTAAAGTGTTTGAAAATGGCGGTCCTTTTAAAGAGCTTCTAACAATTCCGACACATGAAGTTAAACGAGATAGCCGTTTAGTTGAGAACGGCTGTTTAACTGGCTTTTTTAGTAATGGAAAAACCTGGCCACTCACACCTAAAACTATATTTTATGATTGGATTTACATTAATACTTTAAAATTAAACAAAGAACTACACTCTCAAATTATTCAATATAATGTGTTTACTGATATTGAGTTTAACCCTAAAAAAAGCGTTAATTGCCAGGCTAGAGCAGCTGCTTTATATGTTTCTTTAGTTAACAATGGTACTTTAGAACAAGTTACTCGCTCTGCTGATGAGTTTATAGCTCACTTAAGCCAAAACATCGAAAGTTGCGCCTTCCCTGTACAAAAGGATTTATTTATTTAAATGGAAATTAATATGTTTGAGCCTATGTTAAACAAGACATTAGCCCTTTTACCCACTCCAGCTATTGCAGCTGAGTTTGTAGTAAATGAATTATCATTTGCCAATAAAAGCTCTCTGTTAGTCCGTAATTTTGCTAAATCTAGTGGTGTAAAATTAAAAGCTGAAATGCCACTGCTAGAGCTAGACAGCCCTAATATTCTGTTTTCAACTTTAATGGCTGAATTAGACACCTATCAAAATACTATTTCATTACGTCTTGAATTAATTGATGCCATAATGAAGCATTATGGATTAGGCAAATATGCGAATATTGATGATAAAGAACTTATTAAGCAATTTTGTAGCGAGCGTGGAATTACTACATTAATACACTTCACAAAAGTAAAGAACCTTAAAAGCATTTTGGATATAGGCCTTAATAGTAAAGATTATAATAACGAAATATCTAAAGGTCATATGTACAACGATGCTAATAGGTTTGACTACAGAACTCACATGATTTCGTTATCTGTGTCCTACCCTAACGACAAAATGTTTTTTAAATACAGACAAGCACAGCCAGAACAAGATTGGGCTGTGTTAGAAATATCTGCCCGTGTTTTATGGGAGCTTGACTGCTTGTTTTGCCCCACAAATGCTGCAAGCTCTTCTATAGCATCAGCAACTGAGGCATCTCTTTCTGAAAGTTTGGCATTAAAACAGCTTTTTAATAATCAATCTATCAATTTACGAGCTTGTGACCCTACTGACTCACAAGCCGAAATTCTCGTTAATAGTCATATTCCAAAAGAATATATCCAATCAATATATTTGGATAAACCTAGCGAGTTATTAGCAAATACCGATTTTCAGATCAATAATACTTACTTTCACAATCGACAGTATGCTCTTTCGCACTGCTTTAACTAAATCTCATTATAAGGAAATAATATGTCTCTATTTAGCTTTTTTTCAAGAATTAAAACGGGCCCTAAGGCAGAAGCCCAAGGTGAACAATACTTTCGCCAAGCACTTCAACATCATCAATACGGCAATCAAGATGACGCTATTTTATTCTTTACAAAATCACTAGAAGTAAGCCCAAACCATTCAAGCGTATATTTAAATAGAGCCGGCTGTTTAATGATCCAAGAGAGATATCTTGAAGCGTATGATGATTACCTTAAAGTTATAAGCATGGAAAAAAATAAGGAATCTCTGGATAAAGACCGATCCTCTTCGAAGGCATTACAAAATATAAAACGAATTAAGTTATTTCTGAGCTTTGAAGAACAAAATGGCAATAAAATTAGAGGGCAACTAACGAGTGATGGCTTCGAGCACTTTACAACTCGCTGGGCTGAAGTTTTAAGCAATACACATTTAAAAAACGATTTGAATGCTATTAAACACTTTGTGAATGAGGAAATAAAAGAGCTTGAAGAGATGGGTGGAGTACACCAAGAGTATGCTTTAAATTGCGGTATTGATCATTCTGAGTTTGTAAATGTTACTGAAACTAGTAGTACTCAACAGGCTTTTGTCTTTTTTAAAGGTATTCTTTGTTGCTTCAGTCGTGATCCGCAGAAAATGTTTAAAATTAGGACAACAATACTTAATAAATTGATTTCAATAAGCAACTCTTCTAAAACCGTTAGTAATATTACTAATCAGAAAATCACTTACATGGGTGGAATGAGACTTATTGAAGCTGAAGTCGATATAATGTTTATCGTTAAAAATAGTGAGGTCATGTATGTTAATAATGAAACTCCTCACCTATATGAAATAGATAAAGATGGTGATATGAAGCTAGATGGTAGAATAGTTAACTTTATTTTTAAAGATTCAAATGAAGTTGTTGAGATATTTGTTGCATTTGATGATCAAGATTCGTACTCAATGTTTACAATGAATATGGGCCGAGATGAAAGATTAAACTATGTCGCTCAAGCTATTTTTCAATTTATAGGGGAAAATAATATTACCAATGTATTTTCACCTACTGCTAGATATTCAAGCCAATACCACTATCCATTCAAACTTTATAAAAAAAATGATAAGCACTTTATGGTTAATAACAGTCAATCTCAAGCTTATTTGATAAGTGAAAATATATATAAAAATAATAATGCTGATGATATTAAATCGGAGTTCTGGGGGATGGCATAAGCTGGCTATTGCGAACCGCTATTTTGTATATCTAAAAACAGCGTAACGGCAACAGACTGAGTTTATAGAAATGCTTAATCCCCTTTCTTTATATAAATCAATCTATCCTAGCTTAGTTCATTAACAGATTTATTATGAAAGCCGTTCAAGTTGAACGGCTTTTTTCTAATATATAATTTTAGATAATTACATTGCATTCACCTGCCTCAAGTAATGTAGTCTTCTAATTCTAAGCCATGCACCCCTAATACATCATCAGCGAAACACTCTGTTCCGCCTTTACTTAACACTAAAGTGTCTGACATTAAGAGTCTATATTCTTCAAACTCTTCTAATATAGTTTGTTCGGCAATAATAGCTTTATCAAGAGTTGTTAGAATACTAAACTGATCTAAAATTTCGGTATTATCTTTCTCCAAACGATAAAAACGTTGTTCAACGCCTTTTGTTGTTATGCCTACTTTATAAAAAATGAGATGCTCTGTTCTTAGTTGTAAATAATATAGATAACAAGGGGTATCAGGGTCTTTATTGTCTAAATTTCTAAAATACTCAGCACATTTAGGGCAGCCTCCACCATGTTTATGATCATGAGCAGTTTGGAGGAAGTCACCATGGGTATGACAAGTAATAATAACCTTGTCTCTGATAGTGTTATATTCTAGTTTAGAGTAATCATACTTATCACCATGTACTTTTTTACAGTCTTTTAGGTAATTCTCTAGATTTAATTTTGTAGAATCAACATAGCAATCCCTACATCCACTACCTTTTAAGTGTTGAGAAGCTCTTTGCTCGAAAATGCCATGAACATAACACTCAATTTTTAGCAGAGTATTAGTGCCATTACAATTAACGTGTTCATAACCATACCTTCCTTTATGAATTTTAAGCGACCTACTAATAAATTCATCTGTCTGAATGTTACGCTTAATGCTAGTACATTCCGGGCATCCAACTCCTCTTAGGTGAGCATCAGTTTTTTGCTCAAATTCTCCATGTTCTGGACAAGAAACAAGTATTTTACCTTTTGAATTGTTGCTAGTAATTTCTGAATAACTATATTTAAAGTTGTGAATTTCATTTGCTTTTTCTATTATCACAGAGAAAGGTACCCTGATCTTTTCTGCGGAAGATTCGAAGCCGCATGCTGGGCACCCAACTCCTCTAATATGCGATGCCGGTGATTGATTAAAAACACCATGCAATAAACACTTTATGCTAACCTTTTCACTGTATGCAGAATATTCAACTAAATCATACAAATACTTGTCACCATGAACATCTTGAGCTCTCAATAAAAACTCTTCATACTTTACCTTTCCAGACTCTGTAGACTTAGTAATCCCGCATTTAGGACACCCTCTTCCACCTTTATGGCTACCAGGTGTCTGTTCAAAGTCGCCATGGATATCACATGTTATAACTACTTTTATGTGATTATTTATATAGTTTGTTTTGTCATAGTTCCATTTGAAATCATGTATGAAATTTGCGCCTTGTATAAACTCAGCCGTTGATGAGCTGCTATCTTTACCACGTTTAATAGCCGCACAACGGTTACAGCCATAGCCTTGCAAATGTAGTATTGGTTTTTGATAGAATAAGCCATGTGTAGGACAAGTGATTAGCACTTTAGTTTTTGAAGCAATATAGGCAGTTTTTTCATAAGTATAATAAAAATTATGCTTTTTATTAGCTCTGTCAATAAACTCACCGGTAGTATACGTTAAGCGGTCATTTGCACAGCTTTTGCAACCTGCTCCTGCTAAGTGGTTATGCGGATTTTGTGAGAAATCACCATGCTTTTCACAGGTAATTATTATATCTTCATGTGACTTAGTAAATTGAGTTTTTGAATAGTTATACTTATTTTTATGGGCTATTTTTGCTTTTTCTATAAATACACTAGTTGATAACCTTGAAGTGGAGTTATCTATTGCACACTTATGGCAACCGGAACCTTCAAGATGCTTGCGAGGGGTTTGTTCAAAGTTCCCATGTTCTGGGCAGGTTATTGTAACTCTCGTCGTGTTACCCTTATAATACACATGTTTATAATCAAATTTATCACCATGAGTTTCTCTAGCCTTTGCTACAAATACTTTTGCTGAGCTTTCAATGATTTTATTTGACGCGCTCTCTTTTCCACATAGTTTACACCCTGATCCTGCTAAAAAATGTCGAGCGGCTATTTCAAAAAAACCATGGTGCTTGCACCCTATAGAAACCTTTTTATTTGCACCTGTATAAATTATTTTTGATAAATCATATTTATCCTGATGAACCGCTGTTACTTTTTGTATGTATTGTAAAGAGGCTTTAGCAATCTTAGCTTGGTTTTGCGCTTCTTTAGAGCACTTTGAGCAATGATATTTATAGTGATTTGATGGTGTTTGCTCAAAGTTCCCATGCTGTGGACACGTAATCGTTAATTTAATATTACTACCAATATAAATAGACTTATCATAAGAATAAGTATCGCCATGTATAGATTTTGCTTTATTAATAAAACTTAAAGTTTTTTCATCCATGTTAGAGCCTTAAAGGTAATAGAGACCAAACCATTGTAAAATACATTAAAAAACAGACTGGTTTTTAATGTACGTAGCTGTCACTTCAGCCTGATGTTTTTTTATTTTAGTTAACTCACTTGAGTGTTCACCACGAAGAAACAATAAAATTATTGTGTCATCGAGTGCTACATCTAATAGCTCACTAACCTCTTGCAAATCATCTTCATCCATTGAACGCTTAAATGCATCTGCTTTTTTAGATAAGTTATATATACTAAACACACTTGCCATAACTCGCTTATCAGTCGTAGCCTCACCACCACCTGGGTTAACCACTTTATTAAACTCTAACGATTGATTTTGATCTAATAATGACGTGAATTCTATTGTTCTACTTTTTGCACAGCTTGGAGTGTAATCATCATAAGTAACGCCGTTTACCCATTGTGCCTTTATCCAATTCTGATGTTCACCTTTCAGGGCTCTACCCTGCTTACGGTGTGGACCATCATCTTTTAAAAATTCAGCCTTAATTAGAGCAATAGCCTCAAGTAGTAAGGGGTTTTGGGTGTATTTTGAGTAATCGTAGTTCGGTATAGCTAATTTACCTGGAACGGCTAGATAACTTTGGGTTAAATATGTTTGAGTGTCATCTTTTTTTCGAGAAGAGGCGGTATATTCCTTATTTGGTGAGATTTGAATCCCTCTATCAAAACCTCTTACATCATATTTAGCACAAATATCTTCAAAAACTGCACGTAAACCTTCAAAGTCACTTTTATCACTATTTAATTCAAGGTGGTTAAGTAAGTCACTATAAGCTTTAATAGCATCAAGGTTCGTATAGTGTTTGGCTAGTGTATTGCTATGGTAACCACAAGCACGACCGATATTAGCCTGGACAATTGCAGCAATATTAGCAATTGTGCTGTCCCAAGTATTAATGAGCGTACTTTTCATTTCTTGACCAAAATTAATACCAGCTCTAAAGCCCGCAACAGTTATAGCAATAACTTTGTCATCGAACATTGCTGCTGCTTCATATTCACGTTTAAAATCGTCAATACTTGCTAAGTCACTTTCCTCAACCCCCACCAGCTTTTGGCCAATAACCATAATTTGCTCTTCGGCTATACCGTTTTCTAGTAGGATATTTTTTGCTAAATTAGCCTGGCTACTAGGAACCCTAATCAATGACCATCCTGATGAAGGATTCTCTTTGAACTGCCTAATAAAACGCTTACGTAGTAAAGAATCATCACAAAAATTACGCTGCTCTTCTGTTAACTTTACTATTTGATTATTGCGGTGCATCTCCCTGATGCCTAAATACTCATCGCTTGTTTTATGAAAAACTAGACTAGTTTTGAAGTCGTGACGCAGAATAGAATCTGTACCCGCCGAATAGAGCGCGCTAAATGGTGTAGCTGAAATAAAAGCGACTTTACAGTTTGTATTTTCTTTTTCAAGATATTCAAAAACCTTCGCATATCTTACGGCCTCTGAGCCGGCTCCATAGTGACACTCATCTATTATAATGAGTTTGGGTGGTTGGGCTTTAAAGTTGCTTGAGAGTGCGAAACTCATATTAGTAAAGTTACTCACAACAACATTATTACATTTAGCAAGATCTTGCTTAGCCTGCTCTTGGAGTGACAAATCGGCCATAGTGACCAAATAAAGTGTATCTTTTAATTTTGAGCGCTCACAAATATCTGTATCTGATAAACTCAACCTTTGTAGTGCAGCTAGTGCTAGTGCGATACCAGATTTTCCTGATTGCATTTCGGCGGTTATAACAACCGCACGACTACCATCTTTAAAATGACTAAATGCTCGCTGTGCGGCGTGCTGTTGATGCGCAAAAGTAAACTGAGCTATCACGTCCTCTAGTTGCTTTCTGTGGTTATCTGCTTGATTCATGATATTTTACTTTACCGAGAACTGTGATTCGTCACTCAAGGCACCTGATTTTTCAGGTAACTCATTATGAGCTTTTTTAGCTAAAGTCCTATCTAAGTCGTACTCACCACGCTTATACAAAACAAATATGGTATCGTCATGAGGAATATCGAAATAATCACACATATCCCATACATCCCTTTCAGTCATAATTGTTTTAGCAACTTTACGTCTTGAGATGTTGTAAACACTAAACACTGTTGCAGTAACTGATTTATTTTCAGATAGCTCCCCTGAACCTGGCGCTACGACTCTATTAAACTCCACATAGTCATCATTATCTAACATGCTTGTAAGCATAATTGTTCTATCTTTCTGAGGGCCATCTACACCTGCCTTCTCAGGGTTATCGTAACTATCACCATTAACCCACTGGGCTTTTATCCAATTTTTCTTTTTACCGCGCATGGCTCTACTGCCTTTTACCGACGGTGCTCCATTTTTAATAAACTCTTCTCTTAAAACTGTGATGGCATTTAATAGAAGCTTGTCTTGCGTGTATTGTGAAAAGTCGTAATCTTGGTCTAGCAACCTTGCAGGTACAGCTACATAGTGATCTGTTGCAAATGTTTCTACATCACCAATAGGTCTACGTTTTTTATATTTAATTGTAAGACCTACATCTAAACCATTAACTTGGTATTCTTGACATACGTCTTCAAAAAACTCTTTTAAACCATCAAAATCAGATGCGGCATGATCAGAACATGTCCGTTCTAGATAATCTAAAATTGCCCCATACGCTTCAGCAGCATTACCATTAGTGAAATGCATTGAGGTATTGTTACCATGATAACCACACGCACGACCTACATTAGCCTGTACCACAGCAGCAACACTTGCAACTGTGCTATCCCAGGTCGAAATAAGGTTATTCTTCATTAAGTTACCAAAGTTTATTCCGGCTCGACAACCTGCAACTGTAATTGCAACTAACTTTTCACCAAACAATTCGCTGTCTTCAAATGCTTTTTTAAATCTATCAATTGTAGATAGCTCATCTTCAGGTACACCTGAAAGAGAATTACCTAGAATGTAAATATTTTCTTCATCTACTCCTTGTGAAATGAAAAATTGTTTGGCATCCATTGCTGTACCTGCAGGTACGCGTACTAACGACCAACCCATTCCATCATGCGAATTAAATTGCTGCATAAAATTTTTACGGTGAGACGAATCAACTAAGAAGTTTCTTTCTTCGTCATTTAAATTGTGCAACCGATTGTTTTGTAGCATCTCTCGTACGCCGTAGTATTCGTCACTGGTTTTATGGAAAACCAAACGAGTACCAAAATCACGGCGTAAAATCGAGTCTTTAAGCGCTTGATTAGCTGCTTGAGTTGATTCTTTTAAAAGTTTATCGTTATGCTCTATTTCTGCTTCTGAGCTAACTTCTAATGCTTCTTCGTACTCTGTTTCTGCACCATATAAAGCGCCAAAAGGTGTCGCAGAAATAAACACGACCTTACAAGAATCATTTTCTTGCTCTAAATAGTCAAATACAGTGCTATAACGAATACCTGTTACATTAGAGCCATAGTGACATTCATCAATGATGATGAGTTTAGGAGAGTTGCCCTTAAAGTCTGTTTCTAAAGACTTTTCAAAATTGACAAAATTACTGACCACTACATTTTTCGCAAGCCTTAAGTCATCTTCAGCTTGATCCCTTAAGGCTGTATCTGGCATTGTGACAAGGTATAAGGTGTCTTTTAGCGAGCGCTTTTGGCAAATGGTTTCATCATCTAGGCTCAAACGTTGTAAACAACATAAAGCTAAAGCAATACCCGATTTACCAGCTTGCATTTCTGCAGCTGTAACTACGGCTCTAACATCTTTAGAAAATGCATCAAATGTTTTTGTCGCGGCATTTACTTGATGACCATGTAATGCGTTACTACTAAGGATTTCTTGGACTTTTTGGCGGTGTACGTCAGCTTTATTCATAAAACTAACTCCTTGTTAAAATTATGCTGATCCGAGGGCTGTCTATTTAAAATTAACACTATTACTTATATTCAATAGACTTTTTCTTATTCTGCCACTATTTATATTTTTAGCAAATCTAAATACAGTAAACTGTTGATATCACTTAACTAGGTTTAAAAAGCTTACATTGAATTACTAAATATAGGTGAGGCATGGTACTAAAATTTGAAATCAACGATGAGATTTATTCACAGAAAGAGGCTCGTGCACTATGCACATTACTTTTAAATAAATATAAGATATCTAGGATTGTAAATGATTTAAATGACTTCTTATTTCTAAAAGAAGCGTTTGAACGTCATCACTATAACCCATTAAAAAAATTACCAAGTCCAATTAAAAACATATTTGTAAAGCCTTCATCAAGTGGATCTAATTATCAATTTTGGGTTGTTTTAGCAGATGGTACAAAAACACACATTGGTTATTCTAAAAAATGCTTTGTAACAGAAAAAGCAAATAATACATGAAGATAATGTTATAGATGCTGCTCGTTACCATATTCGATACCAACAAGATAAAGCGCGTAATAGGTTTAAAGATGCAGACAACTTAGTTTGTGCGATATGTTTAGATAATATGGATATAAATGATGTACATGCTGATCATACACCACCATATACGTTTAAATATATATTTGAGTCTTGGCTAGCCCACAAAGGCATAAAGATCACTGGAATTACATATAAGGATTTAAATAATTCTGAAAAACGTGTATTTGTTGATGAAAAACTAACTAATGATTGGTGTGAGTTTCATAAATTAAAGTTCAAGCCTCAACCTGCTCATAGTAGATGTAATATGGACCAGGGTTAATACTTATATACTAAAAACCATAAGGCATATTGTCTGTAATTTAGAGATCTTGAGTCGAGGAAATGGCTCATTACAATTTATTATGAGCCAGAGACTTAGTTAAACTTGGAAGTGGCCTTCACAGACCGGACTATCTTGCATATAGCGCACTGCGGGCTTTTCACAAAATCCACATTCAGTACCTTTTGGAACCGTGTTTTCATCACAGTTAGGGCAGCTTTTAAGTTTATAATTAAACTTGTGCTCACACACTTCACACTCAATTAAATCATCTTCGCAATCAGGACAATTATCGTATTCATCCAAATCGAATTTTAATTTACACTCACGACACTCTTCTAAATCGCTCATATTCCCTGCTTCATTTTATTAATTTAGACAGCAATGTACATTTTAAAGTACCTTCAGTAAATCCATGATATTAGTGATTAATTAAGCAATTCTTTAATCAACACAGAACCCAACTGCCGCGTATTAAATGGATTTCCGTTGCTATTTAAAATTGAAATCCTAAACTCTTTAGCAATATCACGTAAGTAAGGCTTACAGGGGGTTACTAATTCACGATTAACAAACACTTCAATAGTACCGCTTTCAAGCTATAATAATTTGTAGTTATGCCATATAGCTTCTTTTAGGTTTAATAAAGTACGTGGCTTAGCAGGTGGATTTATTAACTTGCTCATTGTAATAAAGCTTTTACCTGTTGCTACATTGTTCATTAGTCGTTTAGCTTCTTCTACGGCGTATCTAATAGGGTTTAAACTTGAATTTCGTCGGTATTGATTCTTAAAATAATTATACGTTCAACTAAGCCTAACGTATTAGCATACAAGCCTATATAACCGCCTGTATGCAGCCTAGCGGTCTTTTTAACCTATTGTTATGCCATGGGCTTGATGTAACACCATAGTCAGCCTGATTAACCTCCGTTGCCATACGACCATTAGTTATCAGCGCTACATATAACTCCCCTATTCTCCCAGTTAAATGCTTAAGCTCAGTTGCTGGTACACCCCAACTAACTCCCTTTCTAACCAGATCACATTTCTCAAGAGACTGAATAATTAGCATTTGTGTTAAAGCCATTTAATATCCTTATTTTTACTTTTCAGGTAGCTTTTCACACACATCTAAGTTTATTGCTATAAACTCATTCCAGCTGAATCTTTCTTTATAGTATTTATTGAACTGTAACTCTATTCGGCAAATTTCAGGCCTGTTGTCGTATATTTTACAGTGTTTGGTATTATCATCAAAATGCTCACAAGTACCATCACCTCTATCCAGGTAACTGGTAATAGGTGATAAATTTACGTTTGAGCAGCATTTTCCGCACTTAGTGCATGGAAACTCCATCAAAAATCAAAGCTCTGATCTGATTGCATTAATTGATCAAATTCAGCAAAGTTTTGAAATGGTAACTCACAGTCAAATCTTTCATTTAAAGAATTTAAAGCATTTATATATTGTTCTGGTTCTGCGTTATCTACCGCCAAATCCATAGCTAAAAAAGTCGAGTCAAATATATGTTTTCTTTCTGCAAAGTGTTTATCAAGTAAGCTTTGAAGCTCAGCTCTATTTTTTTGAATTTGTGGAATCGCTTCTAAACAAATAGCGCGTATTTGGTTTCTGCGCTCTTTCGATGCTTTAACAACTGCACTATCACCTAAAGCAACTAAACCAGATTGATGGATCATATTCCCAATAAAATAACCAACCCCCGCTCCAACTAAGGCGCCAACTACAGGAATTGGAATAGCTAACTGACCTAAAGCACCATAGTAAAAGGATGAAGTACCCGTTATAGCTGTATGACTTATATTCTCAGTTAACTCTTCTAATTCAATCTCACCTTTTAAATAAGATACTATATACTTACTTGTATTAACTACTCCAACAGCGATTGCGACAGGCGCAGATGATCTCGTAATACTTTTAGCTAATTGTTCACCTAGGAAGTATGACGAAGAGTGTGTAATACCTTTGCTCATAACTGTCACTGTATAGCCAGTGGCAAAACCCTTTGCACTATTAATCGCAGTATTTAAAGTCGCTTCTGCAAAGTCTTTCTCTCCTTTTATCACAGAGTAACCTTCTGCCAAAAAAGATATTCCACCTGTTAAACTTGCTCCAACTATTCCCGCTTTTAGACCAGATTTGTGCATATCAGTAATAGCAGACTTGAATTTATAATTGTTGGCTATTTTATCTGCTTGCTCTTGGTTTGTTGCATCTAATGCTTCTTGGTAGGTTGTTCCCTCTGAAGCAATATTGTCATGTTGTAATGACTTTTTTAGATTGCGGAGTGTCTGTTCATAATCTTCGGCTTTGAGTGTGCCTTTTTCTATTCTTTGTTTTAATAACTCTTCTATTTTGCTGTGTTGATCACTTGGGGCCAAGCGTAGCATTTCATCGTATTTTTTTTGAGATAATGCAAATGCACTTCTCGCCGCGCTATTGCAAGACTTTGCCTGTATCTCTCGAATCGTTTCTTTACCATTAGAAATAATAATATCAACAGGATCTGTAGGTAGCCCCATACTCGCAGTAGTTCTGGCATATAAGTCACTATCTTTTTTTAAAGCATCAAAGTTAAACTTTAATGTCTCTAGTTGCTCGAACATATGACCTTGAGACTTATCAGCAGCAACATTTTTCCATTTTGATGCAAACTGAGATAACTGGTCTGCATCACCGAATATCCGATATGTTCGCTCTGTTATATCTTGCGTTAAATGTTGAGTGTAGATCCCACCCAAAATAGACGTTGAAGAGTTTATAATGTCCATAAGAAACTTATTAATTAATTCTATATTTAAAAATTCGAGGAGGTTTATCCTGCCTCCTCGAATAACAGGTTACTTAAATTGCTCTAAATACTTTTTAATTGCGTTAACAATTAATTTCATTTTTGGAGTCAGTTCAGATTGCGTGTAACCATAGTAGTCACCGTTTATCATTAACTCCTGATCATCTTCATCTACTCTAATTGATTTGATTTTCTTAATTTCAATACTAAAACGATCATTATATGAGGGCCTGCCATAAATATGTGTATCCGTTATGAAGAAGCCATCTTTGGCACTACCAAAAAGAGTTGTATCAATAAGCACTAAATAGCCATAAGGCTCACTCTTATAGTCACTATCAACTTCATAGTCTTCATGTGCATACGATTTTACAGCTGCAGCTGTTTTATCTCTTAGCTTTTTGCCATACGATAAAGCATATACCCACTTCTGATCGTCAATTTGACTACTGATTTCACGAAAATAGTGCTCTAAATCCTTTTTAGGTTCAGGCTCTTTCTTTACATCAACGTGTTCAGTGTTTGGTTCTAGGCTTGCTAAGTCAGGATGTTGCCCCGAAATAACATCCGATCCAAAACTAGCAATACTACTTGATTGGGATGTTAAGCTCCCATCTTCATTAATTATTACAACTTCTAGTAAGTTCTTTATACTCTTAGCTGTAGCAGCTACCTTAAACACTAGCTTTTTTTCATTTTCTGTATAGCTTGAATAATCAATATTGCGTGCAACTAGGCCACAAAACTCTTTTAGCATAGGATTAAAGAAAGTATTTAATCGAAGAAGTACATCATTAATTTCTTCAAAACGGTGGTGAATACCATCAGTTACGACTTCAGCTGTTTTCATTTGCTCGGCAGCTAATAGCGCTCTATCACGATTTGAATATGCATCTATTTTTGCGCTTTCAGCTTTAGATGCGAGCATCATTCCACCAACGGCTAATACTGGTCCAGCAACTAATCCACCTAGCACAACAGCGCCACCAGCCATCCCATAACCACCTGCTGCTAGCGAACCACCACCTAACCAAGCTAAAGTAGCATTAGTAGCTGCTACACCGGTTAAAGACCCTATTGCAGTACCTGTTGATGCAGTGCCTAAAAAACCAACCCCACCATATGCTGCTAAACCGGCTAATCCACCAGTACCAAGAGCAGTAACACCTCCAGAGAGAACATCATGAGTTGATAATACTGAACTGCTTAAGTTGTCTAAATCAGCTTTATCTACAGCTGGTAATGACTCTAAGCCTTTTATATCACTGTCATTGAAATTAATATTTTTAATTTGACTAAAGCTTTTCACGAAACTCAACAGTGAATTCTCATATATATCGAATTTTGTTCTGCCTAAAACTAACATTGAGTTACTTGCTTGCTCGCGTTTTGAATTTAGCGAGCTTTCTGCATCATCAAATATATTTTTAGCTCTTTTATTAATGCTATCAGCTTCATTATAGTCAGATTTTGCATCTAGCCCTTTTTTAACTCCATAACCACCAAGAGCAACTGCAGCCCCAACGAAAAGTAAAGGTAATGGCATAATTATTCCTCCATGAGCATAACTGAGTCGTTTACGAGGTCTAACTGACGTTGAACCCAATTTTCCAATTCAATTAAATTAGCTTCATTTATGCTTAGTACTGAAGCTATTTCATTGATAAAAACCTTTTCTTCTTTACCGTAATCACCATCTGCATGAGCTAGTCCAATAAGCTCAAGTAACATCGAGACTTTAGCCTTTTTACTGCCAAAAACACCCTTAATTTCACTTAGATTGAAGTTTTCTAATTCAGATACACCTTCGGTACACTGTGACTTAATAAAGTTAATCAACTCCTCTTCGCTTTGATCTATTACATCATCAGATAACATTAAATCACTTGCTAACTTAAGAAGTACTTCTTGCTGTGCTTTGTTGAGGTTTTGTATAAACATCGAATTATTCCTTTATAAATTGTGATGTTTTCAGGCATGAATAAGCCCATCATTAAAATTAATTAATAATTATGAACAAGGGCAAAACACTGAAAATGTTGATTTGTAAGCTAATACACTTTTGAAACGAGCAGGTTGCTCTGCAGTTATTACTTTTTTAGAGGGTATAAATAAAGTGTTCATCTATGAACGTCCTTGTAAAATCCTTTTTCTAAATTCAGTCTATGCCGCAGTAAAAGTTATGTCTAGCAATAAATTACAAACCATTGACTAACTAACGCCATTTTAATTACATAAAACAACTGTTATTTAGCCAAATGAATTATAGTTATTAACCTACCTTCGATAGATGCCTTGTACCTGATATAGATAATTTCCCTTGCGATGCTTTGTCTATATGGTCGCTCCACCAATTCATTAGCTCTCTGCGTTTTTCTATGTATTCAGCTCTATTATAAGCAGAACGAACTTGGTTTTTATCTACATGCGCAAGTGCGGCTTCTATTATATCTGGATTAAACTCATGTTCATTTAATGTTGTGCTGCCAAGCGAGCGCAAGCCATGGCTTACTAATCTACCTTCAAACCCCATGCGTTTTAGAGCCATATTAGCTGTTTCATTGTTGATATGATTTCTCGGGTTTCTGTCTGACGGAAAAACAAAGTCTCTGTGCCCTGAAATTGGTTTTATTGCCTCTAATAACTCTACAGCTTGTTTTGATAAAGGAATAACATGCTCTCTGCGCTTTTTCATACGTTCAGCTGGGATAACCCAAAGTTTATTATCAAAATCGATCTCATCCCACCGAGTACCTGCAGCTTCACCAGGGCGTGTAAGAGTATGTAACTGCCACTCAATTAAAAAGCGAGTTACACGTTTAATTGAAGCTGTAGCAAGCGTTTGCATCAATTCAGGCAACTCTTCAGGTTTTAACGAAGGCATGTTTTGTTTTTGCGGCTTTTTAAAAGTTTCTTTTATTCCAGCAAGCGGATTAGCTTGAATATAACCACTATTAACTGCGTAGGTCATAACTTGGTTTAATCGTTGGCTCAAACGCTTAACTGTTTCTAGGGTACCTTTAGCCTCTATAGGTCTTAATATTTTTATTACCTGTGGTGCGTTAATTTTACCAATTGGGTATTTACCAATAACCGGTAAAACATGGTTATTTAATGAGCGCCAAATATCTTCACCATGAGCTTGAGTAAAATCAGGCTTTTTAACCTCAAACCACTCTAAAGCGACTTTATTTAGTGTTAACTCTTCTTGTGCTCTTTTAAAAGCTAAGGTTTCGTCTCTATGTTCTTTAGGGTCAGTCCCTAGAGCAACCAACTCCCTAGCTTCTTGCGCTAGCTTTCTAGCATTAACAATTGATATATCGGGATACTTACCTAACCCCATGTTAATACGCTTTTTTGTAATTGGATGATAGTAGTTAAAGTTCCAGAGCTTAGAACCACTCTTTCTAACTTTTACTTGTAGGCCATTCCCATCAGATAAAATTATATCTTTATCCTCTGCTTTTGCTTTCTTTAACGCTGTATCGCTAAGTTGCTTCGCTGATCTTGCCATAAAAAATGAACCCTACTCCAATTTAGTATTCTTTATTATGGCAGTTTATTAAAGGAATACCATATTAGATACTAAAGCTTTGAGCTTGGGTGAAACAGGATGGGACGAGATGATACACTAAGTTATTGATTTTATTTTATTACGGGCACAAAAAAGGACGTCCTGAGACGTCCTGATATTGAATAATGGTGGAGGGAGAGGGATTCGAACCCTCGTTAGGGATTAACCTAAACACACTTTCCAGGCGTGCGCCTTCAGCCACTCAGCCATCCCTCCACAGCGTTGCTACATACTAGGTAGTGCAACAAGCGCGCTATAGTATGAAATAGCCGACATAGGTGCAAGGCATTTTTAGTTTTGAGCTTTTAACTGCTCACTTATCATTCATATTTTTTATGCTGTGCACAAAAAACGGCTATGCGGGTGGCATAACCGTTTTTTAGGCGTTAACTTAACGTGCGTTTTTATATTCGTTAATTTTACTTTGCCATTGTGGCGGTAAAATCAAGCATGCGGTTAAGTGATTTAAGTGCGCCTTCGCGTAAGTCCATGTCAACAAACACTTCTTTACCTTTGGGGTCTATCAGAGCTTCTTCAATCGCTTTTAAGCCGTTCATTGCCATCCAAGGGCAATGCGCACATGTTTTACATGAAGCGCCTTCACCGGCAGTTGGAGCGGCAAAGAATTCTTTGTCTGGGCATAGTTGCTGCATTTTATAAAAAATACCGCGGTCAGTTGCTACAATAAACTTTTTGTTGCTCATTGTTTGCGCTGCTTTTATTAACTGGCTGGTTGAACCAACCGCATCAGCAAGGGCAACAATTTCCTCTGGCGACTCTGGGTGTACGAGTACGCCCGCATCTGGGTGCAGCGCTTTCATGTCTTTTAGAGCTTTAGTTTTAAACTCGTCATGAACGATACATGCACCATTCCACATGATCATATCAGCGCCGGTATTCTTTTGAATATAGCTACCTAGGTGCTTGTCTGGGCCCCAAATTATTTTTTCACCTAGTTCATCTAAGTGCTCAACAATTTCCAGTGCACACGATGAGGTTACAATCCAATCTGCACGCGCTTTTACTGCGGTAGAAGTATTTGCATACACTACTACTGTGCGGTCGGGGTGCTGATCGCAAAACGCTGAGAATTCATCTACCGGGCAACCTATGTCTAACGAACAAGTCGCTTCGAGCGTTGGCATAACCACGGTTTTGTTAGGCGTTAATATTTTTGCGGTTTCACCCATAAAACGCACACCCGCTACAATGATCATGTCGGCATCGTGGCGTGTACCAAAACGCGCCATTTCTAGCGAGTCGGCAACGCAGCCGCCGGTTTCTTCGGCTAGTGCTTGTATTTCAGGATCGGTATAGTAATGGGCAACTAATACGGCATTTTTTTCTTGCAGTAGTTGCTTTATACGTGCTTTGTATTCGCCTTGTTCGTTTTGTGTTAACGGTGCTGGCTTAGGAGGGAAAATATAGCCTTCAGGCATAATAGTTTGAGCTAGACTCATGTTCTCGACCACTTCATCTATATTGCATTAATTACGATGAATTATACGAGAATATAAAGCTAAATAACAGCTATCTGCTCAAGGTGTTTATAAATAAAAAGTTGAAGTTTTAAAAAGACGCTATTAAGAAGGGATTGTCTAAAAATGGTGGGGCATGATGGATTTGAACCATCGACCAATTGATTAAAAGTCAACTGCTCTACCAACTGAGCTAATGCCC
>NZ_JBEOOE010000014.1:0-88084 GCF_040308885.1 Pseudoalteromonas sp. 120-MNA-CIBAN-0494
GGCTCCCCCTCCCCGACTCGAACGGGGGACCTGCGGATTAACAGTCCGTCGCTCTAACCAACTGAGCTAAGGGGGAAGCGTCTTGCCTTTCAACGGGGCGAAATATTAATGATCCAGCCGCAAAGTGTCAACACATAAAAGATCATAAATACAAAAAAGAACTCTATTCGTTGTTTTTGTGTTCGATCTGCACGTTTTATAGCACAAATGCCAAAATTAAAGCGCGTCATTTTTATGAAAAAGTACTTTTGTTTTTAAAAATTATTAAATTAAAGGGCGTATTTACTTAATTTAAAATATAAAAAACAGCCATTACACCTAAAAATAGCGCTCAATATTACAAAAACATTACCGTAAAGAGCTTACACAGGCAGAGTGGTTTTTAAAATTTAACGCTTAAAATCGATTTAATACTTAAATTCCATAAAAAACGAATACGGCAAAAACTAAAAATATCTTTATTTAATTACTTATTAGTTAATAATTAGCCAATCGCAAAGGTTTGTACAAAAACAACACAATCAATAGCTTAAATAATTTTATTTACACCTTTAGGTTGCTCAATAAGGTGGTGATTGCAGCTAACAGCAAGCTTTACATTAAAGCCCAAGAAAGTTTTCATATTGGTAACGTGGATAAGTTTAATACGGCATTTTATTTGATCCGCTGTAACCCCTTTATAAATGCGGCTTTGAATGAGTTATCCACGGTTTCTGTGGATAACTCTGTTTATTAAACTTTATGAACTTCAGTACCCCCAGTATTTTAGGGGGCTGCAACGATTTCAAGTCTTTAAGAATGTTTTTTTAAATCATTAAAAAACAGTGTGTTACGAATTGATGCTGAAAGCGACTCTAACGATAAGTAAAACTTTTCGTGACGATAAAGTAAAAAAATATGTTGTGTGATAATGCACCATTTATGAAGCGTTAAATGTTATAAAAGTAATTTAAATGATCTATATTTGTTTTTTGGCGCTCTCAAGGTGAATTTATACGCTAAGGCTTGAAAACAAAGCTTTACTCCTTAGTTAGGTATTTAGCCCTCTATACTCAATAAAGCATGGCTTGAATTGCCCAGATGCTTTAAAATGTTTAGCTCAGTAAAAAGAGGCCAACTTATTCTATGCGCGTAATTTCAGAAAAACATACTCGCCCTGATTTACTCAATGATCCTATCTCGCCAACATTAAAAAAAATGACCATTCCAATGATATTTGGCCTGGTGTCGTTGATGATGTTTAACATTGTTGATACGTTTTTTATTAGCTTATTAGGAACAGAGCCATTAGCAGCCGTGAGCTTTACATTTCCGGTTACTTTTATGGTAATAAGCTTAGCCATTGGTTTGGGCATAGGCACTTCTGCGGTTATTGCAAAAGCCTTGGGCAGCCACAAAGTAAATGAAGCGCGTTTTGATGCCAGTATTTCTTTATTGGTGGCTGTGATTTTGGTACTTATATTATCTTTTTTTGGTTATGTGTTTATTGACCCCATATTTACTTTACTAGGGGCTGGTGAAAACGTATTACCGCTAATACATCAGTATATGAATGTATGGTTTTTAGGCAGCGTGTGTTTAATAACACCTATGATTGGCAACTCGGTATTACGTGCCAGCGGCGACACCAAAACGCCTAGCTTTGTGATGGGCGGGGCAGGGCTAATAAATGCCATTTGCGATCCTATACTTATTTTTGGCTTTGGACCTATTCCGGCATTAGGTATTGAAGGCGCTGCTATTTCCAGTGTTATTGCCTGGTCAGTAGCGGTAGTGGTTATTTTATATATATTACTAAAAAAACGTTTATTGAGTTTAAAAGCAGGTAAACAAACGGTTATTGGCTCTATTAGTAAAATATTAAAAATTGGTTTGCCTGCGGCAGGGGCAAATATGCTTACACCAGTTGCAATGGCAGTAATGACCGCATTAGTGGCTCACCATGGACCCGAAGCGGTTGCTGCATTTGGGGTAGGGAGTAAAATAGAATCTATTGCCAGCTTGTTAGTATTGGCGCTTTCGATGACATTACCGCCATTTATAAGCCAAAACTTTGGTGCTAGTAAATTATCAAGAGTGAAAGACGCCTACACCGGCACCTTAAAATTTGTAATGGCTTGGCAGTTTATTATTTATATATTACTAATTGCTAGTGCAGGCGTGTTAAGCCAGTTATTTGGCAAAGAACAAGCCGTTATTGATGTTATAAAACTATTTATTTATACCATTCCATTAAGTTACGGCTTGCAAGGGGTGATCATATTATCAAACTCATCGTTTAATGCTTTACATAAACCGATGAACGCATTGTTTTTAAGTATTATTCGTTTATTTATTTTTTATTTACCCTTTGCGTATATAGGCAACGAACTTGCTGGCTTATTGGGGTTATTTATTGGCGCTGCTGTGGGTAACTTGTTTACCGCTTTGGTGGCCTATAAATGGTTTATGAAAGAGCTTGAAACATTAAGTAACCAATCGTTACAGGAGTGCAGTCATTGAGCGATCATTTTCAACTAAAGTCACACTTTAAGCCTGCGGGAGATCAGCCCACCGCGATTGCGCAGTTATGCGAAGGACTTGAGGCCGGGCTTGCTCATCAAACCTTGCTAGGTGCTACCGGCACAGGTAAAACCTTTACCATGGCTAACATTATTAACGACTTAAACCGTCCAACGATAATAATGGCACATAACAAAACCTTAGCCGCGCAACTTTACGGGGAAATGAAAGAGTTTTTTCCTAAAAACGCAGTTGAATATTTTGTTTCTTATTACGATTATTACCAGCCAGAAGCCTATGTGGTTTCTAGTGATACGTTTATAGAAAAAGACGCATCTATTAACGAACACATTGAGCAAATGCGCTTAAGTGCTACAAAGGCACTGCTTGAGCGCCGCGATACTATAATTGTAGCCTCAGTGTCGGCCATTTATGGTTTGGGCGATCCAAAATCATACATGAAAATGATGCTACTTTTAAAAGTGGGCGAAAAAGTGGATCAGCGCGATATGCTACGCCGCTTAGCCGAAATACAATATACCCGTAATGATGTAGACTTTAGCCGCGGCACGTACCGAGTACGTGGCGAAGTGGTTGATATATTTCCTGCAGAATCAAGCACATTTGCGATACGTGTAGAAATGTTTGATGACGAAATAGAACGCTTAAGTATTTTTGACCCCCTCACAGGCGCAATTGAAAAACACATAGTGCGCACCACTATTTACCCTAAAACACACTATGTAACCCCGCGTGAAAAAATTCTTGGTGCTATCGAAAAAATACAAGAAGAGCTAAAAGATCGCCGAGCACAGCTATTAAGTGCCAATAAATTGGTAGAAGAGCAGCGCGTAACACAGCGTACGCAGTACGACATTGAAATGATGCGCGAGCTTGGTTATTGCTCAGGCATAGAAAACTACAGCCGTTACTTATCGGGGCGTACACCGGGCGATCCGCCGCCAACTTTACTTGACTATTTACCCGACGATGCATTAATGATTATTGATGAATCGCATGTAACAGTGTCGCAAATTGGCGCGATGTACAAAGGCGACAGAAGCCGCAAAGAAAACCTGGTTGAATATGGTTTTAGAATGCCATCGGCTATGGATAACCGCCCACTGCGCTTTGAAGAATTTGAAGCTATTTCGCCACAAACAATTTATGTATCGGCAACCCCAGGCGATTTTGAATTAGATCGCTGCGTAGGCGCAATTGCAGAGCAAGTAATTCGACCAACAGGACTGCTTGATCCACTTATTGAAGTGCGCCCAGTGGGGGACCAGGTTGACGACTTGCTTTCAGAAATTTATAAAAGTGTTGAGAAAGGTGAGCGGGTACTGGTTACCACGCTAACCAAACGTATGTCGGAGGATTTAACCGACTACTTAAGTGAGCACAATGTAAAAGTGCGCTACCTTCACTCAGATATAGATACCGTAGAGCGAGTCGAAATTATTCGCGATTTACGCGCTGGAGTATTTGATGTGTTAGTAGGCATTAACTTACTGCGTGAAGGCCTCGATATGCCAGAAGTAGCACTGGTGGCAATTCTTGATGCCGATAAAGAAGGCTTTTTACGCTCAGCGCGCTCTATTATTCAAACCGTAGGCCGCGCCGCACGTCATTTAGAAGGGCGCGCAATTTTATACGGTGACCGAATTACAAAATCGATGGCTAAGGCGATGGACGAAACCGCACGTAGGCGCGAAATTCAGCATGCTTATAATATTGAACACGGTATTGAACCACATTCGTTAGCCAAAAAGATTCTAGATTCGATGGACGTAGGCGAAGAAGCAGGGCCAAAAGATAACCTTAGACTCATTCGTAAAGAGTCTAAAAAAGTCCTTAGTGCTAAAGAAATCACAGTGCAAATTAAGCAACTCGACAGTAAAATGCACGCTTACGCCAGTGATCTAGAATTTGAAAAAGCAGCCTCAGTGCGTGATGAAATACACGAACTCCAACAACAGTTGATAAATTAACTATGACCCCTAATTTTACTCCACTTATTGACGCATTAGCCGATGCCCCTTTATTAAAAAATGAGCTGTGCCGCGTGTTTCATGGCCGCGGCCATAGCGTAGAAGCGCTAAGCCATATTAACTTAGACTTTTACCCACCTAGTTTGTTTTTAGTGTCTTATGATGAAATAGATGAGCCAACGCTGAGCGAACTAACCAGTGTGCTGTGGCAATGGGCGCAGCAACATCACCCTGAGCTTATTACTGCGCTTGTGTATCAGCAGCGCGCGGGTGTACAAAGCCAAAATACTCTGGTTTATGGGCAATTGCCTAGCCAACATGTGGTAAAAGAAAACGGTATTGGCTTTTTAGTTGATTTAACCAGCCGCCAAAATACTGGAATATTTCCTGATATGCGCAGCGGCCGTGAGTTTGTGCAAGCAAACAGTAAACAGGCAAAAGTACTTAACTTATTTTCGTATACCTGTGGGTTTTCGCTGGCGGCAATGCAAGGCGGAGCCGATCATGTAATGAACATGGATATGAGCAAAGGCGTGCTTAGGGTGGGTAAACAAAATCATCAGCTCAATGGCTTTAATAAAGGGGTGAGCTTTTTACCGCATGATATTTTAAAGTCGTTTGGTAAATTAAAAAAAGCAGCGCCGTTTGCTCTCATTATTGTTGATCCGCCAAGCTTTCAAAAAGGCAGCTTTATTTTAACGAAAGACTATCAAAAAGTACTGCGCAGATTACCTGAGCTATTAAGCGATACAACCCAGCTATTACTTTGCGCTAACAGCCCAGAGCTTAGTGAAGAGGCTTTTAAAGCCTTAATTACAGAGCACACAGAGGGCGCTATTGAGTTTGTTGAACGGTTAGCTGCTACAGAGCGTTTTATTGAAGTAGATCGTGACAGAAGCTTAAAAGCGCTTGTTTATAAAACATCGCAAACAGTAGCCTAATTTAAATTATGACTCTTAATTAATAACCAGTTTTTAGTTATTAGTTACCAGTAAAAAATGAGCCGTGGCGCAATGTTATAATACATGCGCCATTTTTATTACTAAGGCACTATTTACCTAAAGTAGTGTTTATGAGGGTAATGGGTAATTTTATTTTTACGACAGGCATTCCTGCACCCGATCATCACAAACGCAGAGCTTAATTAATTAAATATTAGCCACTTAGAATTGCACATAAATGTGATCTAATATTGCCGCTAATAACGTAAATAGCTACAGACAATATATTGCCATGTGCGAACTAATTTATGCCAAATAAAAACAGCCACCGTATACCTCTCGTCAATAATAAAAAATGGCAATACAGTTACGAGCAGCCAATTTCGTATGCCCCTTTGGTGCAATTAAAGAATAATAATTGGGTTGTTCCACAGCATTTTTTACGCTACCAACACACACTTGAAAGTGTTAATACAGTGCTTGAAAATATCGACTTTTCGGCGCACTTTAGAGTGGTTGCTGCCCAGCAAAATGAACAGCTTTACTTACAAGTGGCAGTGCTTAGCCCAGACAACTATTCAAATAATTCAAACTGCGAGAAAAATAGCGCAGCTAACAAAAATCACACTCGCGCAAAAAAATTATTATTTGGCAGGCGCTGGCTAGTAGAAAAAAACCTACCAACCTCAGAGCTTATTCAAACTGCGTTTTTAGCACTTAAAATAGCACGAGAGCACGAAGTGCGAGAGCTGCTGCAATTAACGCATAAAGGGGCAACAAGTACGCCATTTAATAACCATCACGACTTGTCATTAATGGCGCAAAACCCTGAGTTGGTAAGTAATAGCACTGATCAAGCGAGCGCTCAATCGATAGCTAAACGGCTGATATTTGCCGGTATGAGCATAGTGATTAAAAACCATCAAGTAATAACCAGTAAGCAGCACTTATATACGCTTGAGCTTAATTGTAGTGATTGCCAATTAAATGAGTTTAATAATAAAACCATGGCATTTTTAACAACCGATACATCGGCAAATAGCTTTTTACATGGCTTTATTACAGCGCTTGTAGCCATTAGTAACGAGTATGTAAGCGAGCACTTTAAATATAAAAATTTTGCACGCTTTAGCAAACAGGTAATGGCCGAGCAAATAGGGGAGTTAAGTGTAGCTATACGTTCGCCAGACGCGCTAGGCTTGTGCTCTATGGGCAAGCAGCACGCTAATCAATTAAACTTTGAAATAGACAGCACCCGAGCACCACAGGGCTGTGGTCAGGTTATTGGTGGTTTTTTAGCTGCCCACGGTATTGAGCAGCCAGAAAACGCCCATTTATATGAAAATTATTTATAGTTTATTTATTTCTTGTTTTACGTCAAAGCTTGAATCGGTAACTATGGTTTCAAGGGTTTGCACACGCTCTTTTAATGCTTGAACTTGCGCATTTACTTCAGCAAGGTGCTTATTAGCATCGCTATTATTATTTTGCATACGGTGTTTAAATTCTAAATGTTTTTTGTACATATCGTATATAACTCCAGAGCCAACAGATATAAGTACAATTAATACAATCATGGTAGTGCCCGACATAACCGCTTCCTGTTAATTACTTTGGTTAAAGTATAACCGTAATACATTTACGATAAAGCGCCTAATTGTAACTTTATTTTTCTAAATGTTGATTGCCGGTGTGCTGGTAGTTTATACATTGGCTATATTGTGTAATGATTAAGCAAAGAGTTTGCCCCTTTTATTAACTAATTAAGTGAGCTGCTATGTTAAATAATAAAATTCCTCCACTTGTTGTTGTGCTTTTTTTTGCATTAATAATGGCCTTAATTGCACATTATAGTGTGATTGATTTTAGTGCCTTTATTTTATATTTAACGGTGAGTTTAGTAACTATAGGCTGCGTATTTTGTATTGCCGGATTGGTTAGTTTTCGTTTGGCTAACACCACAGTAAACCCAAGTAAACCAGAGCAAGCGACAAGTTTAGTTACCAGTGGCGTTTATAGGTTTTCTCGTAACCCTATGTATGTGGGTTTTGTATTTATACTACTAGGGTGGGGTATTTGGTTAAGCTCGTTATGGGCACTTTTGTGTGTGGCGGGTTTTATTGCCTACTTAACACTGTTTCAAATTATTCCTGAAGAGCGGGCGCTTACTCAGCTCTTTGGTGAGGATTACATCCAATACAAAAACAAAGTAAAACGCTGGCTATAAACAAGCACCCATAAAAAAGGCTATCGATGATAGCCTTAATAAATTGTTTATTCGTATTCTAGCGGGTCGGTTAAGTTATTGACCTCAAATGCTTCTAAGCGCTCTTGGCATGCTCCACATTTACCACAGGCTTTTTCACGGCCGTTATAACAGGTCCATGTTTGGCTGTAATCTAAGCCCATTGCAATACCATCGGTTAAAATATCAATTTTTGTATTGTTTAAATACGGGCTAAAAATTTCTACGGCATCGTAGTTGGCAATGCGGCACACATCATCCATTTTTTGCACAAATTCAGGACGACAATCAGGGTAAATCGCATGATCCCCAGAGTGGGCACCATAATAAACCTGGCTCGCTTTAAGCGACACTGCATAACCTACCGCTAAAGACAGTAAAATCATATTACGGTTTGGCACTATTGTGCTTTTCATGCTGTCTTCTTCGTAATGGCCTTCTGGCACGTCAATATCATCAGTTAAAGATGAGCCGCCAATAATTTGATTAATAGCCGAAATATCAACAATTTTGTGTGGCACATTTAATTGCTTACATACCTGGGCTGCCACCTTAAGTTCTTTTACATGACGCTGACCATAGTCAAACGATAAGGCATAAACATCATGTCCTTGTTGCAGGGCCTTATTTAATACGGTAAATGAATCCATACCGCCGGAATAAATAACTACTACTTTTTGCGTCATATCTGGTTTTGCTCTTTAGTTTTAATAGAGGTTTATATCAGGGCACGATATACTACATGCCCACGGCATAAATAACAATTTTTGCGCTGCGCTATTTAGTCCTTAATGGTAGCAATTTTGCTGCTTGATCGTAAGTGAGTTCTCTTTTGTACAAAATAAATGAAGTGTTTGAAACCATCCAAGGTGAAGCTAGTTATACTGGTACACCGTCTATATTTTTGCGTTTGCAAGGTTGCCCAGTAGGGTGCTCTTGGTGCGATACAAAACAAACATGGGATGTTGATAATGCGTACAAAGTGTCGCTTGACGAAACAGTAGAAAAAAAAGCCGATTCAGATCATTGGGCACAAGCCAGCGCAGCAAACATATTAGCGTTATTTCAATCACGTGGTTATACCGCAAAGCATGTGGTGATCACAGGTGGCGAGCCTTGCATGTACGACTTAAACCCAGTGTGTAATTTATTGCACGAAAACGGCTTCAGTACGCAAATAGAAACCAGCGGCACCTTTGAAATACTTGCCCCAGCGCAAACTTGGGTTACTGTATCGCCAAAAATTAATATGCGCGGCGGTTTTGAGGTACTTACAACCGCCATGCAGCGCGCCAACGAAATTAAACACCCCGTTGCCATGCAAAAGCATGTAGAGGAGCTAGAAGAGCTGTTTGTTAAAACGGGTGTTAACCCTAAATTGGTTTATTTACAGCCTATTAGCCAAAAAGAGTCAGCAACTAAACTGGCTATTAAAACCTGTATTGCTAAAAACTGGCGCTTATCAATTCAAGTGCATAAGTATTTAGGGATTAACTAATAATTAAGCCGGGTTTTAAGTGATTAGCTTTGAGCTAATACCAGCTCGGCGTTAATTTATATTACGTAGGTCGGATAAGCGAAGCGCCATCCGACACCCTTAATTACATCTACCCTAAAGCTTACTTCGCTAATACTAATAACTAGTTTACTATGCGCCACCCAAATTACTTACCCTTTAATAACTAGGCCAATATGTCCGCAAATGCTTTATACACAGATCTCTCTGGTTACTATGACTTAATGTGCGCTGATATAGATTATCAAGCTCAAAGCCATTTTATTAAACGGTTACACCAAATTTTTGGTAATGGCGCAAATACACACCTAGATTTAGCGTGTGGCACAGGCCCGCATGTACGGCATTTTATTAATTTTGGCTATACAAGCAGTGGCCTCGACATTAATCAACCTATGCTAGATAGAGCCGCTATTCGCTGCCCAGAAGCACAATTTACATTGCAAAATATGAGCGAGTTTACCGTAGCGCAGCAGCAAAATTTAATTACCTGTTTTTTGTATTCAATTCACTACTGTGATGGCATTGAAAAATTAAAAGCATGTATCATCAGCGTACATAACGCACTAAAAGCCGGTGGCATGTTGTGTTTTAACGCAGTTGATAAAAATACTATAAATAACGATTCATTTGTAAAACATACAGCAACTAGTGAAAATAGTTTATTTACCTTCAGCTCTGGCTGGCATTACAGTGGCACGGGCGAAAAACAGTCGCTAAAACTGCGTATTGAAAAAACCACAAGCGATGAAACATTCATCTGGAATGATGAACACCCCATGGTGGCGCTTAGCTTCACCGAGCTAAAAGCAGTTTTGCAGCCTTATTTCGAAATCCATATATTTGAGCATAACTATGAGCAAATAACCCCGTGGAATGGTAATTCGGGCAATGCTATTTTTGCTTGCGTAAAAATTTAAGACAAACGACGTAGGTTGGGTAGAGCGTAGCGAAACCCAACGAATACCCACCCCCTAATAAACCCGCATTATATATTTGAAAACGTAGGTCGGATAAGCGAAGCGCCATCCGACACAGCAAAATATCTTGCCAATTATTATCAGCATTTAGCGTTGTCGTACGACTGGAGATCAGTCGTTAATTAATCGTGATGTCTGAAGTCAAGATTTGACCCCTTTGTCTCTTTGTCTCCACAGGCGGCATTTTTTCACATGGCCCTTGCCGAGCAGTGGCAATTTGCGCCGGTATTTTATCTAATGACATAGTATTAACTTATCAATGGCTTTATCTTATAGTATAAAAATTCTACTCTACCGGCAGTAACACAGCTGGCGAAAAACAGTTGCCGCTAAAACACAAAAGCAGGAAAACTATGAAAACACTGTTAATTGTTGCCCATGCGCCCTCTAAAAATACCCAGTTAATGGTTAATGCTGTTTTGACAGGGGCACAGCATCCAGAAATTGAGCAAGTACAAGCACGCTGGGTATCACCATTAAACGCCACACCTGAAGATGTATTAGCTTGCGATGCGATAATTATGGGCACGACGGAAAACCTCGGTTATATGAGTGGCGCATTGAAAGATTTTTTTGACCGTTGTTATTACCCTTGCCTAGATGTAAAACAGGGTTTGCCTTGTGCATTATTTGTTCGTGCTGGTAACGATGGTACTGGTACTTGCCGAGCAGTTGAATCAATTTGTAGTGGCTTGCGTTGGCACTGGGCTCATCCACCATTAGTGTGTCGTGGCGACTGGCAACCAGCGTTTCTTGAGCAATGCGAAGCGTTAGGTATGACCATAGCAGCTGGGCTTGATGTGGGGATTTATTAACGAACCAAAACACAGGGTAAGCCGCGTGCTCTACCCAGGCTGAGTATACTTACCCGGGCCAATATGCTAAGGTTTAAATTAAAATAATTGTAGGAGAAACAAAATGTTAGCAGAATCAGAATATACGATGAATAACTTGTTTGCGCAATTAGGATTAGACAGTTCGGATGACGCCATTAATGAGTTTATCGAAAAAAATCAATTAGCAGCAGGCGAATCATTAAAAGAATCTAAGATTTGGAATGATAGCCAACGCACGTTTCTCCAAGAGGAATGGGATAAAAACAGCATGTGGACTCAAGTCATCGATGATTTAAATTTACTTTTGTCAAACGTCGCTGAGTAAATAAATTTGCAGTAATTATCAGATAATAGATATGTCGATCTTGGGCGTAGCGAATGTAGAACAAAAACCAAGAGCCGTAGGGGTCAAATCTTGACTTCAGACATTATCATCATTGAGCGTTTGATAGTCGCTGTGAGTTTACCTTTCGATGAAAAGTATAATTTAATCAACACCCACAAAAAAGCGTTGCCCTTGAGCAACGCTTTTTTATGTCTAATTTCTAACAGCGAGTAACTTACTCTGCCGCTAACTTATTCTGCTGCGAGATAATCCAACACTACCTGATGGTGATCTTTGGTTTTAAACTTATCGAACAGGTGTTTAATTTTGCCGTCTTGACCGATTAAGAACGTCAGGCGGTGTATGCCGTCGTATTCTTTGCCCATAAATTTTTTGTAGCCCCAAATTCCAAATGCATCTGCAATGGCGTGATCTTCATCTGAGAGTAAATCGAAGTTAAGTTCTTTTTTAGTTTCGAAATTTTTAAGGCGTTTAATTGGATCTGGGCTTATGCCTACTACGCGGGTGTTAAATTTTGCCAGTTCTGCTTGCTGGTCGCGTAGGTTTTCGGCTTGTACGGTACAGCCTGGTGTTGACGCTCTAGGGTAAAAATAAACCAGTACTTGTTGCTGTTTTAACAACTCGCTTAAGGTGATTGTTTCGTCGTTTTGGTTTTGTAAGCTAAAAGCGGGGGCGTTGTCGCCGGCTTGTAATGGGCTGATTTTGTTCATGCTTGCTCCTTAATTTAACGAATACGTCTAAATATATAGTCTACGTTGAGAAGGTGAGAAAGTTTTTCAAAACTAATTTTAAATTGGTCTACATCTACTTCAACAGGAATATTAAACTCTAGTTCACAGCGCATTCTCATTACTGCTTCTTCGTCATCATAAGTGTCTGACTTTAGTGAGCAAATAATAATATTGTTGTCTGCAAAAAAGCGCGTAACTTTACTCAAAGTGCCGGGTGTGTCGGTGCCTGTGTACTCTAGTGTGTAACCAGCGCGAAACGCTCCTTGGTTATGACTTGCTGTGCGCTTCATCATAGTGAGCAAACCCAGTTCCATCGCTTTGGTAGGCAGGGTATGTTCTATGCGGCTAATGGCCGACATGTCACCGCTAAGTAGCATGATAAATGTAAATTCGTTACCTAAAATAGCAATGCGGCTATCTATTATATTACAGTGGCAATCGCTTACTAGCTGAGTTAACTCACTAACTATGCCAGACCTGTCTTCGCCAATAGCTGTTAAAACAATTTGATGATTTGAGTGTGCAGTCATGGGTTTAAATACCTAAGTTACTTGAATTACAACAGCGCAGTTGGCAACACAAAAAGTAAACACATAAAGTTGCGTGGCGGCGAAGTTTAACACAAAAACGTGTTTAAACTACACAGGCTGCTAATTTAGCAGTTTAAAAGTACAGTGTTTCTTGTTTTTACAAGCATGGGAAAGTACCATAGCCCAAATGTGTCTATTTGTTGCTTACTTTTGTTAACAGAGGTGAGTATTAAGCAACCAGGCAACCAAATTATAACTGTAAAGTTAATATTGATTTTACACTGAACCAAATCGGCATTACCCACTCATATACTTGTTAAAACAATTAAAGGGTATGCTAAGGAGAAATATCTGTGCAGTATTGGATCCCAAAAGCACTAACAGTAAGTGTATTGGTAAGTTTATCAGGATGTAGTGTATTTACTAATGATGCACATGACGAGCGTAATTATCGCGCTCATGAAGCAGTAAAAGTGCCTGCATCGTTATCACAACCCGCTCAAGATCCAACATATAAAATGGATGTAGGCCAATATAGTAATAATCCAGATGCTACAAATTACCGTCCGCCTGCTCAAGTACTTACAGTAGCAAAGGGTAGTTGGGTTGAAGAAACAGATAAAAACGCCCGTGTTTATTTTGATAAAAACGATGGTATTGATGACCTAGATGAGTTTATTTGGGAGTCTATTAATGCGGTTTTAGCCGACAATAACACGCAAGCGACTAAAGCAGACAAGCTACTAGGCATTATAGAAACAGATTGGTACGCTATTATTAAGCCAGAAGAAAGCTGGTTATGGAATAGCGACGAAAGTGTTGATTTAGAACGCTTTAAATTTACAATTGAAGAAAAGTCGCATCAGCGTACGGCTTCATTAAGTGCTGAACTTATTGACTTTAAAGGTGATGAGCCTTTAAGTGATTTATTTAAGCAACAGTTAGAAGTGCGTGCACTTAACCAAGTTATTAGCGAGTTTGATTATCGTTATCGTCAACTTGAAGTTGATATGCGCAAACGCCAAGGTATTATTTCTTTAGAAATGGGCTTTGATAACAAAGGTAATGCAGCACTTGTAACTGAGCAGTCGTATGAAACTGTATTTGACCGTTTTTCAGGGTTTTTAGAGCGCTTGTCGTTCACTATTGTTGAAATTAACCCAGATACAGGCTTAATTACGGCAGATTATAAAAAACCAGAGTCAAGTGTATGGGATTCTATTTGGGGTGACGAAGTAACCCAATTACCTATTGATGAAGGTCAATATCAAATATTAGTAAGTAAAACCAAACAAGGCGGCACTAGTCTGACCTGGATGGATGAACAAGGCGATACGCTTGAGCCAGGTACTATGAATGGTTTACAGCAAGCATTAGTGGCTGCACTCATTCAGCGCGGTATTAATATTTAATAATAATAAGTTTTTACCACAAAAAGAGCACTTTGCTCTTTTTGTGGTTTTTATAGGTTAAAAATATGTCTCAGTTCCCCACTTCGTCGCAATATAATATGCGCACTTGGCTTACCTTTTTAGTTCCTTCGCTAATTGGTTTGTTTTTATTTATGACACCAATCCCTATTGCTGATGGTATGACCATTCCCATTGCATTAATGGCTAAAGCAATTAAAGAGGGAATTAGCTCTGTTATGATTGAGCTGCTTACATTCATTATTTGTGTAACGGGTGTGCTTTCGCTATTAGCTAAAGTTGTTAAGCCTAGCTTTATTAAAAAGTCTTTTATACTAAAACACTTATTTGATGTTAACTGGCTTTGGCTAGGTATTCGCTTACTGGGTATGCTGTTTATTGTTTTGACCTTTATTAGTCAAACCGGCGCAGACGTGAGCTCGGCGCTTCCTGCGTTTTTATTACCGGTATTTAATGCTATTACCTCGGCAGATACGGGCGGCTTGGTTTTAAACGATTTATTGCCTATTTTGTTTTCGGTATTTGTTTTAGCGGGGTTATTACTGCCGCTGTTATTAAATTTTGGTTTGTTAGAGCTAGTGGGCACCTTGTTTACTAAACTTATGCGTCCGTTATTTGGTGTGCCGGGGCGCAGTGCTGTTGACTGTGCGGCGTCGTGGTTAGGTGATGGCAGCGTAGGTATTTTAATGACTGCGCGTCAGTACGAAGAAAAACATTACACTGAGCGTGAAGCGGCCATAATTGGTACTACGTTTTCGGCAGTTTCGATTACCTTTAGCTTAGTGGTTATTGAACAAGTGGGCTTAGAGAGTCACTTTGCACCGTTTTATTTAACTGTGTGTTTAGCCGGTGTGGTTGCTGCGATTATTGTGCCGCGCTTACCGCCGTTACGCTTCAAAAAAGATAGCTTTATAGATGGCAGTAAACGCGATGAGCATGCTGAGTCTGTACCAAGTGGTAAAACCTTGTTTGGGCATTCTTTAGATGTTGCGTTAGCTAAAGCGCATAGATCGCCAGGGTTTAAAGGCACGTTAAAAGAAGGCTTACACAATGCATTTGATATGGTGTTTGCTGTATTACCTGTCGTAATGGCGGTAGGTACATTTGCGTTAATTATTGCCACATATACCCCTGTTTTTCAGTATTTAGGTATGCCGTTTATTCCATTTTTAGAGCTGCTACGAATACCAGAAGCTGAGCTTGCTTCACAAACGATTATGGTTGGTTTTGCTGATATGTTTATTCCTTCAATATTAGCAGCGGGCACAATTGAGAGCGACGTAACCCGTTTTATTATTGCGGCAATGAGTGTAACGCAACTTATTTATATGTCGGAAGTGGGTGCACTTTTACTAGGCAGTAAAATACCGGTTAATATTTTTGAATTGTTTATTATTTTTATTCTTAGAACCTTAATCACTTTACCAGTTATTGCCTTAATGGCGCACTGGTTAGTTGGTTAGTTGGTTATAAAGATTAAGCAGTAAAAAGCCCTGATATTCAGGGCTTTTTTGTATCTGTAGAGTTAGTTTTATCGGGCTTTGTTTTTTTAAAGGGTAAATTTGCCGAGTGCTTTAGCAGTGCAAGATTACCAATAATAATAGCAAATACAATGATAACAATAACAACCATGTGCCAAGTTTGCATAGCAACGTCCGTTAATTATAAGCAAAGTATAAGTGTGAGCGTTTTAGTTTAAAACAGCAATAAAGTGACTTAAAAAATGGTGCTAATGCTGTATTTAAAAGCGTTTTGCTACCGATAGAGTTAAAAAATTTAGCCCGGGGTTGGGATCTTTAAAGCCCGCATTAGAGTAATGAATAATTCTTAGCGCCACGTTGGTTTCGCCAAAATCAGCAACTAAGCCAATTCTGTCTTCAAACTGATAGTGAGTGCTAATGTTTTTACCCGCAAAATAGGTTTCATCAACCAATGAAATACCAATACCCGCTTCTACATATATGGGGGTATTGTTAATGCTAAATGCTGGGAACAACAGCACAGGCGACATGGCAAGCACTACATTAGACTGTGTTTTATCGCCATGGTTATATTGCCAAAGGTTTACACTGGTTTCGAAATAAAAGCGCGTATCGCCAAGTAAAGACTGCAACCCTGTAGGATAATATTGATGGGCTAGTTTAAAGCCATTTACGCCACCTTCTCCCTTGAGCAGATCAATTGCGTAGCCGTGCTGCGATTGTGCGAATGCGTGTTGACTCGTGAATAATAAAACAAATATAAATAATGATAAAAATGACGTTTTCATAGGTGTCAGTGCTGTGCCTGAGTTAAATAGTGACTAAATAGTAAGGGCGCAACATGGGTGTTTTCAATGGGACAAAAATACGCTTGTATATAGGGTGTTAACCGAGGTTGATTAACTAATTGAATTTATTTACTTTGTTTTATTGGTGCTAAATGGGCATTAATAAGTTGCTTATTTAAGTCTATTTAAAGGTGTAATTATCGCGTAAATTAGCGTCATCTTAATCACACAGACAATAATTTATTATGAAGTTTTTAAAACTGTTTCTCGTTGTAGCTGTATTCTTTAGCGGCTCACTTTTTGCTCAAACGCAACAATCTCCACAACAACTCCTTAAAAGCGTAGCCGATACTTTATTTGCCGATATAGCCCAAGTTAATGCCAAAGGCGATGCAAGTAAAGAAGACATGTTTAACATTGTTGAGCAGCGCTTAATGCCGCATATTGATATAAAATTTGTAGCATTTAAATTATTAGGCAAACATATAAAGGGCATTGAGCGCGAGCAAGCAGTTAATTTTATTGATGCAGTAGAGCATTATTTAACAGGCACTTATGCCGGTGCTTTAATGAAGTACACTGGTCAAAAAGTAGTTTTTGAGCAAGATAACGCTTTGAGCGACTCACAGTACGCTACGGTTAAAACCCAGATAATACAAGCAAATGCGCCTACTATAGATTTACATTTTAAATTGCGCTTAGGGAAAGATGAACAATGGAAAGTATACGACATAGTTGCAGAAGGCATTTCATTGCTCAGCGCCAAGCAAAAAGAAATTATACAACGTATTTCTGATGTAGGTATAGAGAGCGTTATTAGCGAATTAAAAAGCAACTAATAGTAGATTATGTGACCCTGATTAAGTCCAGCTCCAACCAAATAAGCAGCCAACTAGTTATGTAGTTGGCTGCTTTTTTATTTTATAAGTATTGCGTTACTTTGCGCTAGCGTGGCGATCAAGGTGTGCTAGAATATCGGCTCGTCGATTAAGCGTGGTGTCAGCTAAAAGCTGCTATAACTGACCACTGTCCCAAGCTACACTGGAGTTGTGTTGTTTTAATGGAAAATGTACTGATTTGGCCAAAGGAATACCCATTACTTATCAAAGGACTTGTAGAACAAAATGGTGCCTTTATTTTAGATGCTTTAGAAGCTTGGCCTGCCTGTCGTTCTACCCATGAAGATGATGGAGTATGTACTACTGTTTTACCGCCCATATTTTATTTAGCGTGGTTTACTCCGCTGGAGCCTTTTGAAGAGTGTTATTTTCAACATATTTGCGAGTATGACGAAAGTGCACAAACGTATATAAGCGCGGTAAAAGAACATTATTTTGATAACGAATATACCCCCGAAAGCTTAGTACTTATGCTTTGCCAACGGCTCGAAAAATACGCGAATGTATCGGCGCAAAATGAGATTGATACACCGCAGTCGTTATTTAGTTTATTTTTTGCTAAACGCTATTTTACTCTAATTGAGCATGCGTTAAATAATCGCAGTAAATTATCGGCGGTTGACACGCTAGCTCTGTGGCAAGAAGTTGATTTTAGAGAGCGTTTGAGTGCTTATATTCCAGGTTCAATTGCCGATCTTGAGCATTTAACTGAACTGGCAAGTGAAAAGGTGGCTAAAGGCAAAGACTACTTTACTTTACTCACTCAAGTATCGCCGGATGTAGATTCTGTGGTACTACTTGAAAAAGCTTTGCTTGCTCATTTAAATAAAAAAACCGCTAAGCAAATGATGGCCATGCGCTTTATTGAGCAAGGCGCAACAGGTACGCTTGCCGATGAGCACAATAAAACAGCCTTTATGTGGGCTGCTGAAAAAGGCTACGTAAATGTAGTTGAAACCCTGCTGAGCCAACAAGATAAAAAAGCAGTTGATGATAAGGGGAATACTGCCTTGCATTATGCTGTGCTCTCTAAAAACGAATCGCTTATGGTATTGCTGCTAAAGGCGGGGTATGACTTTAGAGTGCGTAATAACGAAGGGCTTAGCTGTTATCGCTTAGCGGTGAGCATAAAAGCGAGTAACTTAGTAAAGTGCCTTGAGCGCGACTTTGGTATTAAAGAGTTGTCGCCTGAAGGGCAGTTTGATCGCATTAAAAAAGTGCATGCGCTGCATGCTCTGGTTACTTTATTATTGCCGGTGCAATTGTTTTTCTTTTTTGATGAAACAATAACCATAAAAAGCGAATTAACATTAACTCTAACTATGATTGCGGCGGTGTGTTTCTTTTTTGCGGCTACTTTAAAGCGCTGCGCGCTGTACCCGCACATTAAACACCCGTGGGGATTATTTGTATTAAGAGGCTTTTCTTTAGTTAGCCTAGTAGGGCAGTTAGGTTTAGCCGCTATTGTAACCCTTGCCGCATTAAGTTCTTTAGTTTAAATATTTACAAGTTTATCTTTCGAGGTTAAATTTGCAGCAATGTGTTTGGCCGTTAGGCAAGGCAGAGCCTATGTAGTGTAGCTGTTCCCCATAAATAGGCGATAACGATGCATAAATAAAAAACGCGCTAATTAGCGCGTTTTTTGTGTTTAAATTATAATTTAATCTGTTTTTTCGTGCTCGTGCGCTGCTTTTTCTTCGGCGAGATCGTCTTTCAATTTACGAATTTTTAAGCCAAGTTCTTGCCCACGATGCCTAGCATAGTAGGTACAGCCAATAAACATAGCAGAGGCAAATAATAGCTCTAACAATACCCATACCAGCTCATCTTGCGCTACCCAAAGCAATGTAAGGCCATGAATAAAGTAAAGCATAACAATAAAGTTTGCCCATGCATACGTATACGCTTTGTCTTGAATTATGCCTTTAAGAGGAAATAATAATGGCAGTATGTACACGGCAAAAATAAAGCCATTGCTGTGGCCTTCTCTCGGTGCAAATACAAACATCCATAAAGGCATTAAAATTAATAAACCGACATAACCAAAAATCGCGGTACGTTGAAATTTAACAGTAATTGGCTTTTTAGCTGGAATTTCAGCTGTTTTCATTGAAGTTTTCTCGCAATTTGAGTGAGGCGTTTGCCAACACTTTGGCATATTTTAATTTCGTCTTTACTTAATTCAGTACTATTACTACTACCAGCAACATGTGTTGCACCATAGGGCGTGCCACCGGTTTGTGTTGCCAGCAATTCGGGTACATCGTAAGGTACACCGAGTAACATCATGCCATGGTGCAGTAACGGTAGCGATAAGTTCAGTAATGTGGCTTCGTTGCCGCCATGCATACTGCTTGACGACGAAAAAACACAGGCTGGCTTGTCAATTAATTGCCCTTTTAACCATAATTCGCTGGTGGTTTCCCAAAACATTTTTGCTTGAGAGGCCATCATACCAAAGCGAGTAGGTGTGCCAAAGGCAAGGCCATCACAGTTTATTAAATCGTCTTTAGTGATAATAATGTCGTGTGGGTTTTTAGCAACAAAAGTGCGCAGCAAAGCGCTGGCCCCTTGTTGCTCTATAGACTCGGCAATTTCATGGGCCATAGCTTCAACTGAGCCATGGCTTGAATGGTAAAGTACCACTATGGTCGTGCTCATTATAAAACGCTTAATACGTTTTCTGGAGGGCGACCAACAGCAGCTTTATCATTGTTAACCACAATAGGGCGCTCAATTAGTTTTGGATTTTGTACCATAGCATTAATAAGTGCAGCTTCACTGGTTTCATCTTTTAAGTTTAGCGTTTTGTAAATGTCTTCTTTGGTGCGCATTAACTCGCGTGCAGATGTAAAACCCAGCTGCTTAACTAATGTAGTTAGCTGCTCGCTACTTAAAGGCGTATTTAAGTATTCAACTATACTTGGCTCAATAGCTTTGCTTTGTAATAAAGCTAGGGTCTCGCGCGATTTAGAGCAGCGCGGATTATGATAAATAGTTACAGACATAAAATGCTTCCAATAAATGAGTTGCGGCCATTTTAGGCCAAGCGCTTGTAGACTTAAAGCCTAGCAAGCTCTTTTTGTAAAAGTCGGTATTGTGTAAGTAGCGCTTTTAACCTTTGTTGTTTAACTAGCTCGTTTGGCTCAATAAAGTTGAGTGCTTTTTGTATTTCGTCGGCAGCTTTTAAATAAGCGCCGTATTGCGATAATACATCGGCATTGGCTTCGTGATAGGCGGCGAGTTTTTCTTGCTTTTTATAGGCGTCGGTTAATAGTTGCTTACCTAAACTGTGATCTGGTTTTTCTAGTAAAAAGCTTTTTAAGATGTTTTCGGCAAGCTCGTATTGCTTTGCTTCTAGGGCTGCATTGGCATAGTTTAGCGTAATTACCTGATTGTTAGGGCGGTAATTGTTTAATTCTGCTAAATAGGTAACGGCTTCAGCGGCCTTTTTTTGCGCTATTAATAAATCGGTATAGGTATCTATATAAAATAAGTTTTTAGGATCGCTTTTTAGTAGTTCATCTAAAATAGGCTGCGCTTCATCAAGCTTTTTTTGATCCAGCAAACTAATGCCTAAGCCATATTTTAGGGCGGCATTATTGTAGCTATTTTCGCGAATTAATTTTCTAAACAGCGATTCTGCTGCTTCTGGTTTATTGTCGTATCTTGCCAGCACGCGACTCTTTGCTAAGTTAAACTCAAGGCTCGGGTTTACTTGGCGTTTAGGGTATTGCTGCGCACGCAATCTTACATCAGACACACGGCTCTCAGGAAGCGGGTGAGTAAGTAAAAACGCAGGTGGCTTATATTTATAACGAATTTGCGCAGCGAGTTTAGTTAAAAATTCACTTGATGCACGAGGATCAAAGCCTGCATTATTAAGCGTTTGCATACCAATACGGTCGGCTTCTTGCTCTGCTGAGCGGCTATGCGTTAGTTGGCTAAATGCCGATTGTGTTTGGCTTGCTGAAATAATAGCAATACCAGCATCGGGCACGACGACAGCGGCTAAAATACCGGCAATCATTCCGGCTATAGTCATTGCGCTGTTGTCTTGTTGCTGCTGTAGGCGCCGTGCTAAATGGCGCTGGGTAACGTGGGCAATTTCATGGCCAAGTACCGATGCAAATTGACTTTCATCATCAGCTTGCGCAATTAATCCTGTGTGTACGCCAACATGGCCGCCATAAAATGCAAAGGCGTTTATTTCAGAGTTATTTAACCAAAAAAATGAAAACGGAAACCGCACATCATTGGCGCTAGCCACAAGTTTACGGCCCACTGTGGTTAAGTACTCATCAAGCACAGGGTCGTTAATTATTGGCGACGAGCCTCTAATTTGCATCATCATTACTTCGCCAATCGCTTGTTCTTTTTCGAGCGGCAGCACTTGTAAGGCTGAGGTACCTAAATCTGGCAATTTAAAGTTTGTTTGCGCCTTTAAAGGCTCACTTACTAATAGGCTAAATGTAAGCGCGGCACTACATAAAGTGATAAAGGCTGATTTTAGCTGCATTTTATTCCCTGTTAATTGGTTCACCAAGAGCAATTTTGGCAATGTTTATTTCGTCACTGCATGCACGGCTGTCTTTTTCACATAATTGATAAAGCGCTTTTATTGTGACCCCATCTAGCTTTACTACGTTCAATTGTATTTGTAAAAAAGTAATAATTTTATGCACTACCTTGTGTGCGTGTAAAATAATAGCTTTATCGGCTTTGTCTCCACGTTCAAAATAAAAGCCAATAAATGTATGTAATTGATTTATTCTAATTAAGCACTTCATGGAAAGTGGATCCCATACTTTAAATTCCATAAAACGATTATTTTTAACGTATTGATCAATAATAACATCTTTAGCGTACGGTTGAGCCCAAAGCTCAAAACCACGATCGGTAAATACTTGATGCAGTGCAATGCGTGGCTTTTTATTACATTGAATTTCGCCTAGTTCGGTTTCGTAGCCGTCAAGTAGATCAAGGTTCCAATTACGTTTGTCTAAAAGGCTTTTTACTGCATTATCAAACCCATGTTCTAAAATACCTTCAGCTTCGCTGACTGATGAGGCAACAAGGTGATAAAAAGGTGGTAATTCGCCCCAATTTATTTGTTTTTTATACCAATTAATCTCTTTGAGTGTTGGATTACTGGGTAATTGCGCTTTATTATGCGTGCCAGGCATTAACCTATCCTTACTGCTAATTATGCCCTAAGGATAAACTATTGCCGAGGTTGTTTTAAGGAAAAGTTATGCATGTTCACACTTAATACATTTTTAGGTGGTGACTATGGGACTTATTATTGATGTGAACTCAAGGTGAAACGAGTATGCTAGAGCAAAATTTATCAGCTTATAAATGCCCACAGCAGTTTATTCAATTTAAACTTGGGCTGCGTAAAGCCGTGTCGTTACAACAAAGTATTACTTTTAGTTTCAATAATGCAGAAAATATAAACGACATTGAACGATTTTTACAAAAGCATGCATATTGTTATACCTTAAATAAGCGCCAAGGAATGTTATTAGTGGAGCCATTACGTGTTTGAATATATAAAAGCGTGGTACGAAAAAAAGTTTTCTGATCCTCATTCAGTTACTTTATTATTTTTATTATTGGCGTTAGTAGCCTTATTATATTTTATTGGATCTTTGATAGTGCCGGTATTGGTGGCACTTATTATTGCCTATTTACTCGATTGGCCGGTACTGCACTTAGAGCGTTTTGGGTTAAGGCGTTTTACCGCTACAGTAATTGTTATGCTTATATTTACAGGTATTATGCTGACACTTATTTTAGTTATTGGCCCTGTGCTGTGGCAGCAAACCAGTAATTTATTTCAAGAAACACCGCATATGGTAGAGCAAGGAAAATCGTTTTTATTGGCCTTGCCTGCGCAGTACCCTAGTTTAATTACTGCAGAACAAGTACAAACAATTGTATTAACAGTAGAGACTAAAGTAATTGAATTTGGTCAAGTAGTGCTGTCGGTGTCGCTCACGTCTTTAAAAGATGCGGTTGCGTGGTTAATTTACTTAATTTTAGTGCCCTTGTTAGTGTTTTTTATGCTTAAAGACAAACTAGAGCTTAGCCACAGTATTGCTAAACTTATTCCGCAACAACGACGCTTAATAATGCAGGTGTGGAATGAAATGAATCAGCAAATAATGAACTACATTCGCGGTAAAGTGTTTGAAATACTGATTGTTGGCTCGGTGTCGTTTATTGCCTTTACGGTACTTGATTTACGCTATGCTGCGTTATTGGGAGTATTAGTGGGCTTTTCGGTGTTGATCCCTTTTGTGGGTGCGGCATTGGTAACCATTCCGGTGGCGGCAGTGGCGTTGTTTCAGTTTGGAATTGAAACCCAATTTTGGACCATTTTAATTATTTACGGTATTATTCAAGCGCTTGATGGCAATGTACTAGTGCCTTTATTGTTCTCTGAAGCGGTTGATTTAAATCCGGTATTTATTATTGTAGCGGTATTGTTTTTTGGTGGCTTGTGGGGTTTTTGGGGCGTATTTTTTGCCATTCCACTGGCGTCATTAGTCAAAGCGCTGATCAATGCGTGGTCATCTACTCAAGAAGAAATCATTAAAGAGCTGAGCTAAAAGTTAACACCGCTTTAAGTATAAAAAAGCATAGAAAACGCATCTTTAAAACTAATTGATTATTATCTATTGCAGCCAAAACTATGTAATATTGGTATAAGATATATTTATTAGTAATAAGGTGCGTTTTTTAATGTCTGAGTATTTATTACCCGATGAGCCAGTAAAACAAGTTTACCTTGATGCAAATGCAACGACCCCTGTGTTGCCATGCATAGTTGATGTGGTGTGCCATGCAATGCAAACCTGTTTTGGTAATCCTTCTAGCCCGCACATAACGGGTATTCAAGCTAAGCACTTATTGGAGCAAACTCGACAAAAAGCACGCGCGGTAATTGGCGCTAATAATGGTGATATTTTATTTACCTCTGGGGCAACCGAAGGTATTCAAACGGCTGTAGTGTCTACGCTGATAAATGCTAAAACCCATAATAAAAAAAATCCGGTGTTACTTTATGGCGCTACAGAGCACAAAGCAGTACCAAATACCCTAAAACATTGGAATCAAGTGCTAGAGATTAACGCTCAAGTACTTGCTATTCCGGTTGATAGTAACGGTATTTTAGACTTAGATTTTATTGCTCAGCATATTGATGATGCGCTGATGATTTGCACTATGGCGGTTAATAATGAAACCGGTGTATACCAAGATCTAGCGGCAATAGAGCAGGTTATTCGTAATCGCAATAGCAGCGTGTCTTGGATGGTCGATTGCGTTCAAGCATTAGGTAAGCAGCAGCTTATGTTGAGCGAAACAACAATAGATTACGCACCGTTTTCGGGCCATAAACTCTACGCTCCCAAAGGCATTGGCTTATTATATATTCGTCAAGGCAGTGCTTATACGGCATTTATAGCCGGTGGTGGGCAAGAAAGTGGTATGCGCTCAGGTACTGAAAATCTCCCTGGTATTGCAGGACTTAATAAGTTATTTAGTTTGTTATTAGATAAAACCGATGACACGTTTAAATCAAGTGCTGTGCTTGCGCAATATCGCAGCCAATTACACAATGCAATAAGCGATACATTTGGTGCCATTACCTTTAACCATGATTTTGCATACTCAGTGCCCACCACGCTTAATTTTGCGGTTAACGACTTAACCAGTAAAGAAGTTATTGATTTATTTGATGCTGCCGGCATACGCGTGAGCGGCGGCTCTGCGTGTAGTACTGGTGCTTCACAAAGTTTTGTACTAGATGCAATGGGTGCAAGCCAGTGGCAAAGTGAAAACGCCATACGTTTATCGTTTGGACCTGCCGCCACGCAACAAGATATTGACCATGCCTGTGAGCGAATTCGCGCCCTTAAACAAGTATTACAAGCAAATTGCCTGGTAGTATCTGACAGCGCTACACCTACGCAGGAATTATGTGCACTAGGCTTAACCCAATTTAGGCACCAAGGCGCGTGCAGCTGGTTATATGTTAATAGCAACAACCAAGCGGTGATCATCGACCCTATTATAGAGTTAATACCGCGCTTTGAAAAAATAGCCAATACGCAAAATTTAACCATAACCGCTATTTTAGACACCCATGCTCACCAAGAGCGTAATAGTGCAATTACCCTATTACGCAGTGTGTTAGCAGCACGTTTAGTAGCAGGAGAGGTTGATCAATTGGGTTGGCCAGTTAACCAAACGGTGATTAATTTAAATGGGCAACGCCTAGAAAAACTTGCCACACCTGGGCATAGCCAAGACAGTGTGAGTTACTTATTAAAAGAAGCCTCGGGTGAGGTTCGCTATTGTTTTTGTGGTGATCTCATTTTACCAGCGGGGCTGGGTAATACTCATTTGCTTGGTGGTAGTGCAGAGCAAATGGCTGACTCGTTAATATTATTAGCGCAGCAGTTAACCCCAGAGGCGGTTATTTGCTCAGGACACGATTACCAACAGTGTTTTGCTATGAACTGGGCGGTGCAACAACAGCAAACTCCTTTATTGAGCGCATTATTATCTAAGCAAATAACGAAAGATGAATTTGCTGCTAAAAAGCAGCAGCACGATGAGCAAAAACAAACAGATAATAACAACCAACTTTGTGGTTATGTAAATGCGCAACCAGATACAAATACACAGCAATTGAGTTATTCACAGGCAAAAGAAATGCTCAGCCACGGCAATGTATATTTAATTGATACGCGCGAACCCTATGAGCATGGCGCTAATAACATTTCATCGCTGTTAAATGTTGCTACAGCTAAAACCTTAAATATTCCGCTTAGTCGTATGGCAAACGCAATAGTAGAGCAGCAGCTAGATAAAAATAATCAATATATTTTAGTGTGCCGCAGTGGTAACCGCTCAAAGTTGGCAGCAGCTAATTTAATTGAGCTAGGTTATACCTCGGTTTATAATTTAAATGGCGGTTTGGCACTGGGAAGTTAAAATTAGTTAGCAAATAAATATAATTAAGGCCGGCATTTGTCGGCCTTTTTATTTATTTGCCAAATTAAGCTAACTGAGTCGCCTCTGAATGGGTTGTTAAATTAATATATTAATTTTATGATACCGGTGTCAAAAGCAAAAAATTACGTTATCATTCACAGCATAAAATATAAAAACAGCTCATTTTTAACTTAGCTATATATGTTAATTAACTAAGTTTTATATAATAAATACATTTAAATCAATAGATTAATATTTTAGGGGATGTTTACATGACTAACCGTTCGCAATTAGCAAGTTGGCAAGCGCTTGAAAAAAGTGCAACCAAGATGAAACAAAGCCATCTTAGGGATTTATTTGCTAAAGATGACGCGCGTTTTTCTCAATTTTCTACGCAAATCCCTGGATTATTATTTGATTACTCAAAACAACGTATTGATAAAGATGTTTTTACGCAGTTAATTGCATTAGCTAAAGAGTGTGACATTAGCGCTTGGCGTGAAAAAATGTTTAATGGTGAAAAAATTAATATCACCGAAAACCGAGCAGTGTTACACACAGCATTACGTAACCGCGCTCATACGCCACTTATTGTTGATGGTGAAAATGTAACTGAGTTGGTTGATAACGAACTTGCTAAAATTAAACTGTTTGTTGAAAAAGTACGCAGTGGTAAGTGGTTAGGCTACAGTGGTAAGCCAGTAAAAGATGTAGTAAGTATAGGTGTAGGTGGTTCAAACCTTGGCCCGCAAATGGCAACCGAAGCATTAAAAGCATTAAGTGACGATACCTTAAATGTACATTATGTGTCGAATGCTGACGGAGTACAAATTGCCTCGGTATTAAAAAATATTGATGCTGAAACAACCTTGTTTGTTATTGCATCAAAAACGTTTACCACGTCAGAGACAATGACCAACGCTAAAACAGCGGTTGATTGGTTTTTACAAACAGCTAAAGATAACGCCGCTATTGCTAAGCATTTTGTTGCGGTGAGCACTAATTTAGAAAAAACAGCCGAGTTTGGCATTAGTAACGACAACGTATTTACGATGTGGGATTGGGTTGGTGGTCGCTTTTCATTATGGAGCGCTATTGGTTTACCGATTGCATTATATGCAGGATATGACGCTTTTGAAGCAATTTTAGAGGGTGCGTACGAAGTTGATGAGCACTTTAAAAACGCACCACTAGAGCAAAATATTCCGCTTATTATGGCATTATTAAGTGTGTGGAATACCAGCTTTTTAGGTTATACCTCGCAAGCTATTTTACCTTATGACCAAGCGCTGCACATGTTGCCTGCGTACTTACAACAAGGCGAAATGGAAAGTAACGGCAAGCATGTTAACTTTGCGGGTGAAACTGTGCCTTATACAACAGTGCCAATTATTTGGGGTATGACCGGGATTAACGGGCAACACGCATTTTACCAATGTTTGCATCAAGGTAATGTTATTGTACCGGCTGATTTTATTGCCTCAATTAAGCCGCAAGTAAACGTTGATAAACATCACGATATTTTATTATCGAACTTTTTTGCGCAAACAGAAGCACTAATGAATGGCGTAGATGAGCAAGAGATCACCGCAGATTTAACCGCTAAGGGTAAATCTCAGGCACAAATAGATGAGTTACTTAAGCACAAAATTCATCAAGGCAACCGCCCAACTACCTCTATGTTACTAGATAGCGTAGACGCTAAAACGGTAGGGCGCTTAATTGCGTTGTATGAGCATAAGATTTTTTGCCAAGGCATTATTTTAGAAATTTGCTCATTTGATCAATGGGGTGTTGAGCTAGGTAAAGGATTAGCATCAAAAATAGAAGCAGAGTTAGTTGATGAGCGCGTTAAATATGCTCATGATAGTTCAACTAATGGTTTAATGGCGTATTATAAGCAACATCGTACGCAGTAAAAATTTAGCTTAGTAACATAAGCAACCAAATACCTTTGAACGGGTAGCGCTGGTGTACTTAGGGACTGTATTTTTGTGAGAGGAATTACAGTTCCCTAAGGCCCATTTTTAAGCGCAGATGATAAAATTAATAATAAATAGCCAGCAGTGTGGTTAAATAAAAAACATCATCATCACAGCATAACAAAGCAGGTTTTTGTGCAAATATATTTATAAAAACCGACATCATTCAAGCAATAAACCGCTATATCTGATTACCTAACGGGTAGTGCCAGGTAGCACAAACGTAGAGAGTAACTATGCTTAATCCTTTTGATATTATAATTTTTGGGGGCGGTGGTGACCTTGCGTTACGCAAATTACTACCTGCAATGTATCGAGCATATCAAGAAGGTAATTTACCTGAAGGCTCACGTATTTTGCCAACGGTACGCGAAGAAACCCAACGTGCTGAGTACATAGAAACAGCACACAAAGCCTTAAAAGAGTTTTTAGCAAAGGATGAGTTTAATGCTAAAGATTGGAAAGCCTTTGCTACTTTTTTAGTACCTGTTGTTAGCAATGTAACAGCCCCTGACGATAACTGGGATGTGCTAAAAGGTATTTTAGATGAGCACGACAGCACTAAATCTCGCGTATTTTATTTATCACTACCACCTGCTGTGTACGGCACTTGCTGTGAAATATTATCTGTTAAAAACTTAATAACGCCTACTTCACGTGTAGTGGTTGAAAAGCCTATTGGTTATTGTGGTGAATCTGCTGAGGCTATCAATGGAAAAATCGCAGAGTATTTTAGCGAAGAGCAAATTTTCCGAATTGATCATTACTTAGGTAAAGAAACTGTTCAAAACTTAATGGCACTGCGTTTTTCAAACTCGTTGTTTGAAAACATGTGGGATGCTAAATCAATCGATAATATTCAAATTAGCATTTCAGAAACTGTGGGCCTTGAAACCCGTGCAGGCTTTTACGACAAAGCCGGTGCGCTGCGTGATATGGTTCAAAACCACTTGTTACAACTGTTATGTTTAGTAGCAATGGAATCACCCCATAAACTTAATGCCAATAGTATTCGCAACGAAAAGCTCAAAGTATTAGAAGCGCTGCGTCCACTTATTGGCAGCGACGTAGATAAAAATATTATTCGTGGCCAATATGTACCAGGTGATCTAAACGGTAAAATTGTACCAGGTTACTTAGAAGAGCTTAATGAGGGTTCAAGTAAAACCGAAACCTTTGTAGGTATTCGAGCGCATATTGATAACTGGCGTTGGGCAGGTGTGCCATTTTATTTGCGCACTGGTAAACGCATGGCTAAACGCTGTGCTGAAATTGTAGTGCAATATAAAAAAGTATCACACAATGTATACGAAGACAGCGTAGGCGAAATAGAGCCAAACCGCTTGGTGATTCGCCTACAACCAGAGGAAACTATTCAGCTAACATTGATGTCTAAACGCTTAGATAACCTTGAAATGCAGCTTGAGCCAGTAACGATGAATATTGAGCTTTCACAAGCCTATAGCAATGGTTTTCACTCAGATGCCTACAAGCGCTTAATGCTAGATGCAGCCGCTAATAATCCTTCGTTATTTATCCATCGTGATGAAGTACGCCAAGCATGGAAGTGGATTGATCCAATCATCGACCGCTGGCAAGAAAAAGGCAAACCGGCGCTTTATCGTGCAGGTAGCTGGGGCCCAGAAGATGCAGACGAATTATTAGCAGAGAACAACCATGTATGGTTTAACACCGGTGATAAGGGAGCATAATGGCAACAATAATTGAAAAATTTTTTGATAGTAAAGAGGCGCTTACAGCGGAGCTGTCAGCAACACTTGAACAATCATTACGTGATGGTATAAGCAATGATGGCCGTGCAGTATTAATGGTATCGGGCGGCTCATCCCCTGCTGCGGCGTATAAGCATTTATCAACCCTTGATTTAAATTGGCAACATGTTGATGTTGCTATGGTTGACGAGCGTTGGGTAGATGCGAGCCACGAAAAAAGTAACGAAGCATTTATTAACAGCACGTTATTACAAAACTATGGTGCTGCGGCTAACTTTGTCACGATGAAAAATAGCGCTGATACAGCGCAGCAAGGCACTGCAGTGTGTGAAGCTGCTTATGCTGCGTTAAAACGCCCGTATGATGTGACTATTTTAGGTATGGGGCCAGATGGTCATACTGCGTCATTATTCCCACATGCAGAGGGTTTAGACGTGGGCCTAAACTCGGATCAACTGGTGTGTGCAATTAATGCCATTGAAAGTGATGTAACTGGCAGTATAACTGAGCGTATGACACTTACATTAAACGCGATAGCGCAATCTAAAGTGGTTAAGCTACTTATTAGCGGTGATGAAAAACTCGCTGTGTATAAGCAAGCCAAAGCGGGCGGAGATGTAAACGACATGCCACTACGCGCAGTGCTAAATCACCCAAGTATTAATATTGAGGTTTATTGGGCGCCGTAATTTAAAATGAGTGCGAATGAACAAATAAAAAGGCAGCTATAACTAGCTGCCTTTTTATTTGTGTAATTATTATCCAAAATAACGTGGTTAGTAACGTGATTTTGTTAAAACAGGTTAACATTAAAAACAAGCCTGTATGTTAAATAGCCTTTCAGCGTATTCTTTTTAAGCAGATTTAACCCTTGTTATGTGTACGTTTTTTGGCAAGGTGCAGATTTATTTAAATTTTATTTTATCAAAACGGTTGTCATAAAAGTTTCCCTTCCTTTTTTTGCTCAAAAGCATTAGCCTAAAGGTATTAACAAAGAAACATACAAATTAAAAATAAACGGAGCAGTAACATGGCGGAGCAACAAGTACAGCCTTTACACAACGAAAAACATGCCAATACTAAAATTAAAAACGGCATCAATGTAGAATTTATGAAAACGCAACATTTAGTGCCAGTAGTTGCACATGAATTTGCGCGTATAGCGAATGAATTTCCAATGTCTTTCGTTAAAAATAACGAAACAGGCACTTTTCAAGCAGTTGCTATGTTTGGCCTTGAGCCAGGCGAAAACTTGTTTGTTGAAGGCGATAAGTGGACGGCAGCATTTGCACCAATGGCTACGACGCGCTACCCACTAGGTTTAGTAAAACACCCAGATCAAGATCAATACGGTATTGTTATTGACGAAGCGAGCCCATTAGTTGGCGAAGAAGAAGGTAATGCGTTGTTTGAAAACGGCGAAGAAACTGACTACTTAAAGCGTCGTAAAGAAGCATTAGTATCGTTTATTGAGTTTTCTCAGATCACAGATGCTTTTACGAAGTTTTTAGCCGATAAAGAGCTTTTAGTAGCGCAAACGCTAACAGTTGATATTAAAGGCGAGAAAAAAGACATTAACGGTATTTACCTTATCGATGAGAAAAAACTTAATGAATTAAGTGATGCTGACTTTTTAGAGCTACGTAAACGTGGTTATTTAGCACCAATTTATTCTTTTTTAACGTCTACGCATCAAGTAGCACGTTTAGCTCGTTTAAAAGCGCAACAAGCGTAATAATTTAAACCAGCAAAAAAAAGCGCCTTTGGGCGCTTTTTTTATGTGTTTAAACTTACTTTACTTGATAAATAGTTAGCGACCATCCACATTGGTTTCACTGAAGTTTATAAGAGCTCATTATGAAAAAATCACTTTTAATGGCGCTTATCGCCACTAGTTTTATTAGCGTAAGCAATAACGCCTTAAGCGCAGAAGTACCTTTTGCTATTGCCATTCATGGCGGTGCGGGCACGATTGAAAAAAGTAAATTTACGCCCAAAGAAGAGCAAGCTTATCGTGCTAAATTAACCCAAGCGGTAGAGGCCGGTTATAAAGTACTTGAGCAAGGCGGCGAAAGCTTAGATGCCATAACGGCAGCGATTCAAGTGATGGAGCAGTCTACTTATTTTAATGCAGGGCGTGGCGCGGTTTATACTTACGATGGCAGCCATGAGCTCGATGCATCAATTATGGATGGTCGTAATCGTCAGGCGGGCGCAGTTGCAGGTGTTAAGCATGTAGAGAGCCCAATTAATTTAGCACGTTTGGTTATGGATAATTCAGTACACGTCATGCTCAGTGGCCAAGGCGCTGAAGAGTTTGCTAAAGAGCAAGGTATTCCCTTAATCGAAAATAACTTATTTGATACCGAGCACCGCTATAAAGCATTATTAAAAGCAAAGCAAAAATTAGATAAAGCCAAAGCAACCAGTAAAGACTATCAAGCGGCGCATAAAGCCTTGCCAAATAACTATAAAATGGGCACGGTTGGTGCGGTAGCACTGGATAAAAATGGCAATTTAGCAGCTGGTACATCAACCGGCGGTATGACCGCCAAACGCTATGGCCGTATTGGTGATGCGCCGGTAATTGGTGCAGGAACGTTTGCGGAAAATGAATCGTGTGCGGTATCGGCTACCGGCCATGGTGAGTATTTTATTCGTTACAATGTAGCCAGCGATATTTGTGCGCGCGTTAAATACCAAGGTAAAACCATAACGCAAGCAGGGGACGAAGTGATTAATGGGGTACTTGCACCAATAGGCGGTACGGGCGGTGTTATTATAGTGGATACTAAAGGTAATATTAGTTTGCCGTTTAATACCTCAGGTATGTACAGAGCCAGTAAATCAAATACCCAAGCCACTTATGTAGGCATTTTTAAAGGCGAATAAGCGCTTTATTTGTTTGGCTGGTGGCTTATATAACAAACTACTAAGCGTTATGCACTTTGTAGGATTAACCCCAGCCATTTAATTTGCTACAATTGCGGCTCTTTTACTAATTTTATAAGGTATGCGGGTGGTAAACCTAGGTCAGTTGTTTGGCGAGCTAAAGACGTGCTTGAAAAAAGATCAATTCATTTTTAAAAAACGCTTACATGGCGTAAAAAAAATAACCGATGAGAATAAGCATGCCAACGCGCTTGAAAAAATAGCGGCCGACATTACCCTTAGCCAAGCACTGCGCGCGCAGCGTTTAGCGGCTCTGCCTAAAGTGACTTACCCAGAGCAATTACCGGTGAGTCAAAAAAAGGATGTGATTAAAAACGCCATTGCTAATAACCAAGTGGTTATTATTGCAGGTGAAACCGGTTCAGGTAAAACCACGCAAATTCCTAAAATGTGTTTAGAGCTAGGGCGTGGGGTTGATGGCTTAATTGGCCACACCCAACCAAGGCGACTAGCAGCACGAACGGTGGCTAATCGTATTGCAGAAGAAATGCAGTGTGAACTTGGCCAACAAGTTGGTTTTAAAATACGCTTTAGTGATCAGGTCTCGAATAATACCTATATTAAACTAATGACCGACGGGATTTTACTTGCCGAAATTCAACAAGATCGATTTTTAAATCAATACGACACCATTATTATTGATGAAGCGCACGAACGTAGCTTAAACATTGACTTTATTTTAGGTTATTTAAAAAACTTACTCCCTAAGCGCCCCGATTTAAAAATAATAATTACCTCAGCAACGATCGATCCAGAGCGTTTTTCAAAGCACTTTGATGATGCGCCAATTATAGAAGTATCAGGGCGAACCTTCCCGGTTGATGTACGTTACAACCCAGTTACTGAGATAAATAAAGAGGATATGGAAGCCGAAGGCGACCAACTGCAAGGTATTTTTGATGCTGTAGATGAACTGTGTGCAGAAGGCCCTGGCGACATTTTAATATTTTTAAATGGTGAGCGTGAAATACGCGATACCGCCGATGCTCTCAGTAAACGTAATTTAAAACACACTGATATATTACCGCTTTATTCGCGACTATCAAACGCCGAGCAAAACCGCATATTTGCACCGCACTCGCGCCGCCATATTATTTTATCGACCAACGTGGCCGAAACATCGTTAACCGTACCGGGGATTCGTTATGTAATTGATCCGGGTACGGCGCGTATTAGCCGTTATAGTTACCGCACCAAGGTACAGCGCCTGCCTATAGAGCCAATATCGCAAGCCAGTGCAAATCAGCGAATGGGACGTTGTGGCCGCGTAGAGGCGGGTATTTGTATTCGTTTATACGCTGAGGATGACTTTTTATCACGCCCAGAGTTTACCGATCCTGAAATACTACGTACTAACTTAGCTTCGGTTATTTTACAAATGCTAGCGCTGGGTTTAGGCGACATGGCGCAGTTTCCGTTTGTGCAAGCCCCAGATAGTCGTAATATTAGCGATGGTTTAACCTTGCTTGAGGAACTCCAAGCAGTACATCCCACTAAACGTAACGACAAAACAGCGCTTACCCAGTCAGGCCGAGAATTAAGCCGTTTACCGGTCGATCCGCGTTTAGCTAAAATGGTGTTAACCGCACATAAGCTCGGTGCGCTACGTGAAGTAATTATTATAGTGGCGGCACTGTCTATTCAAGACCCCCGTGAGCGCCCGCAAGAAAAACGTGCTGCGGCAAACGAAAAACACGGCCGTTTTGATGATCCTGATTCAGACTTTATTGCATTTTTAAACTTGTGGAATTATTTAGAAGAGCAACAAAGCGAGCTGACTAATAGCCAGTTTAGAAAACTCTGCCAAAAAGACTTCCTCGCTTATATGCGCCTTCGTGAATGGCAAGATATTGTTTATCAAATAAGTACCGTATGCAACGAAATGGGTATGAAAGCCACATCGAATGCTGCCGACGGTGAGCAAGTTCACAAAGCATTACTGAGCGGTATGCTTAGCCATATTGGCTTTAAAGATGAAAAACAAATTTATAAAGGCGCGCGTAATAGCCAGTTTCATATTTTTCCGGGGTCGGGGTTATTTAAAAAGAGCCCAAAATGGCTAATGTCGGCAGAGCTAGTAGAAACCAGTAAATTATATGCCCGCACTAACGCCAAAATAGACATTAACTGGGTTGAGCCACTGGCGCAGCATTTGGTTAAGCGCAGTTATACAGAGCCACATTGGGAGAAAAAACCCGGTGCGGTAATCGCCTTTGAGCAACAAACCTTATATGGCCTGCTAATCGTCAATAAGCGCCGCTGCGTGTATAGCAATATTGATCCTAAAGTGAGCCGTGAGCTGTTTATTCGCACCGCATTAGTTGAGCAAGAACTGGGTTTAAACGAAAGCTTTTTAGAGTTTAACCGCGAGCTGATTGAAGATATTCAAGTGCTTGAAAACAAGTCACGCAGGCGCGATATTTTAGTTGATGAGCAAACTTTATTTGAGTTTTACGATAAAAAAATTCCAAAAGAAATTAATAATCGTGCAGCATTTTTAAAATGGTATAAAACGCAAAAACAACAAAATAAACACTATTTGCAAATGAGCCGCGATGACTTAATGCAGCATGGTGCAAGCAGTATTACCGAGTTTGACTACCCAGATACTTGGCAGCAAGATAATTTAATTTTACCTTTAGCGTATCATTTCGATCCCGGTCAAGCGGTTGATGGTGTGGCGGTACAAATACCGGTTGCGCTATTAAACCAAGTGCAAGAAAGCGGCTTTGACTGGCATATACCTGCGTTTCGACATGAGTTAATAAGTGGTTTAATTAAATCATTGCCTAAGTCACTGCGCCGTAATTTTGTACCTGCGCCTAACTATGCCGATGCTGTTTTGGCGGCTATTGAGCCATTGCAGGGGAGTTTAATTGACGCACTTAGTAATCGACTATTAAAAATGACAGGGGTGCGAGTTGACCCTGATGCCTGGGATTTAAGTGCCTTGGCAGCGCATTTACGTTTGCAGTTTGAAGTACGTGGCGATAACGATAAGTTACTCGCGCGTGGCCTAGATTTAGCCAAACTTAAAGCGCAGCTACAAGGCGAAGTAACGCAAACATTATCCAAAGTAGCCGATAAAGGCATAGAAAAAGCAGACTTAACGCAGTGGGATTTTGGCGAGCTACCTAATTCATATGTAAAAAAACAAGGGCAATACGAAATTAAAGCGTATCCGGCGCTGGTGGATAAAAAATCAACTGCTGCTATTGAGCTTTTCGATAACGAAGTAAAAGCACAGGTTGCCCATCAACAAGGGCTGCGCCGATTAGTATTATTAAATGTGCCTTCACCAATAAAGTATTTGCAGCAAAACTTACCAAATAAGGCTAAGCTTGGATTGTATTTTAATCCTTTTGGTAAAATAGCCGATTTAATTGATGACTGCATTGCCGCCGGTGTTGATAGCTTATTATTAAAGTACGGTGACATTCGCACCAGCGACGCGTTTGAAAATGTAAAAGAGCATATACGTGGTGAGCTTGGTGACGCTGTAGTTGAAATTGCCACGCAAGTAGAGCAAGTGTTAAGTATAGCCCATGCCTTACATAAAAAAATGAAAGGACGGGTAGATTTAACCATGATCACTGCGCATGGAGATATTAAATCGCAATTAGAGTCTCTTGTTTTTAAAGGCTTTGTAAGCCAACATGGGGCAACTAAGCTAAGTGACTTAATCCGTTATTTAAAAGCGATTCAAAAACGTTTAGAAAAGTTACCCATAGATCCAAATCGCGATAGATTATGTGTACTTGAGCTTGATAAAGTGGCTCAAGAGTATAAAAAGCAAGCAAACAAAACCCCTAAAGGGATGCCAATTCCAAAAGAGGTAGAAGCTATCTTTTGGATGCAGCAAGAGCTGAGAGTGTCTTTATTTGCACAGACCTTGGGTACTCCGTATCCAATTTCGGCGAAACGTGTGTTAAATGCAATAAAAGAAATAGAGTAAAAGGTGTATCTACTATTAAGCTTAAGTACTTAATAGTAGAACTTATTTTTTGTTTTGAGAAGGAAACGACATAGCCATGTCCTCATCAATAGAACATAAAGTACAACAACTACTAGTGGTAGATGACGAGTATTTTAATTATGAAATACTCAAAGCAGCACTTAGCGCAAAGTTTGATGTTAATTATGCCGATTCTGGAACAAGCTGTTTAGCCTCTGCTATTGCTAATCCGCCCGATATTATTTTACTTGATGTATGTATGCCAGGGCTGGATGGTTACGATACGTGTAGAATGCTTAAACATACACCTGAGACAAAAAACATCCCTATTGTTATGGTGTCAGGGCTGGAGTCACCGCTTGAAAAGCAAGCTGGGTTTGACGCGGGCTGTGATGCTTATGTGGTTAAGCCGTTTTCTGTACCACTGTTGTTAGAGCAAATTAATAAAATAGTATAGGAAAAATTATGTTTACAGATGATAAGCGAAATTTTCGACGTATGCAGATCAATACACCAGCAAAGCTAACCACAATAGAGCCGATTGCTGGCTTAAATTATAATGCAGAATGTGTAGATTTGAGTGCAACTGGGTTGTCGTTGCATTTAGATGAGTTACTTGAGCCAAACACTATTTTATTGGTACATATAGACTCAACTCATCCGAGTATTGCGCCTTTAGACGCAACGGCTAAGGTGATACGCGCCAGCAAAGAAGATGATGGTACAATAACTGCCGGACTTGAGATAATACAGTTTAATTAGCTTAGGTAGCGTGGTTATTGCCCATATAAATAGGTAATAACCACGTATAAATGCTAATCAAGCCTAGGCGTTAGTAAACCTTACAAATTAAGCCTTTTAAGTAAAAACCTTCAGGGTAACTACCCGCAATAGGGTGATCGGCGGCTTGGTTTAAACGCTCCATAATAAGTAAGTCTTTACCAGCATCAAGGGCTGCATCAGCCACCACTTTTTGAAACAAGTTTTGCTCCATTAAGCCCGAACACGAGAAGGTTAATAAGGTGCCACCTGGTTTTAATATTTGCATAGCAATCATGTTTATATCTTTATAGCCACGACACGCACCAGTAAGTTGTGCTTTGTTGTCGGCAAACTTTGGCGGATCCATTACTATAGTGTCAAACAATACACCGTCTTCGCGGTATTGACGCAGTAACTTAAATACATCTTGTTTGACAAAATCAACCTTATCTAAATCAAGATTGTTATGCTCAACATTGCGCTTAGCTGTATCGAGGGCTGGCTGCGATACATCCACGTTAGTTACGTGTTTACAGCCGCCACGTAGGGCATACAACGAAAATGTACCCGTGTAGCTAAAGCAGTTTAATACGGTTTTGTCTTTAGAAAAGCGTTCAAGTGCAGCGCGGCTATCGCGTTGATCTAAATAAAAACCGGTTTTATGGCCATCAATAATATCAACTTCAATTTTAAAGCCATTTTCTGCAATGAGTACTGGGGCAGTTGGTTCATTGCCCCATAATGCCCCTTTAATTGGCTCAAGGCCTTCTTTGGTACGCACTTCTACATCTGAGCGCTCGTAAATGCTCATACCAGGGAATATAGCCATTAACGCGCCAACAATTTCACCTTTATGACGCTCAGCACCCGCGCTAAGTAATTGACACACTAATACGTTGTCAAACTTATCTATGGTAACGCCGGGTAAAAAATCTGATTCTGCGGCGCAGAGTCTAAAGCCAGTTAAACCACCTTCTTCGATTACTTGGCTACGGGCTTCTAGTGCACGACGTAGGCGGCGTTCAAAAAAGTGTTGATCAATAACTTCTTTTTCGTCAAAGCTCCAAACACGGGCACGAATTTGTGAATGTGGGCTATAAGCTGCTGTTGCTAAAAATTTACCTTCACTATCGTGAATAGTAACTGTGTCACCTAGACCTGGTTTACCTTTAATTTTTTTGATGGCTTTGGAAAATAACCAAGGGTGTTTTCTTTTTAATGATTTATCGCGGCCAGCTTGCAGGTAAACGGCAGATGTCATAAAGCTTCTCAGTAGTAATAAATAAGCGCTGTATTTTAGTCAAGGCAAGGGCAACATACAATGAATGTTTTGCATGGAGCCCATAAATCGCGGTAAAGTATGGCTAATTCAATATGTTAATTAGGTATTTGGAACACGTTGTGACAGACATAATGTTAAGCCCTGAGCTGCAGCAGCTCAATTTACAGTGCAGAGCCTTTATTACCACACTAATTCATGCCGATGTGGCGCATGATATAACCCATATTGAACGCGTAGTTCGGGTTGCTATTAAATTGTGCGATGCAGAGCAAGCTAATATGAAGGTAGTGCTCCCGGCTGCATGGTTACACGACTGTGTAGCCGTGGCTAAAAACCACCCAGATAGGGCTAAAGCCTCTACTATGGCCGCCGATAAAGCGATTGCTTTTTTAGCTTCTATTAATTACGACGCGCAATTATTTACTCAAATTCATCATGCAATAGCGGCGCATAGCTTTAGCGCCAATATTAAAGTGAACTCAGTAGAAGCACAAATAGTGCAAGACGCAGACAGAATGGACGCACTAGGCGCGATTGGTATAAGCCGCTGCATGAAAGTAGGTGGCTCAATAAGTCGATTACTATATAACCCGGATGACCCATTTTGCCTACAACGCGAAGCAGATGATAAAAAATACACGCTTGATCATTTTTTTATTAAGTTATTACACATAGCTCAAAGCATGAATACTCCCTCGGCTAAGGCCGAAGCACTAAGACGTACTGAGTATATGCATGACTTTTTAGAGCAACTAAAGTCTGAAATAGGAGAGCAGCGTGAGTATACCTAAGCTAGCTGGGATTGATCATTGTCATTTAAATGTGGATGATTTAGCGCAAGCGGTTAAATGGTATGAGCGTGTTTTAGGTTTTAGTGTGGTTGAAGCGCTCGCCTTTTGGAATGAAGATTGCAAAGGGCCATTAACCCTTGAAGATGCAAATGCTACCACGCGTTTAGCGTTATTTACTGCACAGGGACGTAGTAAAGGCATTGCTTTTTTAGCCACTGGGGAGCAATTTATTGCATGGCTTGAGCATTTTGAACACCTAAATATTAAAACAGTATTAGCTGATCACGGCGTTACGTTTTCAATTTATTTTAAAGATAACAGCGGAAATAGCCATGAAATTACCTCTCATGACTATACGCAGATTAAAACTGTGTATCCGCAGGTATTATTAGGCTCGCATACAGCCAAAAAGAGCTAAATTAAAATCGCTCCTGATGAGCATTTTTTATGGCAATAATATCGTCAATTTTGCCAATAAATAGCTCAACCAATTGCGGGTCGAAGTGTTTACCGGCTTGTTGTTGCATATGTTCTATAGTTTGCTCTATGCTCCATGGCTCTTTATAGGGGCGTTTTGAGGTAAGTGCATCAAATACATCGGCAATGGCAACAATACGGCCTTCCAGCGATATGGCTTCTCCTTTTAGGCCATTGGGGTAGCCAGTACCATCCCACTTTTCATGATGTTCAATTGCCAGCACATGCGCCAGTTGTAATAGTGGCGATGATGAATTTGCTAAAATTTGTGCACCAATTAAAGCGTGCTCTTTCATGTGGGTAAACTCATCGGCAGTTAACTTTCCGGGTTTTAGCAAAATGGCATCCGGAATACCTATTTTACCTACATCGTGCATAGGGGCTGCTTGGCGTAATAATTCGGCGTGTTGCTCATCCATACCCAGCGCCAATGCAAGTACTTTGCTGTATTGACTCATACGTATAATATGCTCACCGGTATCGGTGTCTTTATATTCTGCAGCACGACCTAAACGCTGTACTAAATCGACATGAGCTTGTTTTAGCTGCTCAGCTTGCACTAACGACAGGTGAGTTTTAACACGTGCCCGTACAATAGCAGGGCTAATGGGTTTGGTTATATAGTCTACAGCGCCTAGTTCAAAACCTTTAAATTCATCACTTTCATCACTTAGCGCAGTAACAAAAATAATAGGAATATGCGATGTTGCAGGGTTAGCTTTAACAATTTGGCATACTTCAAAGCCATTCATATCAGGCATCATAATATCGAGTAAAATTAGCTTTGGTAGTTCTTTTTCAAGTAATGCTATAGCGGCAGCGCCCGATTTAGCAAACGACATTCTATATTGATTACCAAGCACCTCGCGCATTACTTTTAAGTTTGCAGGCTCGTCGTCAACAATTAATATGCGCGGCTTATCTAGAATAAAATCCATTAATTAATTCTCCTTTAGGGTTAACTTTTTAAGTAAATTTGCTAATTTAACTTGCGCGTTATCAAAGTCGAATTCATCAAAGGCACTGGCTATTTCATCTATATCTACTTGTACTGATGCTATACATTTACGTTGTAACTGATCGAGAAGATCATCATTAAGTTCGGCATTTTGTGCATCAGCATAGAGTTCTTGGCAAATTTCTATTAGCTCAGCTGTTGATAACGGCTCAGCATTGTCGATAAGTTTGGCGGGCTCTTTACATATAGTGCTTGCTAATAATTGGCCGATAAGCGCCAATTCAGTTTTTATATCTGCCAAAACGCTGGTTAGCACAGCTTCATCGTCTGCGTTCTCTAAACGCGTTAACAGTGTCATTAAGGTTAATAACCCTAAATTACCAGCCACGCCTTTTAACGTGTGAATAAGCGTATAAACACTTTTAATATCGCTTAGTTGCAGCTTAAATAAGCTTATAAATTGCTTTTCGTTGGTATTAACAAATTTAGTAATTTCGGTAAGCTGTTTACATTTAGAGCCCCACAAAGCTAACCCTTTTTCAAAATCTATGTGCTTGGCATCGGGGTCGGTTTGCGCAATTAATGTTTCTTTTGCTAAGCCAAGTCCAAGCACCAGTGCTATTTCTTGATTCAGTTGGTTGATATCAACCGGCTTATTAGCAAACCCATTCATGCCTGCATTTTTAGCGGTTAGTTTATCTTGCTGTAACACGCTGGCTGTTAAGGCAATAATAGGCGTAAATTTTATTTGTTTTAGTTGCTCCAATGCACGAATTTTAATGGTGGCCTCAATACCGTCACATTCAGGCATGTGAATGTCCATTAAAATGACATCAAAGTCTTGCTGATTAAACGCCTCAATGGCTTCTAAACCATTACTTGCAGTGGTTACTGTGTGTTGATCTCGCGAAAGTAATATAGAAAGCAGCTCTGTATTTTGTTCTATATCATCAACCACTAATATTCTAAGCGGAGGTAGTTCGGTATGTAGGCCTTCAAAATAATCTATTTTATTTTCATCACCAACAGTAAAAGGTAATGAGAAGTAAAAGCAGCTGCCTTTATCAACTTCACTCACTAAATCAATTGAGCCATGCATAAGCTCTACTAATTGTTTACTTATTGTTGTGCCTAAACCTGTGCCACCAAATCGACGTGTGGTCGTGCCATCGGCTTGCACAAAAGGCTGAAAAACCGCTTTAATACGATCTTTAGCAATACCAATGCCTGTATCTTGTACTTCAAAAAATAGGTGATTATTTTGTGTGGTACTTACGGTAACAGTAACAGCGCCTTGCTCAGTAAATTTAATAGCGTTACCAATAAGGTTTGTAAGTATTTGCCTAAGGCGGTCGGGATCACCGTAGTATGCGGTGCTAACTGATTTATTAATATTAAGCGTTAAATTAAGGTTTTTCTTTTTAGCTTCTAACCAAAAAGTTGAAATAATACTGTCGATAACGGGCTTTAAATTAAAATGCACAGGCTCAATGGTTAGCTTTCCTCGTTCTAACTTTGCAGAGTCGAGAATCTCATTAAGTAGCCGCAGCAAAGAGCGTGCTGCGCTATTAACCGTAACAAGGTGCTTTTGCTGCTCTTTACTTAGCGGTGTATCCATAAGCAGATCGCTAAAGCCAATAATTGCATTCATAGGGGTGCGTATTTCATGGCTCATATTTGCCATAAAAGATTGCTTAGCATTGGCAGCTTCTTCTGCTTGCAGTTTAGCGTGCTCTAATTTTGCTTCATACTCTTTGCGCTCAGTAATATCAACAAGTACACCATCAATCCACTGTGCAACATCGGTATTATTAAAGTCAAAACTACCTTTCTCTAATACCCATACCGTTGCGCCGTTGCGATGGCGAATTCTATATTCAACAGAGTATTGACGCTTTTCGGTAACGGCATTAGTGAGCGTGGTAATAATCATTTGTTGGTCAGACTTTAAAATCAGGTCCGTAAACTCAATGTGTTGCTCAATAAATTCATCTGGTGTATAGCCAGTTAAATCCAATATACTTGGGCTAACAAATAGCATGGTGTAGTTAGTATCAAATTTACATCTAAAGGCAACGCCTGGCATATTTTGCATTAATGAGCGATATTTTTGCTCATTTTCAACAACCGTTTTTTGTAGAGCTCGTTGCTGCGTTAAGTCAGTAATAAAGCCAACATACAAAGGCGGTTGCCCAGTTTGCGTCACTTGTCCAATACCAAGGCGCACAGGGATCAAATGGTTATCTTTATGTTTAGCAAAAGTATCGCGGTTTATGCCTATAATAGCGCTTAGATCAAGAGTCATATCACCAGATGATGACGCATTGTTTAAGGCGTTATTATCATTTAAAAGAATCTGTACACTTTTACCTTGTAACTCATGTTCGTGCCAACCTAAAATCTTACTTGCTGCTTCATTAAAGCTTAAAATAATACCTTGATGATCAATAGTCACAATGCCATCTATTGCTGTTTCTAATATGGCGTTTAACCGCGACTCGTCGGCTGACTTTTCTTCAAGTAGCAGTTTATAGCGTACCATGCCATTAATTACAGCAACCACGCTGGTTATTGCAACAGTTGCAGTGGCAACCGCAATTGCAACAAATGTAAGCCCAGCAGACGCATTTTCGTCTGCGTAAATAAGAGGAGAAGTTGCTACAAAACGGGTTGCTGCCATACCCATATAATGCATACCAGTAACAGCAAAGCCTAATATAACGGCGCTGGTTGAACGAATTTGTAACTGTGATAACCGAGGGAAAATTATTTCAAGATTAAAGCGGCTATATAAAGCTATAAACGATAGGGCAACGGCCACTAAAATAGACAACCCAAACATAACTGGGTCATACCGTAGCATAGGCGCAAGCTCCATCGCTGCCATACCACTGTAATGCATAGTGCCAATACCCGAGCCTAATAATACTGAGCAAATAGCTAATACTTTAAAGTTACCATTACTTTTTACCAGTATAGATACAGCATATTGGCATGCCAAAAATGCCGGTATAAAAGAGAGTAAGGTAATAGTTGGGTTATATTTAATGTTAGTACACAAAGAAAAAGCTAACATACCAATAAAATGCATGCTCCAAATACCCGCAGAAAAAACAGCTGCAGCGGTTACAGTAGCTAAACGTTGATAGCTTGGGAAAGTAGTTTTTTTAGCTAAATCAATGAGTTTTGTAGTAAAAAAAGCGGCAAATATCACTATTAAAACTGAAAGAGAAACCAAGAGAGGATCGTAAACCCCGTTTATAATTAAACTAGGATCTTGGTCAGTAATAAAGAAAGCTGATAACATGGCGGCTCTAAATAGGCATTTTAATCGTGTAGTTTAATAGAATTAATTAATTAATAAACCGTTAATTTTATGATTGCTTATTAAGCTATAAATAAACAACACGGCATTAACTAACCATTAGACGAAAAGTAGCCCCTAGCTAGTATAGTGTGAGAGATTAATTTGTTTGCCTACCAACTAAAAAAAAGTACCCGACGAAAGACCGTTGCTATTAAAGTGCATAATCAAAATGTGACGGTATATGCCCCCCATCACGTACAAAAAAAAGTGCTCGATAACTGGTTATTAGAAAAAAAATCATGGGTTGAGGCGCAGCTGCAAAAACAGCTTACTTTGGTTGATACAAAACAGTATCCACTTAAGGACAAAAAGATCTGGGTTTTTTCAGAAGCAATTAATTTAACGTTTCAGCAAGGCAATACCTCTACAGTGGAGCGCCAACAAGATGGCCTGCTTATTACCGTTTCTGCTCGTGTTAAGCATCAGCAGCAAAAGTACCAATTACTTTTAGAGGCGTATTTAAAAGAGCAGTTAACCGCATACATTGAAATGCGACTTAATGACTTTTGCACGCTGATGCAAGAAGCGCTGCCTAACGATTTAAATATTGCAGTTTATAAACGCAAATGGGGAAGTTGTAATAGTAAAAGGGCGTTAACATTTAACTTATTATTGATTGGTGCACCGCATAGCATTATTGATTATGTAATAGTGCATGAGCTGGCGCATTTACGACATTTAAATCATAGCAAAGCATTTTGGCACCGCGTAGCACAATTTTGTCCCGACTATAAAGCAAGTACGTTATGGCTAAAACAATATGGTATGAGTTTACAATGGGTATTTTAATGTTTAACTAAGAAAAAACACGGAGATTACTAACAAGGAATGTAGTAACTATATAAGTAGAAAATAAGTAGAAAAGTGGTGGAGGGAGCTGGATTCGAACCAGCGAAGGCTGAGCCGTCAGATTTACAGTCTGATCCCTTTGGCCGCTCGGGAACCCCTCCACACTAATTTTGTTACATTTGGCCCCACTTAACTTAGCGGTAAGAAAAGTGGTGGAGGGAGCTGGATTCGAACCAGCGAAGGCTGAGCCGTCAGATTTACAGTCTGATCCCTTTGGCCGCTCGGGAACCCCTCCAATGCAACGGCGCTGATAATAGCAAACATCGTATTTAAGTAAAGAAAAAAGCTAAAGAAAAATGAAATAAAGCCGATAAATAGGTATTACTTACTTCAATCGGCTAAAGTCTATGCAAATCGGTGATTTGTTAATCACAGAGAGTCAGCTCAACACTCGACTTAATAAAAGTGTGCATGAAAAGCGCCGAGGAGAGTTTGCGCTTTTACTCGCTATGCTATCTCATGATGCACTCGATTTTAGCCAATTCCATTTACCAAAAACAGAAATTGAAGATTCAACTGTTGGCGAAGATACCCTTCGCAAACAAATAGGAGCAGGTCCAAAGCAACTTTTAGCGCCAGATAAGTTTGATATCTTGATAGGGCAGTTTAACGCCTCACTATTAATGCAAGCAGGGGAACGCGCTGGAATGAGCGATATTAAATTAAATCACTGTTTAAACCCTGAACCATTGTTTATAAGAGATGATGTAAGCCATATTCCGCTTCAGGTGCGTGATAATTGTGAATTAGCAGTGCGCAGGCGTATAAATAACACACAAACGCAACTATCTAACCCGCAACTCGATGCTGCTGCCTTTTACGAAAGCCTAAATAATGATGCGCTTCACCACCCATTGCATTTAGTAAGCGCTTAATTATAAAGCGTACGCTGTAACTGCTTTGATATTGCAATAACCAATCATATTAATAGAACTTGGCAAACGATTGCGCCATCACTCTAACTATTAAGTTACTTGTCTGTAATATAAAGCCGCTAACTCTCTACACTTAAGCGCATTTTAGCGATACTTTATTTTATTAATGGATTAATAATTGATTTAATATAAAAAAAGCATCCAAAAATTAAATGCAATTGCTATAATAGGCTCAAATGGTATGACATTAAATGCCGTTATAATTAAACCAAGGTAATTAGGAACGTAATGAAGAAAATATTCACGCTAAATCACGAGAAAATCAAATATCCTCGTATGGTTGACGCCGCAAAGCATGAAGTGAAAAAATATTTGAAAAGAGAGCGTAACAAAACTCTACCACTCGATGCTGATTACTGGGCGTTTGATTGTAAGTTTGGTAATACCGCTGAAGATGCACAAGTAGTGCACGTTGCAGAGCTTAGTAATCATATAAGCGAAATAGAAAAGCAAAGCTTAACTTCTTTTTATGTAGAAATATTAGCGCGCCCAGCTCAACGTCAACAACCAGATTTGGATGACGACGAATAAGACGCTTATAAAGTAATTTGCGTAATTTTTAAAATGGGCCTAGTGGCCCATTTTTTGTTTGTACGTTTATACAAACGCGATTTAAACCTTGAGCATTCAAGTACAAGCAGCTTATAAGCAGTGCTTACTTTCAGTATTACCCTGGAAATTATGGCCGTGATTTTCTAAAACAATTAACAACAACTCTGTATCGCCATTTTTATATTTGGTTGTAAGTTTGATTAAAAACCCAACTTTAATACATTTGCATAACATAAGACTGTATTATACTGTGTTAGTTGATAATTATAGAAAACAGTAGTATTTATGCCATTAAATTATGCCGATAGCGATTTAAAACTTAGCCTTAAAGCCTCAAAAGTCCTCATTGTTGATGATCAGTTACTTAGCTTAATTGTACTGAAAAAAATATTATCAAAGCACTTTATTGTTAACACCGCCAACAGCGGTGAAGAAGCAGTTGAAATATGTAAATCTAATACTCCCGATATCGTACTGCTGGATATTTCAATGGATGGCATATGCGGTATAGAAACCTGTTTAAAATTTAAAACGACGACACAAACCCAAGACATTCCCGTTATATTTGTTACCTCCTTTGAAAAGCAAGAAGAGGACTGCTGGGAAGCGGGCGCGGTAGACTTTATTCAAAAACCGATTAACCCAGAAACCTTATACAGAAGAGTAAGGGCGCACTTAACTATTAAGCTGCAACATGACTTATTAAGTCAAAAAGTGTTTCTGGATGACTTAACTAAAGTGTTTAACCGTCGTTATTTTGATACTCATATAAATAAAATACAATTGAGTGCATTAAGAGAGAATACACAATACGCTTTATTACTTATGGATATTGATTACTTTAAGCAATACAACGATATTTATGGACACGTAGAAGGCGACGTTGTTTTACATTTAGTTGCTCAAACAATTGCTAACAGCCTGCAAAGGCCAAGCGATTTTGTTGCCCGCTATGGCGGCGAAGAATTTGTGGTTGTGCTACCCCATACCAACGAGGAAGGCGCTCGCTGTGTTGCTGAAAAAATTAAAAATAACATATCCGGCTTAGGTGTTTTACATAAGTACTCAGAGTTTGAATTTGTCACTATAAGTATAGGTGGGGCTACGTTATTGCAATCAGACGAAGGCAATATAGATATTTTGCAACGCGCAGATAAAAAAATGTACGCCGCTAAAGCACAAGGGCGAAATACAGTGTGCTTTTAAAGCGCAGCGAGCCCAGTATCAAAATATACGGTAGAGCAGTTATTAACGCAGCAGGCCTATAGGTATGTAAGTAAATAGCCAATAGTTGCTCGAAAGTAAAATTTTATTTTAGCCATACACATCGCCTGTAACAGCCAACCCTAGGCATGGCTATTGGATGTATTTAAGGTTCAGTTGCCTGTAATTACCTACTTTACTCACCGCACGGTTAGTTGCAGTTTGTTATACGCTATGACACTTTTTATATTTTTTGCCACTTTGGCAAGGGCAGTTGTCATTTCTGCTTATTTTAATATCGGCTACCGGAAATAGTGTGCCTTCAAGGTAGCGCCACTGCCCATCTTGTTTAATAAACAACGACTTTTCGTGCAACTCGCAATATAGGTTTTGGTAAAAGTAATTTACTTTAAATGTTATAAAGCCTTCGCTTGCATCGTGCTCAGTGTCGATGACGGTTAGCTTTATAAAGCGGCAGCTATCAGCAAAGTCTTTAATCTCTTTTACAGGGTTTTCTGCCTGTTTTTCATTTGCATAAGTTTGATAAACATAAGTTGCATTTTTAAGTACATATGCGCTGTAGCGAGCACGCATAAGTTGCTCAGGTGTTTCAGCTATTTTTGATGCTAAATGAAGTGGCTCACAGCAGTCAGCATAATTTTGCTGGCTGCCACAAAAGCAAGGAGAAGTCGTTAATGAGGTCATAATATTAATATAAAGTGTTTAAAACACGAGTTTAACAAGCTTATTGAGTTAGTGGTATCTCAAGGTTGTGAGTATTTTTAGTAAAACAGTAAAGCTTAGTATTTGTAGTGCTTAAATTTAATGATAGCTGTGTCAGCTGTTGATCATTAATAATATCAGTCCAGGTAATAACCGCAGCAAAGTTTCCGTTGTGCAGCGCCGAGCTAAGTACATACTCTAAGTTTACTAAATGTTTTTGCCTGATCACCAGTAATTTGCTTGTGTCAATGGAGCATGAATCAAGCAAGGCTTTACTCGGTACATGGTCGGGGGCAATCAGCAGTGTCCATGCATTTAAGCTGTTGTATTGGTGTAATACTTTAAGCAATTCAAAGGTTGCTGAAATTTCATCTTCAATTTGAATTAAATTTACACAATCACTTTTATCGTCTTGCTGATAACTTTTAACGGTTCTTACGGTAATAGGCTGTAACATTAATCTCTCACTCACTGGGTTTTTATACAGTACCCATATACAGTAGTTTATACAGTGTTGTGGTGCAAGTGTTTTTTTGCTAATTATTTGTACAGTCATTCAGTTTTAAATTTTTACACGGATAAAAAAACAAAAATAACTATTAAAAACAGGGCGTTAATATTTTAGGTATATGTTTTATATTTTTTATTAAAGCTATGCGGCGAATAGCACCTATACAGTACTTTATGCTCTATTATTTACGTTAAAGTAAAGCTGATTGCTCAGCATATAAGCACGGTAATTATTATTTTTAAAACCTGAAGTACATACGTATTACCGTGTCATATTTATTATTTCAGCTACTTCAATAACTTAATGCATAACAAGGTAAAATGTCCGGTATTTCGCTATTTTTATGCTAAAATCTCGCCACTTTTTACTACCTTAAGTTTGTTATGCTCGAAGCCTTATTTAAAATCCGCGCAAATGATTCCTCAGTACAACGTGAATGTGTTGCCGGTATGACTACTTTTATTACTATGGTTTATATTGTTTTTGTTAATCCAGCAATGCTTGCCCAAGCAGGAATGGATCAAGGCGCTGCGTTTGTAGCTACATGTATTGCAGCTGCAATAGGCTGTTTTATTATGGGCCTATGGGCCAATTATCCGTTAGCGTTAGCGCCGGGTATGGGATTAAATGCTTTTTTTACCTATGGCGTTGTTTTAGGAATGGGCTATACCTGGGAAGCGGCATTAGGTGCTGTGTTTATGTCGGGTTGTATATTTTTATTTTTAAGTTTATTTAAAGTACGAGAGTGGATTATTAATGCCATTCCACTGGTGCTAAAACAAGCAATAGCGACCGGTATTGGTGCTTTTTTGGCGCTAATTGCGCTTAAAAGTGCAGGGATCATAGTATCTAGCCCTGCAACCTTAGTGCAGCTAGGTGATATTACTGCACCTGGGCCATTACTTGCTATTTTAAGTTTTTTTGTGATTGCGGCATTGTTATATCGCGACTTTAAAAGTGGTGTGTTAATTAGTATTTTACTGGTAACAGGTATTGCTTTGGCTTTTGGTTTGGTTGAATATCAGGGGGTTATGTCTATGCCGCCGTCAATTTTACCAACCTTTATGCAACTTGATTTTAGTGCGGCATTTGAGCTTTCAATGTTGAGTGTTATTTTTGCATTTTTATTTGTAGATTTATTTGATACCTCAGGCACCTTGGTTGCGGTCACGCAAAAAGCAGGGCTTGCAGATGAAAAAGGCAATATGCCACGTTTAGGGCGCGCTCTTAGCGCTGATAGCACTGCCACTATTGCTGGTGCAATGCTTGGTACATCTACTACTACATCTTACATAGAGTCGGTGGCTGGCGTTTCTGTAGGCGGACGCACAGGCTTAACAGCCGTTGTTGTGGGTATTTGTTTTTTATTGATGATGTTTTTTGCGCCACTAGCGCAAATGGTGCCAGCGTATGCCACTGCCGGTGCTATTTTATATGTTTCGGTACTTATGCTACAAAACTTAAAGTTTGTAAACTGGGACGACATGACAGATGCCATTCCTGTTAGTGTGGTGTTATTAATGACCCCGCTGACATTTTCTATTGCTCATGGTATAGCGCTTGGGTTTATTTCTTACACCGCGGTTAAGGTGTTATGCGGTAAAAAGGATCAAGTAAGTATTAGTGTGTGGATTTTAACGGCATTGTTTATTGTTAAGTTTGCATTTTTATCTTAAAAAACTTATTTATCTATCAATAAAAAAAGCCCATACAAAATTGTATGGGCTTTTTTTATAAGTTTTAGTACTAATTTACCATTTCTTTTTCGGAGCAAATAAAACATCTAGGTCATCTTGCTCTTGCTCAGTTTTCTTTTTAAGTGCATTGGCATTCGATGCTCTTAACTCAACACTAATAGCTTCTAAGTAGCCTTCTACTTCTTGGTATTTAGCAGTTACATATGGATCGCTATACGATACCGCACTGAGTGAGGCATGGGCTTTTTCAAAATATTGTCTAGCTGAACCTACCATACCTGCAGAGCGCGCCGATAAACCACGTTTAATTTGGCTTTCAATATTTATTTGTAACTGCAGTTTTTCCATTCGTTTGTCTTCGATTACAAATAGTTGGCTATCGAGGTTACCTTTATTGTGCTCAGAGCGTAGAATAATACGTAATTTTTTTATGCCCTGTATTAGCGATACCAGTTGTTTATCGTTACTTGGCAGTGAAAGCGATTCGCTATTGCTTCCTTGAACTGGGTTATTCAAACGCTCTTTCGCTTCATTTAAACGGTTTTTTAATATTTTAGAACCAGGTGAAAGCGATACCATGGTACTAAGCGCATCATGATTACGACGCTGTAAAACACGTAGTGTGTTATCTGAAAACGGGATATTAGCGTTATTCATTAACGCTTCCTCGGTTTCCTCAATGATAGCTTTTTGTTTGGTTAGTTCTTTACGGCGATCAGCTTCTTGTTTTTCTTTATGCTGTTGCACCGCACTTACCCAAAGCGCAATCACAATAAGAGCAACAATGAGTATAATTATAATAGAGACGATCATGTTACAGTTCTCGGGTTCTAAACCTAATTGCTCAATCTTACATTAAATATATAAGAACAGGAAAACTTTGCGCTAATTAACTATAAAAGCAGGCTAAGAAAGCGTTTAAATCTTAATGCTTTATATGATAATCATTGCTATCTGAAGTATATTTATTGTGCTAGCCTAAGCCTATATTTATTAAATACGATATTATCAATTAAAACCTACCATTTGTCGGGTGGTCAGTTTTTAAAGATAAAGTATTTACCCCCTCAAAAACGAATAATAACGAAAATACATAGCTATGAAATTACAACAACTTAGATATATTGTAGAAGTTCAAAATCATAAATTAAATGTCTCAGCAACAGCTGAAAGTTTATTTACCTCACAACCAGGTATTTCTAAGCAAGTGCGCATGCTTGAAGATGAGTTAGGTATTCAAATTTTTGGTCGCAGTGGTAAACATTTAACGCATGTAACGAGTGCCGGTGAAGAAGTCATTAATATATCGCGCGAAATCCTCTCAAAAGTGGAAGGTATTAAAGCGGTTGCTCATGAGCATACTTTACCTGATCAAGGTAAGCTTAATATTGCCACTACTCATACCCAAGCACGTTACGCATTGCCGAATGTTATTAAAGGGTTTATGAAAAAATACCCCGCAGTGTCACTTCATATGCACCAAGGTACACCGCAGCAAATATCAGATGCAGCTGCACGTGGCGATGCCGACTTTGCTATTGCAACAGAAGCACTACACTTATATTCAGACCTTGTTATGCTACCTTGTTATCATTGGAACCGTAGTATTGTGGTGGCAAAAGACCATCCATTAGCTAAAAAAGCCAATAGTATAACCGTGGCTGATATTGCAAAATATCCGCTTATTACTTATGTATTTGGCTTTACTGGCCGCTCAGAACTAGATAAAGCATTTAGTGCTCATGGGCTTGAGCCGCACATAGTATTTACCGCCACCGATGCCGACGTTATTAAAACGTATGTACGCTTAGGATTAGGCGTTGGAGTGGTTGCGTCAATGGCGATTGACCAGGTCAGTGATACTGATTTAGTGTGTATTGATGCCAGCCATTTATTTGAAGCGAGTACCACTAAAATTGGTTTTAGAAAAGGCAGTTTTTTACGCACTTATATGTATGACTTTATTGAACGCTTTGCACCACACTTAACTAAAGAGCGAGTAGAGCGTGCTAACTTATTACGCAACCAAGAAGATGTTGATAAGTTATTTGCTGATATAGAATTGCCAGTTAAATAATTGTTTCGGTATCTAATACTTAACTGTTAAAAGTAGCTAATAAAAAAGGCGCCTGTTTTTAAACAGGCGCCTTTTTTAATTATAATTAAGTGTGTTAACACTCAATTATATTAACGGCTAAACCACCACGAGCGGTTTCTTTATATTTAGTTTTCATATCGTTACCGGTTTCGAGCATAGTTTTAATCACTTTATCGAGTGATACTTTTTGCTCACCACTACCACGAATTGCAAGGCGTGACGCATTAATTGCTTTTATCGCGCCCATGGCGTTGCGTTCAATACACGGTACTTGCACTAAGCCACCAACTGGGTCACACGTAAGCCCTAAGTTATGCTCCATGCCAATTTCGGCGGCATTTTCTACTTGCACTACATTACCACCTACAATTTCGGTAAGTGCGCCTGCAGCCATTGAGCAAGCCACGCCCACTTCACCTTGGCAGCCTACTTCGGCACCCGAAATAGAGGCGTTCTTTTTATATAAAATACCGATAGCGGCGGCGGTTAATAAATAACGCGTAACTATGTCGCGATCAACTTCTTTTATAAAAGTATGATAATACATAAGTACTGCTGGTAAAATACCCGCTGCGCCATTGGTAGGCGCGGTTACAACACGCCCGCCTGCGGCGTTCTCTTCATTTACAGCTAAAGCAAATAAGTCGACCCAATCCATAGCACGTAGGGGGTCGTTACTTACTTCAACATTAAGTTTTAAATGTAAATTAGGAGCACGACGTTTTACTTTTAAACCGCCTGGTAAAATCCCTTCGGTACGCATACCACGCTCAATACAGGCTTTCATTACCTGCCAAATATTAAATAACTCGTCTTTAATGTCGTTTTCGCTGCGTAGTGTTTTTTCGTTATGCATCATTAAAGTAGATACACTGAAACCCGACTCTTTACACATTTCCAGTAATTCTTGTGCGCTACCAAACGGAAAAGGTGCAGGGTTTTCTTCACGAATATCAAGCGCTGCTTGTTTTTCGTTTTCAAAATCTTGGTCAGTAACAATAAAGCCACCGCCAATTGAGTAATAAATTTGGCTATAAACCTTCTCGCCATTATTAGAGGCAATAATTTCCATTGCATTAGAGTGCTTAGGTAGCGTTTTACGACGGTGAAAAACAATAGCCCCTTGCTTTGGGAATTTAGCCTTATGCGTTTGATTTAAATAAATAACTTGTTCTTTTTCAATTGTGGCTAAAATAGTATCAACCAAATCGGCGTCGATGGTTTCAGGATCATACCCAGCAAGGCCAAGTATTACTGCTTTACCCGAGCCGTGGCCAATACCAGTTTGGCCTAACGATCCATATAGCTCTACTTTAATGTCGGTAACGTTTGCTAATAATTGTTTTTCTTGTAGGTCATTAACAAATAAACGAGATGCGCGCATTGGGCCAACGGTATGTGACGAAGAAGGGCCAATACCAATACTAAACATATCAAATGCACTTATCATAATGTGTCTCTTCTGTGTTTACTCAGCACTAGGCTGCTTTTTTGAACGGTCGTGTATAGTAACGCTAAATTGTGACTATGTAACCATTAATCAAGAACATTTAAACTGGTAAGGCGAGTTGTTTTGTAAAGTTTTTAATGATGCTTGCAGTTGCACCCCAAAGTAAACCATGTGGGGTATTGTAACCATATAAAATAATGGTTTTACCAAAACGCTGAAAAGGCAGGGGCTGCCAATTAGCCTCGTTAGTTAAATCACGCAGTGGTAATAAAAAACTAGCTTGTACCTCATTATGATCGTTCTCCCAAATAGTGTGTTTATTAAGCATGCCAACAAAAGGGCTAATGTTAAAGCCGGTGAGTGTTGAGTACAAAGGTAATTGGCCAAATACTTTAACATTACTGGGCGTAATATTTAGCTCTTCATGTAGTTCACGCAGGGCAGTAGTGCGAAGCGTAATATCACTTGCTTCAAACTTACCACCGGGCAAGCAAATTTCACCGGGATGATGGTGCAAATAAATAGGGCGCTTACACAGTAAAATATGCGCATGATCATCTACATCAATAAGCGGCAACATGACTGCGCTGGCACGCTTTTTAGGGGTATCTATTCCTTGATCTGGCGCTGCCGTAGGGCTTAACTGAAACCGCGCTATAATGTGTTCACTATTCAAAGCGACCTACTGTTATTTATAATAATGGAAGTATTTTATTTACTTTATCGTATGTTTCTTGATATTCCAATGCAACTTTAGAATCAGCTACTATGCCACCACCGGCCCAGCAGTGTATTTGTTGAGCGTGGCATACTAAAGTGCGAATAGTAATGCTGGTATCCATGTTACCACAAGCACTTAAATAGCCTATTGAACCACAATAAATACTGCGACGATGCGGTTCAAGTTCTTCAATAATCTCCATTGCTCTCACTTTAGGCGCGCCAGTAATCGAGCCCCCAGGAAATGCTGCAGCGAGTTGATCAACCGCCGTTTTACCCTCTGCCAATGTGGCAGTAACTGTACTAACTAAATGATGCACCGCCGGAAAGCTCTCAATAGCAAATAATGAGGGCACCTGTACCGATCCTGGTTTGGCTACTTTACCTAAATCGTTTCGTAATAAATCAACAATCATTACATTTTCGGCGCGATCTTTGGCAGAGTTTGCCAATAATTGTGCTTGCTGGGCGTCTTGCTGCGGATCCGCTTTTCGCGGTAACGTGCCTTTAATCGGCTTAGTTTGCACTTGATTATCGCTTACTAATATAAAACGCTCCGGAGAAATAGACAAAATTGCGCCTTGCGGATGGTTTATAAAGCTAGAAAACGGCGCTTTATTCGCTGCTGTTAATTTAACGTAGGCAGCCCAAGGCGAGCCTTCATATTGGGCACTAAAACGTTGTGCTAAATTTATTTGATAGCAATCGCCTGTTTTTAAATAATCTTCAATTACGGCAAATTTTTGCGCATAATCAGCGCGGCTCATATTAGATTGCCACGCAGTTTTAAGTGCAAAGCTAGGCATAATGGCAGGTTGTGCTAAATACTGCTGATAAAGTGCTAAGCGATTAACCTTAGGCTGGGCAATATAAAACCAACTGTTTTGTTGTTTATCGTATATGAGTGCATCTAAGTACAAGCCAACGGCCATTTGTGGCAAGTCTATATCGTTTATAGCGCTACTTGGGAGGTTTTCAAGTGTGCGGCCTAAGTCATAACCCAAATAACCCAGCCAGCCACCACTAAAGGGTAGGTTGTTGGCCGCTTTGTTGTTATTAAGTTTTAGCAGTTCGCTGTTCATTATTTCAAAGCAGCTTCTTGCATCGGGTTGGTTATTTAAAATACTGAGGTTGTTTTGTACTTCCAGTGTGCTTTTGGGCTCGATGGCAATAATATCAAAACGACTGTCTACATGCTCACTATTGGCCGAATCGAGTAAAATGGCATAAGGCAAGTGGGCAAAATGCGCAAATACATCAATACAGCTTTGTGTTATGGCTAATTTTATACAATTATTTTTATTGTTTAGCATTTACTACCCCTTTAAGAACTGGCTCGAAACGGGCGAGGAGGGTATCATAAGTCAAATTTTTTTGGCAGCGTTTAGTTGCTTCCCAAATTAAAAACAGTGCAAACCACCGTCACCGGTTTGATATAGCTTACGCGACACCGCGTAACGGTAACTTAAGGAACCACTATGAGTACAATCCGTCAGCAAGACTTTATAGATAGCATTGAAGATGCTTTGCAGTATATTTCCTTCTATCATCCCCTTGATTTTGTTCAAGCGCTTGAAAAAGCCTATAACAAAGAACAAAGTAAAGCAGCAAAAGATGCCATCGCACAAATTCTAATTAACTCGCGTATGTCGGCTGAGGGCAAGCGTCCGCTTTGCCAAGACACAGGTATTATTACCTGTTTTGTTAAAGTAGGTATGGATGTTAACTGGGATAAAACCGATTTAACCGTTCAACAAATGGTTGATGAAGGCACACGCCGTGCATACTTAAATCCAGACAACCCGCTGCGCGCCTCTATTGTTGCAGACCCTGCAGGTACTCGTAAAAACACCAAAGACAATACCCCTTCAGTTGTACATATAGATTTAGTAGCGGGCGGTAAGGTTGAAGTAATGGTAGCGGCTAAAGGCGGCGGCTCTGAAAACAAAAGTAAAATGGTTATGTTAAACCCATCTGACGATGTGGCAGAATGGGTAGAAAAAACGCTACCTACAATGGGCGCAGGCTGGTGTCCGCCTGGCATGCTAGGTATAGGTATTGGTGGTACGGCTGAAAAAGCGGCAGTAATGGCTAAAGAGTCGTTAATGGATCCGGTAGATATTCATGAATTAATGGAACGCGGTGCAGAAACCACAGAAGAAAAGCTACGTTTAGAAATATTTGAACGTGCTAATAAATTAGGTATTGGCGCACAAGGCTTAGGCGGTTTAACAACGGTTGTTGATGTTAAAATTAAAACAGCACCAACGCATGCAGCGTCAAAACCGGTCGTGATGATCCCTAACTGTGCGGCTACTCGCCACGTACACTTTACCCTTGATGGTTCAGGCCCAGCAAACCTAAAAGCACCTAAGTTAGAAGATTGGCCACAAGTAACCTTTGAAGTGGGCGAAGGCACACGTCGTGTTGATTTAAATACCTTGACCAAAAAAGATGTGCAAGAGTGGAAAATGGGTGAAACTGTTTTACTTTCGGGTACTATTTTAACGGGTCGAGATGCCGCGCATAAGCGTTTGCAAGACATGATCAACTCAGGCGAAGGTTTACCTAAAGGCGTAGATTTTGATAATAAATTTATTTATTACGTAGGCCCAGTAGATGCTGTACGTGACGAAGCAGTTGGCCCAGCGGGTCCGACAACGGCTACACGTATGGATAAATTTACCGATATGATGCTAGAAAAAACCGGTATTGTAGGCATGATAGGTAAAGCAGAGCGTGGCCCTGCTACGGTTGAGTCTATTAAGCAGCATAAGTCAGTGTACTTAATGGCAGTTGGCGGCGCGGCGTATTTAGTATCTAAAGCAATTAAAAAAGCACGTGTTGTTGCTTTCGAAGATTTAGGTATGGAAGCCATCTACGAGTTTGAAGTAGAAGATATGCCGGTAACAGTCGCTGTTGATAGCGAAGGTGCTAATGCGCATACGCAAGGCCCTGCAATTTGGAAAGCTAAAATTGAAGAGCTAGATAGCAAGCTAAAGTAATCTAACTTACTAATATACAAAGCGAGCCCTGTGCTCGCTTTTTGTTTAACTTAAACTAAGTAACCTGACCTCTGGATAATAAACCTATCTCAAGCAGCTATTTTCAGCGCTAACTGCGTTGAATTCACTTGCAATAGGCCAGCTATTGACGCGTGAATTCGTCTTGTTTTCACTGAAAATCTCTGGCTAGAGAAAATAAAGATAAATATAACTATGATTCAATACGTTAGTAAATCTCTTAACCAGAGTTCAGGTTAAATAACCTGTTCTATTGCCCGTAATTTAATTTGCTTAGCAAAAGAGTGAACAGCTCTGACCAGTTCTCTTAAACCACCCCCTTTTTAAGGCAAGCCTATGTAGCATAAGCGTTTGCATATTATGCTTGCGTGTAATTTAAACTTTACAGTTATTAGTTGCATTACGTTCACGTAAGCGTAAACCTTGCGGTGTTTGTTATTTTTAGCTTTTAATACTTGATTGCTTTACCTTTGTGGAATTTTTATGTGCACTTACCATTAAAGCTGGCTATTTAATTCAATGCTGTTTTGCGCTTGGGTTTATCCTCTCGTGGTATAGCGAAGCGTTATCCGAAGTGATAAAGTCTCGGCAATTTCATGCATGCATACCCTTTAGGGTTAACTATTTCGGAGTATTTAAAGTGGTTGTGTTTAATCAAGTTGAATTTGATAACCATGAACAAGTGGTTTTTTGTACTGATAAAGAGTCGGGTTTAAAAGCAATAATTGCGGTACATAATACTAACCTAGGTCCGGCAGTGGGCGGATGTAGAATGTGGGATTATGCAAATGATGAAGATGCAGTTTACGACGTGCTGCGTTTATCCAAAGGCATGACCTATAAAAATGCAGTTGCGCGCTTGCCATTTGGTGGCGGTAAATCTGTGATTATTGGTAATGCTAAAGAAATTAAATCTGAGCAATTATTCCGTGCTTTTGGTCGTCAATTAGAGCGATTAAACGGCAGCTACTATTCTGCTGAAGATGTAAATATCAACTGCGACGATGTTGCAATGATGAACAAAGAAACCAGTTATGTACTTGGCCTTGAAGGCAAAAGTGGTAACCCATCACCATTTACAGCATACGGTACGTTTTTAGGTATAAAAGCGGCATTAAACCATCAGCGTGGTCATCAAAACTTTGCTGGTATTAAAGTAGCAGTACAAGGGTTAGGGACTGTTGCTTATACTTTATGTAAGCATTTGTCAGAGGCGGGCGCTGAGCTATATGTTACTGATATTAACCAAGCAGCAATTGACCGTGTTGTTAATGAGTTTGGTGCTACAGCCGTTGGCATTGACGAAATTTACGATTTAGACGTAGACGTGTACGCACCTTGTGCACTAGGTGCAACTATAAACGATGCAACTATACCGCGCCTTAAAGCTACTATAATTGCAGGCTGTGCCAATAACCAGTTGGCACAATCGCGCCATGGTGAAATTATTCGTGAGAAAGGTATTTTATATGCACCAGATTACGTAATTAACGCCGGTGGTATTATTAATGTTTATTATGAAACGCTACCAGAAGGGTACAGTGCTGCTGCGTCAAATAAACATGTTGAAGGTATTTTTGATACCCTAACTGAAATCTTTGCGCGTAGTGAAAAAGAGCAAAAATCTACGCATTTAATTGCTGATGAGCTTGCACAAGAGATCCTTAAAAACGGTCTTTAATCGGCTAAATAAGTTAACCGTAAATATTAGGGCGTGCAATTGCACGCCTTTTTTTTGTTTATACGTTAAACTTAATTTTTTATTTTATGTGTTTATTTATCTATGTCTTCTTCGCCTGTTTCTATGCAGCCTATTGATTTTGATAGCTGGCCCCGTAAACAACATTTTGAGTTGTTTAAACACTTTTCTCAACCTTACTTTAATGTGTGTGTACAGCTAAACGCGAAGGCCTTATATAATTACTGTAAAGCGCATCAGCTGTCTTTTTTTCAGGCCTATACTTATGCCACACTTAAAGCGTGCCATGCGTACCCGCCAATTATGCTGCGTATTATTAATGATAAGCCATGGCTACTAAGTAACACCCGCGCTAGTGTGGTTGAGCTGGCAGCAGATGACTCGTTCAGGTTTAGTTACTTTAGTGATAAGGCCAACTTTACTGAGTTTGCCGTGCATGCCAGCGCAGTTAGTTTTAATGCTAAATCGCAGCCTTTATTTTCTGATGCCTTTGCACAAACCGAAGGGCAGGCCGACTTAATTCATATTTCGGTATTACCTTGGCTAAATTTTAGTGCTTTTTCGCATGCGTTTAGTGAAGGGAAATGTTTAGGGATCCCTAAATTTGTATTTGGTCAGCTTAATAAACAGCAGCAAACTATGCCCTTAGCTATTGATGTACATCACTCTTTAATGGATGGTTTACACGTAGCAAAGTTTATAAACATTTTACAAGATACATTTGATAACTTTTGTAAAGATTAGTTAATGAAATGCTACTGCAGGCTGTGGTAGTATTTTCTTAGTTTAGCTGGTTTTGGTTGGTTTTTAATCACTTAGGATTGCGTTAAATTTAGTGGGTAATACTAATTAATCAATAATAATTATAAAGGTCGCAGTGATGAAGCATTTAGGGATTTTATGTGTATTTTTCGTCATGTTCACGTGTCAGGTGCAGTCACAAACTCGTTTACCTTTAAGTGATTATTTTTTTGAAACATGGAATACCCGCTCAGGCCTGCCTCACAATAGTATTAATAGCTTAGCGCAAACTCAAGACGGTTATTTATGGATAGCAACATGGGAGGGTTTAGCGCGCTTTAATGGCCAAGAATTTAAACTATTTACTCGCGCTGAAATAAATAATCTTCCCGACTCAGGGCTTCGTGCACTTACTCCTACCGATGACGGCGGCTTATTAATAGCCGGTTCAAGAGGTGGTATCAGCTTATATCAATATAGACAGTGGAATACTCAGCCGAGTGCCTCAGCTATGGTTAATCACATAATTAAAAGTAACGATGACGGGTTTTGGCTGGCATTAGAAAACGATGGCGTATTTTACCGCGGGGCTAATAGTAAACACGATCAGGCCATTGTTCATAATGTTAGCGCCTATCGTGTGCTTGAGGATGCCAATGGCGTTATTTGGGCTGCTACTAGCGATGGTTTATATAAAATTGTTGATCAGCAAGCAAGCTTAATAACAGCCGATGATGGGCTACCCAATGCAGCAGTTTATACTCTACTACTTACTCGCCAAGGGAAATTAATTATTGGCAGTGAGCGCGGCGCTTATATTCTCAAAGACGCAGTATTTACTGCCATCCATCCACAGCTCAGTGTCGAGTCTATTTCTAGTTTATTAGAAGATAACCACGGTGATTTATGGTTTGGCACTATTAATAAAGGTATTTTTCGACTCAGTGTGGCTGGGCTTGAGCAATTAGATGCGAAAGGCGGACTCCCTGCTAATAGAATATTGTCTTTATTACAAGATAGAGAAAACAGTATTTGGGTGGGCACTAATGCCGGGCTGTTTAGATTAAGGGAGACGCCATTTACCGCCTGGACTACTAAGCGGGGTTTAGCTGGGGATTACGTGCGAACGGTATTATCGCACTCCGATGGTAGCTTATGGGTAGGGAGTAGTGCCGGCCTTAACAAAATTAAAAATAATAATGTAACTCAAATAGAAGGTGCTAAAGAAGGTTCTCCCTATTCGGTATTGAGTTTACTGGAGGGCGAGGATGGCGATGTATGGATAGGCACTTATACATCGGGTGTATTAAAGGTCAGTAATAATAAAATAACGCCTTATTTAAATCGTAGTAATGGCCTTGGGAGTAACGAAGTAAGAGGGCTATTACTCGATTCCAAACAGCGATTATGGATCGGCTCTGCTATGGGGTTAACGCGAGTTGAAAAAGATGGCTCATTAGTGCAATTTACCAATGAAAAAGAGCTGCCTAGCGGTTTTATTTTAGCACTCAGTGAAGATAACAAAGGCAATGTTTGGATTGGCACCGGCAATGGGGTTGTGGTGTTTAATATACTAACTGAGCAATTTAGTGCTATAAGCTTTCCAGCGCAATTTGCTGCCGAGTATGGATTTGGTTTTTATTTTGATGACGACTACACATGGATGACGACAGATCGTGGATTAATGCGCTATGAGCACAGTGCAGGCAAAATGGCTATTTTAGGGCGGGAGCAAGGGCTGCCAGTCGATAAGTTATTTCAAATTGTGGCTCATAAAGATTCATTTTGGTTATCGAGTAACCGCGGGGTTATTCAGGTTGATCGCCAGCACGTTAATCATGTTCTTGATGAAAAACAAAAAAATATAAATATTCCACTCGTATTTCAACTTTATGACGAGGGCGATGGCATGCTCAGTGCACAAGTTAATGGCGGCTCGACCCCATCAGCAACAGTGCATAAAGATGGCACCATTTGGTTTGCTACTGCAAAAGGAGTAAGCGCGCTAAAACCTGAGTTATTGCAAGCATCAAGCAAAGTAGATTTGCCTACTATGATTGAGAGCTTTAGCGTTAACGGCAGAGCAACAGCGCTCCCATTAGATGGTGAAACAGTATTATTGCCGCCTAATGTTTCAAGATTATCTTTTCAGTATGCGGGTTTGAGTTTTATTATGCCGCAGCGTTTAAGTTTTCAAACACAGTTAGAAGGTTTTAATAAAGAGTGGGTAAACCGCCAGCACATGACAGGTGCAGAATACACCAACTTACCTGCAGGTAAGTATACGTTTAAGGTGCGCGCCGGTTATCCAAATACACAATGGCAGCAAAATGAGCAAGAAATTCGCTTTGTAATTCAAGCACATTACTGGCAAAAGTTGAGCTTTAAATTAATGCTGTTTTTTACTTTTTTAGTCACTATATATGCTATTTATAAGTACCGCTTATATCATTATAAAAAAGTAGAGGCAGAGCTAACTAAACGAGTAGAAAAGCAAACACAGGACCTTCAAGAACAGGCAAACGCCTTTGCTTATCAAGCCACTCACGACCAACTTACTGATATGCCAAACCGGCGCGCTTTCGATAGTTGGTTAGCAGCAAATTTTGCCACTTATAAGCAGCAAAATAAAATATTAGCTATTGCTATCATGGATATAGATCACTTTAAGCGGGTGAACGATGGCTGGTCACATATTGTTGGCGATAAAGTTATCTGTGAAATAGCCAAAATACTCAAATCGCATTGCGAAGGTGAGCAGCAAGTAGCTCGCTGGGGCGGGGAGGAATTTACCTTAGTGTTTCCTAACAAAACTGCAGCAGAAGCAAAACTCATGTGTGAACTATTACGGGAAGAAATTGCAAATAACGATTTTTCAGTAATTGCTGCTGGGCTGCATCAAGTAACCGCGAGTTTTGGTGTTTCTGATTCTAATAATATAGACGATTACGACCGACTTTTATCAGGAGCCGATCAGGCATTATACAAAGCCAAAAACGGTGGCCGTAATCGCACCGAAATCATGTAATTGAAAAGTGCCTCAGTCGCACACATATAGAGAGTATACATTGAGCGAAGGCATCAGCATGATAAATGGATTGTTAATTGTTATCTTAATTATTTTTGTGGTTATTTTTTGGCGTTGGCCAGCTATTCAAAATAGATTATGGCAACGTAAATATAAAACTCTTGAGCTTAATTCGCAGCAAAAAGATATTTTACTGCGTTGTATGCCTATTTATAAAAAAATGACCGATGCTGATAGAGCAAAGTTAGAGCGTCATATTATGTGGTTTTTAAGTGAAAAACGCTTTGTAGGGTGCGATGGCTTAAAACTAACAGGTGCAATGAAGCTAATTGTAGCAGCCGATGCCTGCTTGCTTGTGCTCAATAAACCTTGGCCACTTTACAAAAATGTAAAAGAAATACTCCTATATCCAAGTGCTTATTATGCGCCGCAGTTAACGCGTGATAGCGCTGGCTTAGTTAGCTATCATAATGCAATTAGGCTAGGTGAGTCGTGGCCAGGTGGTACATTAGTACTCAGTTGGCACGACGTTCTTGAGGGAAATAGATTACCCAGTGATGGCCATAATTTAGTGTTTCATGAATTTGCGCATCAGCTAGATCAAGAAACCGGCAAAACAACCGGTACGCCGTTACTTAAAACAGCAGCCGAGTATAAAGAATGGGGGCGTGTATTTAGTCGTGCCTTTAACCAGTTAAAAAGTCATGTTGCTTATAGTATGGAGCATGTTATTCATAGTTATGGTGCGACTAATGAGGCTGAGTTTTTTGCGGTGATCACCGAAACCTTTTTAGAGAAGCCGGCAGAACTGCGCCGATATGACCCTGAAATTTATCGCTTGCTGGTGGACTATTATCAATTTGACCCTATAGTCTGGCATTAATTTACGGCATTTCATCTTATAACGCTGGCAACTTGTCGGCGTTTTTGTTGCAATCATGTAAGAGAGTTACATAGAGCAACAATAATAAGTGAGAATTGCATGAAAAAAATGCTGCAAACGGTGCTAGCTTTATCTGTGTCATTGGCACTAGGCAACGCACAAGCCCAACAAGACGATGAGCCAAAATGGCAAGTAGATTCACCTAAAGGGCAATTTGTAGATGCCACCATTAGTGTTGATCAAGGCACATGGATGAACCTAGATATTAGCCCTGATGGTAAAACACTGGTGTTTGATTTACTTGGCGATATTTATACTATGCCAATAAGTGGCGGCAATGCCACACAACTTACCTCAGATATTGCATGGCAAATGCAACCGCGCTTTAGCCCAAATGGTAAACACATTGCTTTTACCTCAGATCAAGGTGGCGGCGATAATATTTGGATTATGGATTTAAACGGCGAAAACCAAAGTGCAGTAACCGACGAAACCTTTCGCTTATTAAACAGCCCTGCATGGAGTCCTGATGGCGACTACCTAGTTGCCCGTAAACACTTTACCGCAAGTCGCTCATTAGGGGCAGGCGAAGTATGGCTTTATCATAAAGCGGGTGGTAAAGGAGTACAGCTTACCAAGCGAGCTGACGATCAAAAAGATTTGGGTGAGCCGATGTTTTCGCCCGATGGTCGTTATGTGTACTTTTCGCATGATGCAACACCAGGTAAAACCTTTCACTATTCAAAAGACTCTGTGGCGGGAATTTATAAAATAAAACGTTACGACCGTGAAACCGGCGAAATTGAAACGGTGATTAGTGGCATGGGTGGCGCAATAAGACCAACCCCCTCACCCGATGGTAAAAAGCTTGCTTATATAAAGCGTGACGACTTTCAAACTAGCCTGTACTTATACGACTTAACTAGCGGTGAGCACACTAAACTGTACGATAAGTTAGAACGCGATATGCAAGAAACTTGGGCTATTCATGGTGTTTACCCCACGATTGCTTGGACGCCAGATAACCAACAACTGGTATTTTGGGCTGGTGGCACAATACATAAACTCGATGTTAGCGATAAATCGGTAGAAACAATTGCTTTTAAAGTACAAACCACTAAAAAAATTCAAAAAGCAGTGCGTTTTACTCAAAACCTCGATACTGATGAGTTTGATGTAAAAATGCTGCGTAACGTACAAATTAGCCCAGATGGTGAAACGGCTATTTTTGAAGCGTTAGGACACATTTATAAACGTGATTTAGAATCAGGAAAAATTAAGCGTTTAACCAAACAAACCGATCATTACGAGTTATTTGCGCAGTACTCGCGCGATGGCAAAAAAATAGTGTACACCACGTGGGACGATAACGAGCAAGGTCAAGTACGTGTGGTTTCTGCGAGCAGTGGCCGTGGTGACACCATAACTGAGCAACCGGGTAAGTACGTTGAGCCTACCTTTAGCCCAGACGGTAAAACAGTGGTTTATCGAAAAGCCACCGGTGGCAGTATTTTAAACCCTAAGTGGTCACTAAACCCAGGAGTTTACAGCGTAAGTACTAAAGGCGGCAAAAGTGAGTTAATTTCAAAAAATGGCTATCAGCCACAGTTTGGCGCAGCTAACGATCGAGTGTACATCATGAGCCCGTGGCCAAAACCAACGCTGAGTGTAGTAGAGCTTGATACTAAAAAAGTGCGTAAGCTTTACGAATCTGAGCATGCCACCGAATTTAGAGTATCGCCAGATGGCCAATATCTTGCGTTTGCTGAGCGCTTTAAAGTATTTGTAACACCGTTTGTAGAAAGCGGTAAAACGCTTAATATTAGCCCTACAGACAACCAATTTCCTATTGAGCAGTTATCTGTTCGTGCGGGAGAAAATATTAGCTGGAGCGCTAATAGCAATAAACTGTATTGGACTTTAGGTCCTGAGCTTTATCATGCCAGCCTTGAGGGTATGTTTGCTATTAATAAAGCTGACGATAAAGACTTTAAAGTAAAAAGTGGCGATAACATTAGTTTTAGTAAAAAAATGGCTGAGCCAAAGGGCATGATAGCTCTAACGGGCGCTAAAATTATTACTATGGATGGCGAAAAAGTTATTGAAAATGGTGTGATTATCACCGATGGTAAGCATATAAAAGCCATTGGTACAGCCGCTGAAGTAAGCATTCCCAAAGGTGCTAAAGTAGTTGATGTAACGGGCAAAACGATTATGCCAGGGATAGTCGACGCCCACGCACATGGCTCGCAAGCAAGTGATGAAATTATTCCACAACAAAACTGGAAAAACTTTGCAGGGCTTGCATTAGGTGTAACTACAATTCACGACCCATCAAACGACACCTCAGAAATATTCACCGCCAGTGAAATGCAAAAAGCAGGCATGATAGTTGGCCCGCGTATATTCTCTACCGGTACTATTTTGTATGGCGCCAATATGCCAGGGTATACCTCGCATATTGACTCGTTAGATGATGCTAAATTTCATTTAGAGCGTTTAAAAAAGGTTGGCGCGTTTAGTGTTAAATCGTACAACCAACCACGTCGCGAGCAACGCCAGCAAGTAATAGAAGCGGGGCGTGAACTGCAAATGATGGTAGTACCCGAAGGTGGCTCATTACTACAACATAACCTAAGTATGATAGTAGATGGGCATACAGGCATTGAGCATTCAATTCCGGTAGAGCATATTTACGACGATATAAAACAGCTGTGGTCACAAAGTGATGTAGGTTATACACCAACGCTTGTTGTAGCCTATGGCGGTATTTGGGGCGAAAATTACTGGTACGATAAAACGGATGTGTGGAATCACCCACGGTTAAGTAAATTTGTGCCTAAAAACCAATTATTACCGCGCTCAATGCGCCGCGTTAAAGCACCCGAGCATCACTATAACCATTTTAACAATGCCCGCGTAGCTGCTGAGCTGCAAGACCTAGGTGTACTAGTTAACTTAGGAGCGCATGGCCAACGTGAAGGTTTAGGTGCGCATTGGGAAATGTGGATGTTTGCCCAAGGTGGCATGACCCCACTTGAAGCAATTAGAGCCTCTACACTCGATCCAGCTAAGTACTTAGGGCTAGATAAAAACGTCGGATCGCTAGAAGTAGGTAAACTTGCTGATTTAATGGTAATTGATGGCGATCCGCTAATTAATATCCGCGACTCAGACAAAATTGACTACACCATGATCAACGGCCGCTTATTTAATGCCGCAACTATGGTTGAGGTGGGTAAAAAACAGCGTAAACCACTTTATTTTGAAAACAACAAATAACATTTAAAGTTAGAGTTTAAATAACGTTAACGCATTTAAAAGCGGCTAACTTAGTGTTAAGTTAGCCGCTTTTTTTAGGCATAAAAAAACCGCTTAACGCGGTTTATTTTAAAATCACATTAGGATGTTAAACAACACCGCGCGGTAAACGGCAATCGTGCTCTTTACGCGCTAATTCTACAATCCAAAACTCTTCAGCTGTATAACCGTCTTCATTTTCGGTAACAACAGTAAATGGTGCTTTTTTCTGTGCTTTAGCAGGCGCAGCCACTTTAGTTTTTTTCGTTTTAGCAGTTTTGCCAGAAGTTAACTTTTTAGTTAACTCTGCTACATCAGCTAGGCGTAAATTTTTGCCGCCATCGATGCTGTACCAGCCTGGTTTTGTAGTGATTTCAGGTTTTTTACCGTTGGCAGCTTCATACGCTGATTCAAAGGCAGATAACACTGCTGTTTTGTCTAGTTTGCTCATTAGAGACCCTATACGTTGTTAACACAGATAAAGAAGTCCTATTTATACCTATTTTAAAAGTGTTTTTCAATTTTTTGCGATTTTCCTTCCATTTTAGCTCATAAACAGCCAAAATTTGCACAAAATTCAGTGTTAAGTAAGGTAGCTTGTATGCAACGTCGAGAATTTAACCAGCTGTTAAATGACATTTTAAAACCCCACACAATTAATGATTTTTGCCCAAATGGCCTACAAATTGAAGGCAAAAATGAAATTAAAACCATAATTACTGGTGTTACTGCAAGCCAAGCACTGATTGATGCTGCAATAGAAAAAAATGCTGATGCAATATTAGTGCACCATGGTTATTTTTGGAAAGGCGAATCACAACCAATTACAGGTATGAAAAAACGCCGCATTGGTGCGTTATTAGCAAATGACATTAACTTATTTGCTTATCATTTACCGCTCGATATACATCCGGTACTTGGTAATAACGCACAATTAGCACTGTTGCTAGATATTGAAATTGAAGCGGGTTTAGAGCCTGTTGCAAACAGCGTAGCAATGAAAGGGCGTTTAAAAACACCGTTAACGGGTGAAGAGTTTGCCAATAAAATAGCTCAAGTGTTAAACAGATCACCACTGAGCAGTTTAGTACGAACCGATAAAATAGAGACAATTGGGTTATGCACCGGTGGCGGGCAAGGTTACATTGACCTAGCTGCAGAGCAAGGCCTTGACGCCTACTTAACTGGCGAAGCCTCGGAGCAAACTATTCATAGCTCGCGCGAGCAAAATATTGATTTTTTTGCCGCAGGGCACCACGCCACAGAGCGCTACGGCATTAAAGCATTAGGTGAGCTACTCGCTCAAGAGCATGGTTTTGACGTCACATTTATTGACATAGATAACCCAGTATAAATAGTTAAAAATGCAATAAATATAAAATCATCATTAGCTCTCATGGCTTTGGTAAACAATACAAAAAACCATATTAATACATGTATTAGTGAAGGTTGCGGCTGGGTGGTTTTTACTAAATACAAAGTGACAGGTAAAGCTTAAGCTATAAATCTTAAGCTACTAACCTATGAGGCTATTTTATATTTATGAGCTGCTTTAGATTTAAGTCGTGATCGCGTTTTTGAGGAATGCTTGAAGCCGTTTTTCTATAACTAGAAACTTCAGAGCCTCGAATATAAGTAATGAGAGGAGTCACTTTTGAGCGAAATGAAAATATTTGGTCTTTTTTTAATTACGGCTTTGGCAGAAATTATTGGCTGTTATTTACCATACCTTTGGTTGCGTGAGGGGAAATCGGTTTGGTTACTGGTTCCTGCAGCCCTAAGCCTGGCTATATTTGCTTGGTTATTGTCGTTGCATCCAGCCGCTGCAGGTAGGGTTTATGCTGCTTATGGTGGCGTGTATATTTTCATGGCTATTTTGTGGTTGTGGGCTGTTGATGGTATTCGTCCAACTACATGGGATCTTGTGGGGTCTGGTGTAGCACTTGTAGGTATGGCTATAATAATGTTTGCTCCACGTAGCGTATAACAATAGTATCAGAGGTGGTAGTTTCCATCACGGAAAATAAAAAACACCTATTTTAAGGTTTGTAATTGCAGCGTAGTTAGTAAAGCTGCACATATCCGGAAATTACCATGTCTAAATCAGTTCAACCGCACATTAAAAATGTAGCTCTAATCGTTAAAAACTACGATGGTGCTATCGCGTTTTATACTAAAAAACTTCAATTTACACTCCTCGAAGATACTGATTTAGGTGGCGGGAAGCGCTGAGTTTAGGTTTATCTTCCCTATTCTAATGGTACGAATTTACTAGGAGCACAAACGAGCAGACACAAGCTGTTGGTAACCAAACCGGTGGACGTGTTTTCTTACTTTTACAGATCAACGATTTCTGGTGAGACTATGAGCTAATGAAAGCAAATGATGTTGTATTTAATGAAGAGCCACGAGTTGAAGAGTATGGCACAGTAGTGTTTTTTCAAGACCTATATAGTAATAAATGGGATTTACTGCAACTCAACAGCACAACCAAATAGTTTGTACTTAACAATAGACTATAGGAACAACAGCTGTTTTCACCACACACTTAATCTGGCAGCATCTAAGCCAATAAATTTAAAAAGTTAAGAACCGATAAAAATTATGAACACTGAAAATACTCCTCAAAAAACCGCTAGCTTTTTCCCATGGCTGATTATGATCTTGATGTCGTCAGTGACCTTTGTAGGGATATTATCGGAGCTGATGCCCTCAGGTGTTATGCCTTTAATGATGGCCGATCTCAATATTAGTGAGATGCAAACAGGTAATTTGGTGGGCTACTACGCCATTGCTTCAGCGATATTTGCAATTCCGCTCATTTCAATGACGATGCAATTTAATCGCAAGCACTTACTGCTGATTTTGTTGAGTGGCTTTGCCGTTTCAAACATTGTGGTTGGGCTGATTGATAATTATAACGTTATTATTTTTCTTAGAATTATCGGAGGCATTTGTGCAGGTGTGATGTGGCCAATGATTGCAGCTTACGGTATGCGACTGGTAGATGAGGAACATCATGGCAAGGCTATTGCGGTTATTATGGCAGGCACCACGCTGGGAATTAGTCTTGGTATGCCCATAATGACCACTATTGGCAATGAATATGGCTGGCGAAGTGAGTTTATTGGCTTTGGGCTGGTTATTATTGCTATTGCCATTATTAGCTTTTTTGCATTGCCTTCTGCGCCCGGTGAAAAGCTGAGCAAAAGCTCCTCACCTTTTGCGGTATTAACAAATCCAGCTGTACTAGTTATTCTTGTGCTTACCTTGCTTGGTGTAACCGCACATTATGGTGCCTATGTTTACATTACAAGCCTGGTTGAGGAAATTGGTTTAGCTGGTGGGATTGAAAGTGCTTTATTGTTTTTTGGTATAGGTTCGATGATTTCTGTTTTTTTAGCTATAAAACTTATCGATAAATACCTGCGGCTATTAACAATAACCATGTTTGCATTACTTATTGTTTCTATGCTCACATTACTAATGTTTGGCAAAGTAAAAGGTGTAGGGCATTTTGCTTTTTTTATCTGGGGTCTTTCATTTGGTCCCTTAGTCACTTTAATGCAGGCCGCCGTTAGCAGGCAGGTAAAAAATGCTAAAGATGTTGCTACTTCAGTTCAGTCCTCGGTATTTAATTTATCCGTTATGATCGCATCTTCTGTTGCTGGGCTGCTGCTGGGGATTTATTCACCTATGAGCTTGGTGTACTTTGCCGTTGCTTTATCTATTCCGGGTATTATTATCTCATTTTTTGCGAAAAAAACTTTAAGTAAAGTGTTTTAGAAAAACTTATTGATACTAAGAAAATAAAATCTATACAGTTAAAGTGAAGTGGCCAATTGAAAGGTAGTGTAACTAATATTACTCCCTCTAGTGCCGGATGATGATGGTTATAGTTATAGCTTGTTCATGCAGCAAAATGGCCTAAAGTGAGCTCCCTATGTATCTGCTTTAGCATTTGGAATTTGACTCTAAGCGCGATGGAAAGTCACTGCTTGTTGCTTAACAAAGTAATCAAAGCTGTCTTTGGTAAGTGCACTAACACGTGTAACTTTGTGGGATGTTATGTGGCGCATTGGCAAAAGTGTTATAAATTAACAAAACCGGACACCTATTTAAGTAATCCGGTTTAATACACTATTTGTAATTTACTGTGTTGAACTTACGTTAAAGTGCTTCTGGGTCTATCCAACGGCGCATGCTGATCCACGCTTTACCCACTACCTCATGGCTGTATTGTGTTACTACATGCAAAGCTTGGGCATTTGGTACGAGTTGTTTGTGCCAAGGTAATACAGCAAAGTTATGATAATCAGTTGCCGCTGTTATTACCTCAACACCTTGGGCGTTAAATAAATCTTTTGCGCGCGGCATATGTAAAACTGAAGTAACCAATGCCACTTTGTAGTCAACTAATGTGGGGGCTAATAATCTTGCTTCGGCTGGGGTATCCATAGCCGCTGGATTTTGCACTAAGCGATTTTTATTAATGCCTAAATTTATTGCTGTGTTATACATTAAGCTACTATTAGTGACTTTTTGGTATCCGCCGCCCGATACAATAAGTTGTGCATTTGGGTAGAGTTTGGCTAGCTTTATGCCTTCGACTAAACGAGTAAGTGCGCAGTTGCCAAGTTGGTTATTAGCACTTAAAGCCGTGTTGGGGTTAATGTCGCAACCGAGTACGACTATTTTGTCAATTTTTGGCTGTTTTAATGAATTAAATGCCAGTGCGGGTGACTCGTTATTTTTTATAATTAGGTTAGCAACCAGCGGTGTGCTGACTAAAAGCAGCGCCGCTAAGCTTATAAAAGATAAAAATAAAGCAGATCTTTTACCTCTAAATGCCAAAAGTAGCATAATAAGGGCAAATAGACCCAATAAAGGCAGTGGCATTAATAAACCACCCAATAATTTTTTAATGGCAAACATAATGAGTAATATAAAAAGCTAAGTTAGCTTTATATTACTCATGTGTAAGATGTTTATCGACCGTTATTTAACTTACAGGTATTTAAAAAGTGACGATAAACAGGGTTGTCTTTCATTTCTTTTTTCATCGCTAAATACATAGGGCGAGTTAAGCCTAATGCTCCTAGCGGAATTGACTTAATTAATCCTTGGCTTTCGTAAGGTGTAACCAGCCAGTCGGGTAATGCAGCCACGCCCATGCCCGCACTAACGAGTTGAAAAATAAGTAATCCCTGGTCAACTGTTTTAAGTGTGCCATCAAAACGGGCATTTTGAATAAAGTGTTTAAAAATATCTTGGCGTTCGCGCGGAATAGGGTAGGAAATAATAGTTTCGTTTTTTAAATCAAGCGCAGTTACATAGGCTTTTTTAGCAAGATCATGGTCGGGGGCAACAATGAGCTTTAATTTAAAGTCGAATAAATGGGCGTATTCTAGCTGGTCGGGTTCGCGTATATCTGAGGTGAGCACTAGGTCAAGTTCATCACTTAATAAATCAGGGATGGCGTCGTAGCTAAAACCGCGTTCGTAATCAATTTTTATATCGGGCCAAAAGTTATTAAATTCTTTAATTGTTGGCAATAACCAATGAAAGCACGCATGGCACTCAACACTTAAGCGCATTTGTGAAATAGGCTGGTTTAAACTTTCTTTTAAGCGGCACTTGGTTGCTTCTACTTTTGGTAATATTTCGTGGGCTAATTCAAGTAATAGCATACCTTGGGGGGTAAATCGTACTGGTTGGGTTTTTCTCTCGAACAATTGGCAGTCTAATTTGTTCTCTAAATCTTTGATTTGATGTGATAAAGCCGATTGCGTTAAAAATAACTCACGTGCGGTATTAACCAAAGATCCCGTTTCTTTTAAGGTAGCAATGGTTTTTAAGTGTTTAAGACCAATCATCTTTAAAAATTCTCATGAAAAAGGTGAGTTTAACTCAGAGTAAGCACATATTACGCTTTTACAAAAAACGTTTCAACGTCTAGAAGGCTGTTAATTGTGTTTTATTAGTAACCTCTATGCTTAACATTAAGTTTTTTAATCATGAAAGTCATTTTAAAATAGATTTGATGGGTTTTGCATGAGTTTAGCTCATGTTGGGTTTTGGTGTGATTACTAAAAATATTGTGGGCGAGCATGGATTTATTACAAAGGTTTGAAATGTTGATTACCCGAATGACACTGACCAAGTGTATTAGGATATTAATACAGCTAAGATGCCCAGTATTGCATGGATAAAAAGCAATTATTCACAAAGCAGCTAAAGCACCGGTTGCGCGTTTGTGGATAAATCCAGATTGTGGTTTAAAACCAGATCATGGGACAAGCACTTACCAACATGGTTAAAACAACCAAAGAGCTGCGTGAAGAGCTAAAGGTTAGATCTACACCTTAAAAATGTAGCTTACGTATATTACTTATATAAAAATAATCGTAAAAATAAGCCAGCAATAATTAGCTGGCTTTTTTATTATAGTGGGGCGCCGATTAGTAAAATAGCTTCTTGGGCTGTTACCGGTTTTGATTTTAAATAGCCTTGCCCGTAATTGCACTGCGTAGTTTGTAAAATAGCGAGTTGCTCAGCAGTTTCAATCCCCTCAGCAACCACTGCAAGATTAAGTGATATTGCTAGCGACAAAATAGCATCAACGAGTGGGTTGGCTGAGTCATGTAAGTGATCAATAAAGCTCTTATCTATTTTTAAAATATGAATAGGTAGCTGATGTAAGTAACCAAGCGCTGAGTAACCTGTACCAAAGTCATCAAGGCAAAGCTTTACTTTTAATGGCGATAAGCCTTCAATTATTTGCGTAGCTAAGTCTAAATTTTCGATTAACCCCGATTCAGTAATTTCTAAACACAAAGATCCCAGTGGGAGCTGATATTTATTATAAATAGCGTGAATTTGTGCCACAAAATCTAAACTGGCAAAGTGACGAGACGATACATTAACGGTGACTTTTAAAAACCGGTGTCCTTGTTGATGCCAAGTGCTAATTTGTTGTGCGGCTAAATCTAATAAATGTAAGTCTAAATTAATTATTTGCCCGGTTTTTTCAGCAATTGGGATAAAGTCATTTGGCGGTACAAACCCTTTACTGGGATGATGCCAACGAACAAGTGCTTCAAAACCGATTACTTCACATGTTGCAATGGTAAATATAGGCTGAAAATACAGCTCAAACTCATTGTGCTCTATACCGTGTTGTAAGTCGTTTTCAATATCGGCATGTGTTTTAAGCTTTTTGCGCATAATATTATTAAATAGCTTAACTTGTCCGCGTCCTGTCGATTTAGCTTCGTACATAGCTGCATCAGCTTGTTGCAATAAAATATAGGCTTTGTCGTTTTCGTTATCACTTAATGCTACGCCAATACTTGTAGATGCTTGTAATAGGTGGCCGTCAATATTAATTGGCTTTGAAAGGGCAAGTTGTATGCGTTTGAGCGCATCCGTTACCTGATTGCGGTGAGTGATGTTTTCCATAAAAATAGCAAACTCATCGCCACCTAAACGTGAAAATGTGTCGGTATTGCGCACCGTGCCTTTAATTAATTGGCATATTTTTATTAAAAAGTGATCACCAACTTCATGACCAAGTGAATCATTAATACTTTTAAAACGATCAAAATCTAAATAGAGTAAGGCGTGGCTAGTGCCTTTTTTTGCTCTTGCAAGGCGTAAAATAGCATGCTTAATTCGCTCAATAAGTAATGAGCGATTAGCTAGGCCAGTGAGGTCATCGTGCAGGGCGCGGTGCTCTAGTTCTTGGCGAGCTAATTGGCGATCAATCGCCATACTTATTTGTCGGCTAACATAGGTCAGCAGCGCATTATCGTGTTGACTGTAATGTAGCGCTTTATCGTAACTTTGCACTACTATAACACCGCTATGGCGATCGTTTACCCTAAATGGGACACCTAACCAAGATTCTGCGCGCCTACCCACCATTTTAAAATGCTGTTGTTCTACATGGTGTAAAAACTCACTATTAGTGAGCAGTAAAGATTGCTCCGTAACTAATAAATAATACGAGGCAGTATCTTTTAATTGCTCTTTTGAAATTTTTTGATGGCTGTTGGTTTTAATGCCTTCTTCAACAATATAAACAATATCTAACACGTCAATTTGTTTATCGTATAGCGCTATAAAAAAGTTATCGGCAGGGAGTAAACTATTAATAATTAAATGCAGCGATTCAAAAAAAACGTCTAAATTTTTAGCTTTATAAGTTAAGTTTGCAATTTGCAGCAGGCTATTTTCTAACTTTTGGGCATTATTTAATTGTAAAACCGTTGTTTGTAAGCTGTTTACCGTATTAACTTGGTTTATTTTGGCACTTAATAAGTGAGCAACCGTAGTGAGTATTTCGAGGTGCGAGTTAGTAAAGTAATTTTTAATTGGGTGCTCACAATCTATTACCCCTAAAACATGATCTTTGTATATAAGTGGAACACATATTTCAGATTGAGCAGGGCGCTCATCAGCAATGTAGCGGCTATCTTTGGTTACATCGCCAATCATGATTGCTTTAGCTGTGGTTGCTACATAGCCGGTGATACCTTCATCAAAGCGGATCACTTTTCTCTGTGCTTGATATTCTTTGCGCTCACTGGCAACGCCCATAGAAGCGGCTTGAATAAGCGTTAAATTGGCAGTATCAGCAAGATAAATAACACAATCAACAAAGCCAAGCCTATTAATCACTTGGGTAGTTACATATTCAAATAGCTCATCAAGCGTATCTAATTGCAGCAAGCTTGAGGAGAACTGATTAATTATACTCAGCTGATCGGTTTTAACTTCGAGCGCTGTAGTGATATCTACTTTGTTAGGCATAGCAAATAATGTAGTTCTTAGTTAAGTATAAATACGGGTACTAATTTAACATGGTATTAACTTTCCTACAAAACAAAATGACAATTGCTTTATGTAAACTGTAAAGTTTAATTGCAGCGCTACAAAGGTTGATTATTTATAATAAGATCTTTACTCGAAAACGTCCTATGCCTATGATCGGATAAATTTAGCTTAGGGACCAACTCATGACCGTTAAAAATACAGACTCTGCAGCAACACTCACTATTACCAGGCCAGATGATTGGCATGTACACTTACGTGATGGTGATCAATTAAAAGACACGGTTCGTGATATTAGCCGTTATATGGGTCGAGCAATTATTATGCCTAATTTAATGCCGCCAGCAACTTGTACAGATACGGCATTAGCATACAGAGAACGTATAATGGCTGCAGGCCCACAAGGCAATTTTGAGCCTTTAATGGTGCTATACCTTACAGATAAAACAACCCCAGATGAAATAATAAAAGCCAAAGCAACTGGCAAAATAGTTGCAGCAAAACTATATCCGGCAGGTGCAACAACAAATTCAGACTCAGGTGTTACCTCAATTAAAAATATTTACCCTGTTTTAGCTGCAATGCAAGACGTAGGCATGCTGCTTTTAATACACGGTGAGGTGACAGATTCGTCTATTGATATTTTTGACCGTGAAAAAATATTTATCGAAACGATTTTAGGTGATGTAGTAACTGACTTTCCTGAGCTAAAAATAGTACTTGAGCATATTACAACCAAAGATGCGGTAGAGTTTGTAACTAATGCGCCGGATAATGTTGCAGCAACAATTACTGCTCATCACTTACTGTACAATCGCAACCATATGCTGGCAGGGGGCATTCGCCCACATTATTACTGTTTACCTATTTTAAAACGTAATATTCACCAACATGCTTTAATGGCTGCTGCAGTAAGTGGTAATAAAAAATTCTTTTTAGGTACTGACTCAGCGCCTCATTATAAAGATAAAAAAGAAGCTGCGTGTGGTTGTGCAGGAGCTTATACCGCACATGCTGCTATTGAGTTATACGCAGAGGCATTTGAAGGCGCTGGTAAACTAGACAAACTGGAAGGCTTTGCAAGCTTTTTTGGACCAGACTTTTATGGCCTTGCACGTAATAAAGATACCATTACTTTAGAAAGAAGCCCGTGGCAAGTGCCTGCAAGTTATACGCTTGGCGACTCACAAGTAGTACCTATAAAGGCAGAGGATACAATTGACTGGCAAGTTAAGTAGCCTGGTTGCTCACAATACCTAAAATTTTTAAAGCCGTTTAGCTTAGCTAAGCGGCTTTTTCATTTTTTAAACGGAGTTTAAAGTTTAGGTAGAATCAGCTGGTAATTTTAGAAAAGCGCTTTAGATTTATTGTTAGATGATTATAGAAAATACTAAAGCGTTTAATAGTATTGCCAGCAAGGTGACAATTACAGGGTAAAATCTATATTTATTTGCTTTTAAATTAACCGTTTAAGAAAAAAAATCAGAAACAACGCATTATTGATAAATATTTTCTAATTAATAGAGCGAAATAAAATTTAATGTGCTAATCTTAACTTGCTTTGAGTTTTTGCCTAATGAATTTACGGATGTTGTGCTGCGTTTAAGGTTACCGGTTTGGTTATTACTTCTTCCTGTACTGTACCTCCATATTTTTGAGCATTGATTCAAGGAGGATATTGCCATAATAATATGGCTGAATTTTAATTATTGACTTACAGGAAAATTTAGTATGTCGGTTACTGGTAAAGTAAAGTTTTTCAACGAAGCTAAAGGCTTTGGTTTCATTGAACAAGAAAATGGTCCTGACGTGTTTGTACATTTCAGCGCAATCACTGGTTCTGGTTTTCGCACTCTTAGCGAAGGTCAAGCAGTGACATTCAGCATCAAGCAAGGTCAAAAAGGCCCTGAAGCTGAGAACGTAGAAGCAGCATAATTTATTATGTGAACCTTCGTTCAACGTGGTGAAACAGGCTACTGTTTCACCATAATTTTCTTTTTAAATAATTCACATTCTCGCAAATAAAATCCAAATTTTTACCTCCAAATATTAACCTCCAAATATTAACCTCTAAATATTTTAATTATCACTTATCAACTTAAACACTCTGTTGTTGTGCGTCATTTTAATAATTACAATTTTTAAAAATTCCATTACTCAATAAATAAAATCATTCTTTATGTATTTGCTATTTGTAGTTTAAATAACCACAAACACAGCAAATCATGGGTTATAAAGTTTAATGGTAATATTATTAAAAAAGATTAAATAGCTTCTTCACTGTGTTGAAAGTAACTTAAAAAGAGTAACTAATTTTTGTTTGTGCGCAGTTAATTTAAATCCCCCTTCGTTATTTACTCCCACTGAATTTAAAGCAGTTTTAATAAGCTGATACAAGGTCGTCAAAGTTATTAAAAGTAACTTGTGTACGCATGTAAGTTGCGTATGTAAGTGCTGCGAGCGTACAAAGGCGCTACAACAGGGTATTAAACTACCAGCCTCATAGTTTAAGGGGTAAGCACTCCTTAGCTTTAATGCTGTGTTAATCAATCCACATCACTTTAAATTAATAAAAAATGATCAGGCTATAGAATTAAATCATCACTAGCTGCGTTAAAAGTAATTTTTAGTCACCACACGAGCGTACTAAGTGAAAGTGATGGCAAAGTAATGATTCAGAACAACGAAATATAAAGCCTTGATTAAGAACAAGAGGCTTGCTCGTCATTAAAATAACCCTTTAAATTAAGCATATTAATATTATTGCCTTAGGGGATGTAGTAATTATCAACTACTCTCAAATAAGCCTGCAGATACCGCTTTAGTAGCAAACATTAAAAATAAACATTGTGCTAATAGGGTGGTAATGATTTATATTATTTTTGCATTTTAAAAAATGGATAAGCCATATTTATTGTTTGAATTCTACCTTTATGGTTAGTTTTTTATAATGTAATACACAATAGTTATTATGAAGTGGGTTGTAGATTATCTATGGTACAAATGAGTTTTCGTCTATAAAACGCTCAAAAGTTGTTAAAGATAAAATAATAGAAGGTTATTTATATTTTTTTTTTAGTCTCTAAATAGTTAACGTGAAATGTTATAATAATGTTTATTTTTAAGTTGTTAATTATGAATGTTGTTATTGCAAAAGGGTTTCATGAAAGTATTTGCGGTAAAGTGGTTGCAATAATGTTAATGTTATCGGGTTGGTATATTAAATAACTAGTTCATATGCATATTTATTTATAGGTAATGCTAAACATCAAGTTGACATGACTTACTGCATTTAGCATTATTGAAAGGTTGATATCTATTAAAAGATATCAGGGTTGTCTTCCTCTTGTAGGTTGATAATTAAATTATAAAAGTAACATTACTTAATTGGTTGGGAACTATGTCTGTTAAAATCAGAAAGAGTCTTGTAGCAACTGCGTTGGTTGGCGCATTTGCATTTGCAAGCAGCAATGTGATTGCAGATCCTTTGAATGACGTGCAACAAGCAGGTCAGCAAATTCAAAAGGCTGCAGTTAAGTCTCAAACTAAAATTGACAATGTATATGGTCAAACTCAAGAGCTAATAGCTGAGTACCGTAGCATCGTTGATGAGACTGAACTTATGAAAGTGTACAACGATCACGTAGCACGTTTGGTTGATGACCAAAACGCGTCTATTGAATCGTTTGACCGTCAAATAGCAACTATTGATAACACTAAACAAAACGTTGTGCCTCTGATGTATCGCATGATCGATACGCTTGAGCAATTCATCAAAGCGGACGTTCCATTTAATCTTGAAACGCGCTTAGGTCGTGTTGAAAGATTACGTGAAATCATGTCTTCTTCTTCTGTAACAACGTCTGAGAAATTCCGTCAAGTACTTGAAGCTTACACAGTAGAAACATCATACAGCTCAGCTGTAAATGCTTCACAAGGTACGCTTGATGTTGATGGCCGTAGCATTAACGTTGATATCGGTCGTTTAGGTCGTATTACTTATGTTGCGCAGTCTTTTGACTTAAAACATGCTTGGGTTTGGGATAACAACACTAAACAGTGGAAAGAATTAGGTGAAGAATACCTAAAATCTGTTAAAGAAGTGATCCGTATGGCACGTAAGCAAGCGACACTAGAACTTGTTAAACTACCAATTTTTGGCGCGGAGTAATCAATAATGAAGAAACTATTTAAAGGTTTTGCTGTTGCAGCAGTACTAACTGTTTCTGCAGGTACCGCGCTTAATGCACACGCAAATACGAATGCATTAGATAAAATTCTTGAGCAAGTAAAGCAAGAGCGTATCTCTGAAGGTAAAATCAATAAGCAACGTGAGCAAGAGTTCTTATCAGAACGTGCTGACAAGCAATCATTACTTAATAAAGCGAAAAGCCAATTAGCTGCTGAAAAGTCACGTGGCGATCGTTTAACTAAAGAATATGCACAAAACGAAAACACGCTAGCTGAGAAAGAGCAAGCACTACAAAATGCTCAAGGTACACTTGGTGAAATGTTTGGTGTTGTACGTCGTGCAGCTCAAGATGCTATCGGTTCTATCGAAGCGTCATTAGTAAGTGCTGAAAAGCCAGGTCGTGCTGAAGTATTACGTTCATTAGCTGCGGCTAAAGAGCTTCCTACAGTTCGTGAGTTAGAAGAGCTTTGGATTTCACTTCAAACTGAAATGACAGAGTCTGCTAAAGTTTCTACTTTTGAAACTGAAGTTGCTGGTCTTGACGGTAACCCGTCAATGAAAAAAGTAACACGTATTGGTAACTTTAACTTAGTTACAGATGACGGTTACTTAATTTATTCACCAGAAACAAAGTCGATTCAACCACTTGGTAAGCAGCCTGATAGCTACATTTTAGACGGTATTGCAGACCTTGAAAAAACATCACCTGACAACTATGCTGGTGTATATGTGGATCCAACACGTGGCGCGATTTTGCGTATTAACACTCAAAAAGCAACACTTATGGAATACTTCCATCAAGGTGGCGTAGTAGGTTACATAATTACTGCGTTGTTAGCTTTAGGTATGTTAATTACTCTAATTCGTTTTGTTGACCTTACGCTTACTACAAGCAAAATTAAGAGCCAACTTAAAAATGTTGCTACACCGAATACAAATAACCCATTGGGTCGTATTCTTAAAGTGTACCATGACAACAAGAATCAAGATGTTGAAAACCTTGAGCTTAAACTTGATGAAGCGATTCTTCGTGAAACGCCACGCATCGAAGCTGGTATCAACATTATCAAGATCCTTGCTGCAATCGCACCATTACTTGGTCTACTAGGTACAGTAATCGGTATGATATTAACGTTCCAAACAATCACATTGTTCGGTACGGGCGATCCGAAGATCATGGCTGGTAATATCTCTCTAGCACTTGTAACTACAGCGCTAGGTCTAATTGCTGCACTACCACTAATTCTACTTCACGCACTTGTAGCTGGTCGTAGTAAGTCGGTATTACACATCCTAGATGAGCAAAGCGCAGGTATCGTTGCGACTCACGCGGAGAAGGAGAAAGCCTAATGCTAGTCCTGATGGAGATATGGGAATCTATCAGGGATTTTGTTGGCACAGGCGGCCAGGTTTTATACGTGGTCGCGATAGCACTCTTTCTGATGTGGGTTTTAATGATTGAGCGCTATTGGTTCTTACTTGCAGAGTTTCCGCGTTTATCGCAAGAAATTATTGCAAAGTGGGATGCCCGCCAAGACACTACGTCTTGGTACGCACACAGAATCCGTGAAGCATGGATTTCTGAAGCGTCTGAAAAATTAGATCAGCGTATGTTGTTGATTAAAACATTAGTAGCTGTTTGTCCTTTAATAGGTTTGTTAGGTACTGTTACGGGTATGATTTCGGTTTTCGAAACCATGGCTAGTCAAGGTACTGGTAATGCACGATTAATGGCATCAGGTATTTCAATGGCAACAATCCCAACAATGGCTGGAATGGTTGCGGCACTATCTGGAGTGTTTTTTAGCTCACGTCTTGAGACAAAAGCTAAAATGGTGAAAGCCAAACTTGTAGATAACATGCCTCATCACTAGAGAGAGAATTAAATATGGCACGTAAACAACGTTTTCGTGAAGAAGAAGAAGCAGCGGTCGATATGACGCCGATGCTTGACATCGTATTTATCATGCTTATTTTCTTTATCGTAACTACATCGTTCGTTAAAGAGGCTGGTATCGAGGTCAATAAACCAAAAGCTGCCCAAGCTACTAAGCAAAAAAATGCTAACATTTTTATTGCTATACGTAGTAACGGCGAAATCTGGGTTGATAAACAACAAATTGATGTTGAACGTATTTCAGCAAAAATTGAAAGTTTATTAGCAGAGCAACCTACCGAAGTTGTGATTATACAAGCTGATAAAGAAGCTAAGCACGGCACGGTAGTTAAAGTGATGGACCAGATTAAAGCGACGGGTGATAACCTAAGAATTTCAATCGCTGGAGATCAGTAATGATTCGTTTTCTGTTTTCACTGATTGCAGGTGGGGCAGTTACTTTCGGCTTGTTCTACTTCATGGCATTCCTCATCTCTGGTGGGGCTGACCGTAATACTGAACAAAAAGAGCAGATCATAGTCGAAATAATGACGAATCCGCCTGAATCTAAGGTGCAGGAAAGAAGGCGTGTTCCGCCTCCTCCTCCTCCACCGCCTAAGCAGCCGCCTAAACCGCAGCCGCCACAGCCGGAAAATAACAACCCTAATCCTGGTGGATTGTCATTTAATATGCCAAGCATCGATGTGGGAAGCACGGCAGGTGGACTAAGTGGTCCGGGTGCATTTGGACGAGATGGTGATGCGACACCTATCGTTCGTATTGAACCAAAATATCCAACGCAAGCAGCACGTGATGGTAGAGAAGGTTGGGTTCAACTTTCGTTCACTATCGATGAGTTAGGTGGCGTGGTTGACGTTGATGTAATTGACGCTGACCCGAAACGTATCTTTGACCGTGAAGCTAAACGTGCATTGCGCAAGTGGAAGTACCGTCCTAAAATTATTGACGGTAAACCACAAAGACAAGTTGGTTTACAAGTTCAATTAGACTTTAAACTTAACCAAGGCAACTAAGGAGGCGAGTAATGAGAAATTTATCTAAAGTAACTGCTCTTGCAATTCTTATGTCTGTATCGGGTGCAGCTTTGACTGCACCTGTTTTAGCGGCGCCAAATTACGCAAAAATTGAAGAGCGTAAAAAAGCAAAAACTAAAATCATGGGCGAGCGTACTGGTAAAAAGGTAATTAAAGCGTTTGACTTGTATAATGAAGATGATGTTGATGGTGCACTTGCTTTACTTAAAGAGTTAGATCCGTCTAACGATTTTGACAAAGCAACTGTAAATCGTTACTTAGGTAGTATGTATGCTCAAAAAGAGCAATACAAAACAGCCATTAAGTATATGAAAGCAGCGATTGCACCAGATGTATTAAACTTTGCCGATCAAGCACAGGGTTTAAAAACCTTAGGTGATATGTATGCAGGTACTGAGCAATATAGTGCTGCAAAAAAAGCCTACGCTGATTGGATGGACTTTACAGGTGAAGAAGATCCGAAAGTTTATACTCGTATTGCGCAAGCAAGTTACGAACTTAAACAGTTTAAGGATGTTATAGAACCTGCAGATAAAGCGATTAAGCTTGAAAAAGAGCCAACAAAAGCTCCTTATCAACTTAAGCTAGCTTCATATTTTGAACAAAAGCAGTATCAAAATATGGTTCAAGTTGCAGAAGAAATCGTTCGTGTATGGCCAGATGATAAAAAATCTTGGGTAGGCTTAGGTAAGTATTACTTACAAACTGAAGACTACAAAAAAGGCCTAGCAACTATGGAAGTTGCATACAAAAACGGTTACTTTGAGAACGAAGTTGAATACAAAGTACTAGCTAACTTTTATTCTTTAAACGAAATACCTTATAAAGCAGCATTAACGCTTGAAAAAGGTGTTAAAGAAGAAAAAGTACAACGCACTAAGCAAAATATCAGTGCAATTGCTAGTAACTACCATCGTTCAAAAGATATTGAAAAAGCCGCTAAGTATTACGAAGAAGCTGCAAAATTTGATAACGATGCTGAGCTTTATCGCAAAGCCGGTTCGTTACTTTTACAATCTGAAAACTTTAGCGCTGCAGTTGTTCGTTTGAACAAAGCACTAGAGTTAGGCTCTGATAAAAAGGGCACTATTTATTCAGATTTAGCTGAAGCGTACTACTACCAAGCTAAGTATAAGCAAGCACATGCTGCAATTACTAAAGCTATGGATGACCCTCGCACGCGTAAGTTTGCAAAAGGTTGGGCTACATATATTAAAGATAAAGCCGCTCGCAACGGTGTTAAAATTTAATTTTTAATGTATATTAGCAATTTTTAAAAAGCCCCATTGGGGCTTTTTTTATTGGGATGAACATGAACAAAACGCTTATTTTTTCATTTTTACTTTGTCTATTTTTGGCCTCTTGCTCTAAGCAACCACAGCAGTACACATCGTTTGATGAAGCGCAGCACGCATTAAAATCGCTTAACTTAGCTTTATATCAGCCAAAAAATAGTAAACACACAGGGCTGCGTAGTGAGCAATTGCCTTTTACAGATGCGTATTTAAAAAAACGCCACGCTATTTATCAAAGCTTAATGCAAATGCAACTAACCAAGCAGCAAACTGAGCAGGTTAACTATCTTGTTATTGCAGAGCGTTTTCCTGAACGTTACTTTGCCTGGCCAGCACATACAAATGTTTTAGTTAATTTACTTAACTTAGCAAGTTCAGAGAGTGACTATCAAAATATAAGTAATTGGCTTGAATTTGTGCAGCGACAACTAGAAAGTGCGCAATTAAGCAATTTAAAGTTGAATAAAATTGAACACAATTTAATAAAAAATTATGTGCTTAGTGCACTAAGCGATAAAAACATACCCAATAGCTTATTAGCTCAACTTAATATTTTAAAAGATTATTTAGTGCAATATAGCCCCAGAGGAAGTGTCGGGCTATATGGTTTAGCTAATGGCAGTGAGTGGTATCAAAGTAAGCTAAACTATTTTAGTGGTACAGTGCACTCTCCGCTAGAGTGGCTTACTATTATAAATGAGCAGTTAAAAGAGGAAAGTACACAACCAGCCAATCAGGAGGTTAGCCAAATTTATCCACAGTCATTTTTGGTGCAATTTACTAATGGGGATAAAGAGGTACCAGGTTTAGATTGGTTGTCGGGGTTTAGAAACTTACCCGCTATAGCTGAAAACAAATCACTTTTAGCGCAGCAAAAAACGCTAATGTTAGCAATGATGGAAACTGATGTTGGATTGCATATTCATGCGTGGACCTTGCCACAGGCAAAGGTTAACTTAATAAAGCGTTTAAACATTAGCGAAATAGATGCAACAAGATTAGTTAAAAATATAGTGCTTTACCCTGGGCAGGCATTTAGCTTTGCTCAGCAATTACTTTAACTGCTCCAGCGACTTAACGTTGCTCAATGTGCGCTTTATTTAGCGCACTGTTCACAACGTTGTGTAGCTGGATCTAATTCGAGTAATGCTGTGGTTATAGGCTCTTCACAATCACAGCAATAACCGTACTGACCTATCTCAATTTGACTCACAGCAGCCTCTAAAGTGGTCATTCGTTGAATATATTCACCGTATTCGGGACCTAGTTTTTGCGCCGCCAAATCGAGCCACTCTGCATTGACTGTTTGCGTTAATAAAGATAATAAATGCTGATGAGATAGATGCGCTGATTGAGAAAGTAAGTTTAATATAGTTAATTTTACTTCCTCTATTTCATTAATTAACCTTTGCTGATGTTGCATCGTGTATAACCCCTTTATAATTAGCATTGAGCAATAGGGGTATTATCTAGGTAGATTTACTTACGCGTTATGATTTGCATCAAACTGTGGCGCTTTGGCATACTTACTTAGTACCTCTGCGACATCTTCTTTGGCCTTTAACCGGCGGATCTCGTCAAATAATGTTATTGCCTGTGGGTACTGACGCTTTAAGTAGCCTAACCACTGCTTAGTACGCGATGCAAAGTACTTTTCATCTTTAGCCGGGTCGTGATGAATAGCAGAATTTATTAAATGATAAAGAATATGCTCCCACTCGAGCCCTACATAATCTTCATTATTTATATTCGCTTTAATCTTTTTTGCTAAATCGGGATGAGATAACGCACCACGACCAAGCATTAAGTCGGTACAACCACTGCGTTTTTGGCACAACATAGCATCAGCTACTTGCCATATTTCGCCATTGGCCACAACCGCAATATCTTTATCTTTAATTAAAGGTGGGATCTTTTCCCAATAAGCAGGTGGGTTATAGCCATCACGTTTAGTGCGAGCATGAATTGCAATACTACTTGCACCAGCGCTGACAACAGCATCTACTATTTCTTGGCTGTTACTGTCATCATCAAAACCAAGACGAATTTTTGCACTCACTTGATGCTTGCTATCAACGGCGTCTCTTACCGCTTTAATTATTTCATACATGTGCTCGGGATCTTTAAGCAGTACAGCTCCGCCTTTACTTTTATTAACAGTTTTTGCAGGGCAGCCAAAATTTAGGTCTATGCCATGGGAGCCCAAACTAATTGCTTTAACTGCATTTTCTGCAAGCGCACCTGCAACTTGACCTAATAACTGAATGCGTACCGGTGTACCAGCACTAGTGAGGCCATTATTGCTAAGTTCAGGACAGTAACGATAAAAAACTTTATCAGGTAAGCAAGCATCAACAACACGCACAAACTCAGTCACACATAAGTCAAAACCACCTATATTGGTAAGAAGTTGGCGCATTTTGAAGTCAACAACACCTTCCATCGGTGCTAAAACAAGTTTCATAGAAAGATTAATTATGGCTAAATAAAGGGATGTGTAGTGTAACCGTTAATCATAAATTGATAAATCCGTAATTACCGCGCATAGTTACTTTAGCCAAAAAGTTTACAATTAATTAAACTAAAATGAAATTTTTTATTTTTATACAGGTCTACTTAAATACATACTCGTATTTTCCAATTCTTTGGTTATACAATCTTATTAAAAAGAGAGTCATATAATGAATACAATCAAAAAAAGTTCAATCGCGTTAACACTAGGTGCAGTTGTTGTTGGCTCTGCAAGCTTTGTATCTGTGGATGTGCAAGCCAATCCTTTTGAGTTTCAACAAATGGTTACCGGCTATCAAATAGATGCTACCGAAGGTAAGTGTGGCGAAGGTAAATGTGGCGGCGAAGCAAAAGCTAAAAAAGAAGGCAAATGTGGCGAAGCTAAATGCGGCGCAGATGCAAAAGCTAAAAAAGAAGGCAAATG
>NZ_JBEOOE010000015.1:0-82298 GCF_040308885.1 Pseudoalteromonas sp. 120-MNA-CIBAN-0494
CTATGTGAAAGTAGGACATTGCCAGGCTCCAAATTGTAGAAAGCCCGACTAGAAATAGTCGGGCTTTTTTACGTCTGGAGAAAAGTGAAATGTGGGTGAGTAATGTACACAAGTCTCCCGCGTAGGTCGGGCGAGCGTAGCGACACCCGACACTCAAATCATAAAAATATCACCACTGACTAATGAGTGTGTCGCATTTGCACTGTGACTCTCCACTGCTGTGGGCACCACGACATTGCCAGGCTTCAAATCGAGAAAGCCCGATTGAAAATATTCGGGCTTTTTTACGTCTGCAGAAAAGTGAAGTGTGGGTGAGTGATGTACACAAATCTCCCACGTAGGTCGGGCGAGCGTAGCGACACCCGACGATAAAGAGCATCAAAAATAGCTCAAGGAGCCTGTAGCCTTTAACAATCGTTGTATTCTCAAGTTAGAAATTCATTTTTAAAATCATTTTGTTGCAACTTCACTGTTGGTTTAATAAGTGACCTGTGTAAAACTACTGAGGTTAATTCAGTAAATCAGGTGACATGAATGTCAAATATTAAAGCTTGGAAACTTCTCAGCCTGTTTTGTTTGTTTGCGGTGCTTATGGGTTGCCAATCTAAAGAAGAGCAACTGCAAAAAACAATTCAAGAATCGATTAAAAAAGCGGAGGTTGAGCTATCACAGCTAGGTACTGCGCTTGATAATGGTAGTTTGCGTAATGCATTATTACTTAAAGAATACGGTGTTCAGCTTAAAAATCAGCAACCAGAACTTTCAAAAGTTGTTGATGTCATTACCCTTGACGCCACTCGTCAAGGTGCACTTTATAGTGGTTTAACACAGCGACTTAAAGATATTAAGGGCACCTACCTTATTCCTCCTTACGAAGATACTTTGCACAGTATTGACTTATTGCGCGAAGCTGCAAAGCCTACGTTATTTTCAGATGCGTTAACCGATCCTATTAATATGCTTGCGGATATGTCTAAAGGTAATTTAGCGCGTATTGGTGCTATTAGTCAGCAAGCTGAAGGCGCTGGAGTTGGTAACCAAATGGTGGGTAATCCTAATTATGGTAACTGGCAATCTAACAGCAATGGTACTAGCTTTTGGCAATGGTACGGTATGTATCGTATTTTAGGGGATGTATTCAATCGTGTTGAATATGGTAGCTGGAGCCGAGGTCGTAAATATAGTTATTACAATGATTACGGCCGCACGCGCTACTCAAGCCCAAAACAAATTAAAGCGCAGAGCACGCTAGAAACACGTACGCGTCAATCATATCAACGCCAAGGTAAGCAGTTTACTAGCCCTTATGCGAGCAAAAAAACGGGGGCGTCAGGCTTAAGCCGAAGTAGCTACACACCACCTAAAAGTCGCAGTAGTTATTCTCGTTCGAGTAGTTATAGCAATAACTCGGGCTCAGTTCGTAACAGCGGTAGTAGAACCTCTCGTGGCGTGAGCCGTGGTAAGTAAAAGAATAAAGTTGGAGTTAGAGTAATATGTATGAATTTAATGGAATAACAATGTGGTCACTACAAGCGCTGGCGATTGATTTTGCAATTATTGTTTTGCTGTTTGTGAGTCTTAAATATATTAAGGGTTGGGTATCTAACCTGCATGCTAATGATGAAATTACTGAGCGTGATAACTTTGCATTTGGTATTAGTTTTGCTGCGGGTTTAGTTGCATTGGCGATTGTGCTTACAGGTGTAAGCAGCGGTGCTTTTGCAGTGTCATTACAGCAAGAAGCTCTGCAAATGTTGGGCTATGGTGCACTGGCTATTTTACTTATTAAGCTTGGGCATTTCTTTCAAGATAAAGTTGCGCTGCGTAAAGTGAGCTTACATAGCGAAATAGTTAAAGGTAACGTGACTGCGGCTGTTATCGACTTTGGCCACGTTGTTAGTGTCGCCATTGTAATTCGCTCGGCATTGCTGTGGGTGGCTACCGACGGTTGGCATGGTTTACCAATTGTGGTTGCTGCTTTTGTTATTGGCAGCCTAGTGCTGTTGTTAGTGAGCCAATATCGCGTACAGCTGTTTAAGCGCACCAATAAAAGTGGTGATTGCTTACAACAAGCAATTATTGATGGCAACTTAGCCGTGGGTATTCGTTATGCCGGTTTTTTAATTGGCAGCGCATTAGCCATTACCGCAGCAACGGGGATTGCGCCTTATGTAGCCGATAATATTAATGCGAGTTTGTTGTACTGGGCTATAAGTGCAGTAGTTAGTTTACTGGTATTTATTATTTTGCACTTAGTGACAATTAAAATAATTTTATCTGGCTGTGATATTTCAGATGAAGTGAACCGTCAAAAAAATGTGGGTGTAGCCGCTATTTCTGCAGCGTTATCATTTGCGGTAGGTATAACTATGGCAACACTATTAGGCGCATAATCGAGTGTCATCAACTATAAAAAGCCCAAGTAAATTTAGTTTACTTGGGCACGATATTTTACTTATTACCGTTATGGCCGTACTCGCAGGGTGTGGCCTTATTTATGAATACTTACTGTCTCATTATGCGGGGCGGGTACTTGGCTCAGTAGAAAGCGCTATTTATGCGATGATCGGCACTATGATAGTAGCAATGGGCATTGGCGCATTTTTAGCACGTTGGTTTAAAGATGCATTTACCGCCTTTGCTTGGCTAGAAAGTATAATTGCTTTGATTGGTATGGGCTGTATTTTAGCCATTGCCGGCGTTATTGCTGTTAGCTATTCACTGCCGCATATGTTTTCGAGTATTTTTAATTTACCTCCCGACGTAGTACTCAATGGCTATGTATTTCAAAAGCTACAAGAGTGGTCGCGTTTTTTACCCTATGTATTTGGCCTTATACTTGGCTTGTTTATTGGTATGGAAATACCGCTTATTGCGCGTATTCGTCAGCATGTTTATGGCCGTTTTTTAGAAAATAACGCAGGAACAATTTATGGTGCCGACTATATAGGCGCCGGAATTGGCGCGGCTATTTGGGTTAGCATTATGTTGTCTATGCCCATAATGCAAGCAGCCGCGTGGACTGCGCTGTTTAATATAATTGCTGGGCTTGCTTTTTTATGGCGGTATCACACCTATGTACGCTTTGCCAAACTGTTATTAGCGTGTCACCTGTTATTACTAGTATTATTTGCGTTTATATTGGTATTGGGCAGTAGTTGGATGGATAACTTGAGCAATGTTTTATACAAAGACAAGGTTATTTATTCTCAAGCCACTAAATATCAACATGTGGTACTAACCGAGCGGTTAAGTAAAAATCAGCCGCAGCCAATAACCGATTTATACTTAAATGGGCGCTTACAGTTCTCTAGTGTTGATGAGCAAATATATCATTCAATGTTAGTTTACCCGGCTATGTTGGCGTCAAACCGTCATGAGCGGGTACTGATCATTGGCGGTGGCGATGGGCTGGCACTTAGAGATGTTTTAAAGTGGCCGGTGAGCAAAGTAACCCTGATTGACCTTGATGGGCAATTGCTTAATTTGTTTGGCCATAAAGATGCTGAATTTACTTCGCCTGAAGATATTAGCCAGCGGTTGTTAAGCCTTAATAGCAAATCTATGCATGATCCGCGTGCAGATATTATTGTTGGTGATGCCTTTTTAGAAGTTGAAAAGTTGCTCGATCAGGCAAAGCAATTTGATACTATTTTAATTGATTTACCTGACCCTAATCATCCCGATTTAAATAAAATGTATAGTGACTACTTTTATAATCATGTACGCCAATTACTAGCACCAGATGGCGCAATGGCGGTGCAGTCAACTTCGCCTTATCATGCTAAAAAAGCCTTTTTAAGTATTGCTAAAACGGTTAAAGCGGCTGGATTTGAATATGTAGAGCAGTATCAACAAAACATTCCTTCATTTGGACAGTGGGGCTGGACTATAGCTACCAAAATGGGGCAATCGGCTAGTGGGCGAATCAACGATGTAACCGCAATGCCGATACCATCAAGGTGGATCAGTAAAGAATATTTACTGGCTAGTTTTATTTTTCCGAATAATTATTTCGAACATATTAAAGATATTGAAGTCAATAGGTTAGGCTCTGGCCAACTGTACGATTATTACCGTACAGCATGGCAAATAGAAAGCGAGTTGTATAAAAACTAATAAAACATGGTTGACATAATATGTCAGCCATGAGAATCTTAACTCAGACATAATATGTCAAACGACAAAAGGCAGAGACATGGAATTAAATGAACTTTCAATAAAATTAGCTTCTTTTGAAACAGAAGGCGCTAACTTTGAGTCTTTCTTGATTGCTAATCCAGGTGAGCAAGATGTATTACAAGTCATTGTTGATGAAAATGATGAGCTTCCAATTTTTGTTACGCAAACACAAGAGCAGTTATTATGCATTAGCTACTTGTTTGACGAAGATGAAGTTAAGCCGGAATTACGTAACGAGTTAAACGAAACATTACTACGTTTAAACGTGCCAATTCCATTAAGTGCATTTGCTAAAATCGATAATAAATACGCGATTTTTGGCGCACTGTCGGTAAATTCATCATTAGATGACATTACCCACGAACTAGTGACATTAGCCGATAATGCTATTGATGCACTAGAAGCCGTGACCATGTATTTAAACGATTAGTAGCGATTTAGTGGAGTTAAGATTATGAGTATTTTAAAAAAATTATTTACAGCAGTACGTGGCGGCGCGCGTGAAGCAGGCGAAGCAATTGTAGATAAAAACGGTATCCGTATTTTTGAGCAAGAAATTGCAGATGCACAAAATGCTTTGCACCGTGCTAAAAAAAGCCTAACAGAAGTTATGGCGAAAGAAATGCAAACTAAGCGTAAAATTAGCGCTGTAGATGCATCTATTGCTGAGCATGAAGCTTATGCTGGGCAAGCGCTGGAAAAAGGCAACGAAGCTTTAGCATTAGAAATTGCAGAAAAAATTGGCGAGTTTGAAGCTGAAAAAGCAGAGAACGAACAAGTATTATCTGGTTTTAGCAATCATATTGTAGCGCTTAAACAGCAAGTTAAAGAAGCTGAAAAGTCGATTAAAGAAAACCAACGCCAGCTAACTATGGTTAAAACCACAGAAAGCGTGCAACAAGCTACTATGGCTGTAAACAGCACATTAAACACTAACAGCTCGTCTATGACATCGGCTCGCCAATCACTTGAGCGTATTAAGCAACGCCAGCAAGACCGTCAAGATCAGTTAGGTGCAGCTAAAGAGCTTGAAGCCGATGTAAACGGCGACGATTTAAAAGCGAAAATGGCAGAAGCCGGAATTGGCGACAGCAGTCCAAAAAGTGCTGATATTTTAGCGCGTATTAAAGCCAAGCAAAATAGCTAATAATTACGTTCATATTTAAAAAGGTAACCAGGCTTTAGCTTAGTTACCTTTTTTGCTTAGAAGGCAGCCTTCCTATGTTTAATTTTTTCAAATCTAAAAAAGAGCCAGAGCGTCAGCTTAATCATGCCAGTGAGCTTAAAAAAGGTGACATGTTTACTGTCATCGATTCATTTGCTTATCCAGCGTGGTTAAAAGGGCAAACTCTTCGCGTTATTGATATACAAACTTACCAGTATCAACACAGTAGTGACACTGAGTTTGTGTTGGAAAGTGACAGCGGCCAAGTGGTATTTTTACAAATAGAGCAAGAAGATGGTGAGCAATGGGCTAACTTTTCTATAAAAGTACAACGTGATGAAGTAGAAGATATATTTGGCCTTGATCAGTTTGCGCGTATTTTTGATGAAGAGTCTTTAACGCATATCACAGTGCAAAATATACCAGAGCGTTTTACGCAGTTTTTAGCTAACAGCTATCAGCAAAGCGAATCGCCATTTGTGTGTTATTTTCATAATAAAGACTATCGCAATCAAGCTCTTCCACGTTATGAGCAAGAAGGTGGTGAGCTGTGTGAAATGATTTGTTTAGAGTCTGATGATAAAGGCTTTGGTTTAAATATTGAGATTTGGGATGGTGGCGAAACCGAAGTATCGCTTACCTTAACGCGGCCAATTACCGACATTGTTGACTTGTTTCCAGGAGACGCTAAGTGAGTGATGCTAAAGAAAAGTGGTTACGCCAAGAGCAGGCAGTGCGTGCCACGCAAATGGCATTTGATCTAAGTAGCGAAGTACAAAAGTCGATAAAAAAGCAAGCGATTGATCAAGAGCTAACACCTTCAGATATGATCCGCAAAATACTCGGTTTGGATGTAAAGTCTAAAAAAACCCGACAGCGTCTATCGTTTAATTTAAACGACGATGAAATAGCACAGCTTGCAAGCCGTTTTGATGTGCAAAGTGATGATAAGCGCGTAGTAAAGCAACGCGTTGCAGAACTTTTGATTGCTCATACAAAAAAAATTAAGTAGTTTTATGTTATAGACGCTATGCCCTTAAACTAAAAAGATAAAATAACGAGTTGCCGTGAATATAATTTTAATTGCTTACTTACTAATTTTTGCATTATTTGGTACTGCGGCAAGCTACTTTGTGCGTTTTATTTATGCGTATTGGGTGCTTAACAAAATGCCAATGCACTATATTATTAAGGCGGGGATTTGTTTAGTAATGGTGGTAATTATTTCAGCGTTAATCCCATATTTAGGATAACGCTGAAATTAAATTGTTTGCAGCATTATTTTATTTCAAAAGGTTGGCATTGCTGATTAATACATAGTGATTGTACTTCAAGCACTGATGGGCAGTCAGTTAAGCCTTGTGCCTTATTTAGCGTGTTTTCTTGTGCTGTTATTTGCTGTGCAATCTGCTCAGCTTGTTCTTGTTGGGTATTAAGTGTTGAGTACACCGTATACTTACTTGGCCCACCGCACGCACGCGCACCTACTTCAAGCACTTTACATTGAAAGCTAGCTGTACAGCTATTGTTACTAACAATATCGTTAAGTTGACTATTAAGACTCGCTAAACTCGTTCCGTGATCATTGCTTGACGATGTTGTGCTAGCACAGCCGCTCAGTAACAAAATACTAGTAGCAATACTTACAATTGATAGTTTAATTGCTGATGGCAAACAACTCATAACCTTATCCTTAAAATACACTTACTGCTGAGCCTTCAAGTTTAACACATTTATTTTCTACACACTGCGTGCTTGGCGCAGTTAAATGTTGGCAAATACTGACCATTTGATTTTGGGCATTATAGTTACTTTCAAAAGTAGTGATTTTTTTACTTAATGCAGTGACTTGCTCAGTTGTTGCTGTTGTCGTTGAATACACTATATAACTACTTGGGCCGCCACATGCTCGGCTACCTACAGCTTCTACTTGGCACTGCGTACTGCTATCACATTGTTTATTAGCAATGAGCGTATTTAATTCATTTTTAGCTGTTTTAATGTCATCAAGAGTAACTGTTTTCATGGCAGTATTTGATAGTTTTTCGGCTGGGGCATGTAATTCTGCTTTGTTACTTTTTTGCAGTTGTTGTAGTTTTTGCTGCGATGACGTTGTTGCTTCGCTGGCAGTTGTTTTTTCTGTTTCTGCTACGGGGTTATCTAAACAAGCGGTTAAACACAGTGGTAAAAATATAGCTAGCAATGGTGTACGCATAACAAATCCTGATAGTGGTGAATTATTCACCACTATCATACACTGTGCATTTGTTACGGCAATAAAAACTCTATTATCAAGCAATTAAAGCCGTTATTAATTACTGTGAATATTTACAGCCCGCCTTGGGTTAACTTGCTGGGGTTAAGTAGCTTTTCGAGCTCGCTGCGCGATAAATCAGTTTCTTGCTCGGCAACATCAATAATTGGGCGAGCTTCTTTATATGCTTGTTTCGCTATTTTGGCTGCTTTTTCATAACCGATCACCGGATTTAGCGCGGTTACTAAAATAGGATTTTTAGCCAGTGCCTTATCAATATTTAGCTGATTTACTGTAAAGCTAGCAATGGCTTTATCTCCCAGTGCTTGGGCGCTATTAGCGAGTAACTCTATACTTTGTAAAATATTATAAGCAATTACCGGCAGCATTACATTTAGCTCAAAATTACCTGCTTGGCCGGCAACGGTAATTGTAGCGTCGTTACCAATTACTTGGGCGCTCACCATAGCTGCCGCTTCGGGGATCACTGGGTTTACTTTGCCGGGCATAATAGATGATCCGGGTTGCAGTGCTTCAAGCTCTATTTCACCTAAACCAGCTAATGGACCAGAGTTCATCCAGCGCAAGTCGTTGGCTATTTTCATTTGCGCTACAGCAAGTACTTTTAATTGCCCTGAAAGCGCGACAATGGCATCTTGCGAACCAATATTGTAAAAAAAGTTACTGCTAGGCGTAAATCTAATACCTACGTTGGCACTGAGATTTTTAGCAAATAGCGGTGCAAATTGTGGATCGGCATTAATACCTGTTCCTACAGCGGTACCACCTTGCGCTAGTTCGCAAACACGCTCTAGGCTATGCCTTATACCAGCCGCGGCATGGTTAATTTGCGTTTGCCAGGCACTTAGAGTTTGCCCAAAAGTAACCGGCATAGCATCCATTAAATGAGTGCGGCCGGTTTTTACTATAGCGCCAACCTCGGCTTTTTTGTGTTCTAAATGCTGTGATAGTTTTTCTAGTGAAGGGAGTAATTCGTACACCACATTTATTGCGCTGCTCAGGGCAATGGCAGTAGGGATCACATCGTTAGAGCTTTGCCCCATGTTTACATCATCATTAGGATGAATGCTTTCATCGCCTAGCCGGCTTGCTAAAGTGGCAATCACTTCATTGGCATTCATATTTGAGCTAGTACCCGAGCCAGTTTGAAATATATCGACCGGGAAATGCTCATAATGGCTACCATCAATAATTTCTTGGCATGCTTGCTCTATTGCTTTAGCTTTAGTTTTGCTTAGGTGCCCAAGCTCAAAGTTGCTCTGCGCTGCCGCTTGTTTAATGTAAGCAAGGGCGGTTATAAACTGCTTAGGCATAGCTAAACCACTGATGGCAAAATTATTCACAGCGCGCTGAGTTTGCGCTTGATATAGTGCATTAGCAGGGACTTGTAACTCGCCCATGCTATCTGATTCTGTTCTAAACTGAGTCATAATATTCTTCCTTAAAAGGATTAAACCAGCGGCTGAGAATGCTCATTACGCACTCGCTTGGTAATTATTTATTGTAAGTAAACCTTGTACTCTATCTGTAGGCTGGTGTGGTAAATTGCAAGGGTTATTTGATAATAGTTATCATTACATTTTGAGCTAGGTGTTTCAATGTAAAGTACAGCTATAAAAGTATAGATTAATTAACTGGCTTTAAAGCGTACATTAGCGCACGACAAAATACGCTAAATTTGTTTTACTGTTGCGCATCAGTCTTTAACCTTGAGAGTAAAAATGATCAAGCCATTCTCACAAGCGTGTGAAAATAATAAACAGCCTATTTTAGCGCAGTTAAAATCTGTGTTAGCGAATGCCAAAACGGTGCTCGAAATAGGCTCAGGTACAGGTCAGCACAGCGTGTACTTTGCTCAGCAGTTGCCGCATTTACAATGGTATAGCAGCGACAGAGCGATTAATCATGAAGGTATTAATTTATGGCACCGCGAGGTTAATTTAACCAATTTACATGCTCCCCTTGAACTTGACTTAAACAATGCGTGGCCAATAGATAAAGTGGATGCTATTTACACGGCTAATACTTTTCATATTGTAAGCTGGCAACTTGTAGAGCATTTTTTTGCGGGTGTAAAACAGCATTTAAATGACCAAGGCATAGTATGTATTTACGGGCCATTTAAATATAAAGGCGAGTTTACTAGCCAAAGTAATAACGACTTTAATCGCTTTTTAATAGAGCGCGACCCACTTAGCGGTATTAGAGATTTTGCAGCAGTTGAGCTATTAGCAAAGCAAGCAGGGCTAACGTTAATAAGTGATATAGCCATGCCTGCTAATAATCAGTTACTGATTTTTAAACGGCAGTAATGCGCTGCATTGATCTTTATAAATATTAATATGCTGGCGTTCACGTTTTAAGTAATCGCTAATTGCGTTGCTAAAGTTATTATCAACTATATGGTGAGCTGAGTAGGTTAATACAGGGGCAAAACCGCGTGCTATTTTATGCTCACCTTGTGCCCCTGAATGAAAACAGCTGAGGTTATGCTTTATTGCAAACTCAATCCCTTGGTAATAGCATAGTTCAAAGTGCAGAGAATCTACCTCTTCGCTTGCCCCCCAATACCGCCCATACAGTGTATCTGCTCCTATTAGGCTAAGGGTTGCGGCAATAATAGCGTCTTCTTTTTTGGCTAGCATAATGACTAGCTTGTCGGCCATTAGCGCATGTAAAAGCTTAAAAAAGGGCATATTTAAATAGCCTAAGTGGCCAGAGCGTTTTAAATAAGTACGTTGATAAAATTCGCAAAATAGCTGCATAATTTCAGGCGTAATTTGCATCCCTTGCAGCCATTCAATAGTAATGTTTTGTTGGGTTATTTTGCTGCGTTCTTTTTTTAGTGATTTACGCTTACGTGAATTAAGCGTATTTAAAAAATCGTCAAAGCATGTAAAGCCTTTATTAAACCACTGAAATTGCACACCCACTCTAAGCATAGCGTGTTGCTCAGTGAGGTGTGTGGCTTGGGCTAAGTTGCAAAAATTAACGTGCCAACCAGACCAGCCTTGCTCTTTGCTGTGCAGGTTTAGTAACTCTGTAATGTATTTATACACTAAACTAGGATTGCTGTGCTCTATAGCAATACGGCTACCTTCAATGGGGCAAAATGGCACACCGCATAACCATTTAGGGTAGTACTCTAAGCCATGTTTCTCGTATGCTTCTGCCCAGGCCCAATCAAACACATATTCACCGTAAGAGTGGCTTTTTAAATAGCCAGGTGCCAGCGCAATAATATTTTCGCCCTCAAAAATAGCTAAGTGATAAGGCTGCCAACCACTTTGTTGATTAACACACTGACTTTGCTCTAATGCGTATAAAAAAGCATGTTGGGTAAATGGCTCGTCGCCAAACAAACGTTGCCAATGCGCTCGCTCTATTTGATTAATACTACTAAACCATTGATGCGAAAATGTCGCCATTACTACTTACCTTGTGCGTGTTCTACGTTTTTTATAAAGGTGCTTATTTGTTTTTTAAGCTCAGGAAAAAAGGGGTTATAGGTTAATCGTTGTAAGGTGGGATATTGCTTTAAGTTAGCAGCTGTACGTTCTCCAAGTTGCGGGCTTTTTGTGGTTTTACAGGTTTTATATAACTTTTCGCCGCCAATAAAACTGCCGCAATTACGATAAGAGGCACTAATACCATAATGCGGATTTTGTGGTGAGTTAACAATGGCAATATGCGATATACCATGGATTTTTAGACATGCTTCGCTGGCACACTGCGGATTTAATACTCTGTAATCTGCTGCAAAATTTGGGGGTAAAATAGTGCTGCTACCATAAAGCACTAGGGTATCGAGTTTTTTATAGCGACTTAAATTAGTATTATGTAGTGCATTTAATAATTTAAGGGTGGCATGGCTATCAATTGTCGCGTCAATATCGCTTATTACGCTAAATACAGGCAATGCCAAAGCAGGGCGCTTACTTAAGTTTTTAATGCTAACCAATGACATTGCATCATATGAGGCTGCTGCAGCATTGAGTGGAAACGACTCATACTTAGCAAAATCAACATCGGCGTCTTTATCTATCCAATTTAAAAATGGGATTAAATCAAGCCACTTGGCTATCCAACCTTGTTTATTATGCGGCTCGGAGCCCGGTGAAAATAACATAAGCGCCGTTATTTTTGATGAAAGCGCTTGCGTGATTGCATAGTCTATAAGTAGTGCGGCCCCCGTAGAGTAGCCCCCTAAAATAACCTCATCAAAGTCTTGTGTTGTGCGCTCTATAGCGTAACGCACAGCTTGTTGCCATTGCTGTAGGTCTACATCTTGTAACGCACTAGCAGCACTGCCGTGGCCGGGTAACAAAATAGTGCGTACGGTATAACCTTGCTGATAATACACTTGGGCTAAATCGTGATAGGTAAAAGGAGAGTCGGTAAGGCCGTGCACGAGTAATACCGCTTTTTTACTTTGTGAATGTTTTAACTCAAAAGGAGCAATAATGTCGGCAATAGTGGGGTTAGGCTTACGACTGCCTTGAGTAACTAGTTGCTGATACGTTTGAGTAAATACAGGGCATGGCATAGCAGCGCGAGGATTAGCTACACTAATATACTGATACGCATGATTGAGGTAGCTATTAAATGGGGCACGCGCTTGGTAATCAAAATACGCTTGGTGGTGATCCTTTGTATAGCGTAATAGGCCTTGCTGTTTACTCTTTTTAATAAATTCAAAATCGCTTGCCTGCGCAATACAATTTTCAGCGACAGCTAAGTGAGGCAAAAAGCTAAGCATACAAGTTAAAAATATTTTTAAAAACACACTATTATTGTTCATAAACCACTGCATATTGAGCAAGACACTCGGTTAGCTTAATTAGTTCAAGCGGTTTTGCAAGGTGTTGATTAAAACCAACCGCCTGAGCGTGTGCTTTGTCTTCGGGCATAACGTCGGCAGTTAAGGCAACAATTGGCAGTTCCTCAGCCGTTTTAAATTGCCTGATTAGGGCCGTTGCTCTATAGCCATCCATTACTGGCATTTGGCAATCCATAAGCACGAGGTCAAAATGCTGTTTTTTTATAATATTAACTGCAAGCTCACCATTTTCAACAACCTGTGGCACAATTTTTAGTGAGCCAAGCATGGCTTTTATAACCATTTGATTAACCGGGTTATCTTCGGCCACTAAAATTTTTAAAGCGGCTATATTAGTATTATCTGTAGGTTTTATAAGAGGTTCTTGCGCTTTAACCGTCTCTATTTCTAATGTAAATGTAAAAGTAGAGCCTTTATCAAGCTCGCTATGTAGCGCTATATTTGCATTCATTAATACACTAAGCTCTTTGGCTATGGCTAACCCAAGGCCGGTGCCACCAAACTGCCGAGAAGTAGAGTTATCGGCTTGAGTAAATGCACTAAATAACTTTTCATGTTGAGTTGCTTTTATACCTATTCCGGTATCAATAACGGCAATTGTTAGCTGTGCTTTATTGGGCGCAATAAGTTGCGTATCTACATTTAAAGTAACACTGCCAGCGTTAGTAAATTTAATAGCGTTACTGCATAAATTAAGCATTATTTGCTCTAATCGCATTGGATCGCCAACAAACCAAGTGTCTTTAGGGATATTGCTATTTATTTTCCACACAATTGCTTTGCTTGCAGCACTTTGTTCAAACATAGTATTAATGCGCTGAATAAGTGAGGTTAAATCAAATGGAATACGTTCAAGCACTAGCCGTTTTGATTCAATTTTAGATATATCGAGAATATCGTTTATCAAATTTAATAAGCTTTTAGATGACGAATTTATTTTATCTAAATAATCAATTAGGGTATTGGCGTCGTCTTCTTTACGGGCAAGCGAAGAAAAGCCAATAACAGCATTTAGTGGCGTGCGTATTTCATGGCTCATATTAGCTAAAAATTGACTCTTAGCCCGGTTAGCCAAATCAGATTGCTTTTTTGCTTGTGCTAACGAATAAGTACGCTCTGCTACTTGGCGAGTAAGTGCAATTTGCTGCTGATTAAACAGTAGTAAAATCAATAAAATTAATGAGCATACAACTACTTGAAGTATCAGCAGCAGTAAGGTGAGTTGATTATTATGTTGAGCTAAAAAGGCATCTTTAAGTGCCAGTTTTACGATCCATTGTTGCCCGCCAAAATCGACATTAAACGATATTAGCTTACTGCCTTGTGCAACATTAAGATTGTTTGAGTTACTGTAAAATGCGGGTTTGTTTATATCTTCATAAATAGCAATCGAAAACATTTTAGACTGCTGCTCAGTAATGGCCTGCTTAATAATTTGAGGGACTAAAAATACGCCTGTGGCATAGCCTTTAATGGTTTCTTTTTCATTGGATTGAGAATATACAGGCGCAAATAATAAGTAAGCAGCATCAGAGTGCTCAGTTTGTACGAGTTGAATTATTTTAGTTCCCACTGGCTGATACTTTATTGCGGGGTTGAGTAAGGATGCTTTGCGATCTGGGTTTGAATATACATTAAACCCAATTGCTTTTTGGTTGCTATTAAGCGGTGCTATATATTTTACAATAACGAGTGGATCGTTTGGCTCTAAAGGTTCACCAATAACATCATAATTTAAGTTATAAATGCTTGAAATTTCTTTAGAGAATGCTTGGCGTTGATGAGATGGGATTTTTACATTCCATGATAAAGCTTTTATAAATGAGTGCTTAGCAAGTAGGGTGTTGGCATATAGATTAAAGTCTTGCTGGCTTAATGTTGGCGATGACTGAACTTGGCTAGCTAAACTTTGCACAGCAATAATGCTGCGATTAGTATAGCGGTACAGGCTGTTTTCTATCACTTGCACTTCGCGCTCAGCAATTTTTATCGCATTAATACGGCTTTCACTATCGTATAATTGTGTGGTGGCCGCTACTGATACAAATAAAATGCAACATACCGAAAGTGTCGGTAGCACCGAAATATTATAGTTATCAGACTTCTCTGGTAATAACGAAAGTAAAAATGGAGTGGCAATTAACACCCCTAAAATATCACCTAACCACCAGTAAGTTGTGTTTTTCCAGTGATTATCTGCACTGTACATTGCATTAAATTGGCTTAGTGCAAACACGCCAAAATTAGCCGAAATTAAACTGACTAAAACACCTACAACTACAATAAAATAAATAATGTTTTGGCGCTTTTTAAGGCGCAGAGGGTGGCCTAACCAAAACTTTAATATTGCGGCCCCAACCATGGCCTGCAATACCACCCCAAAGGCAATATACATAGCCTCGTTTAATGAATTTCCTACCAATACCATTTCATGAGTTGTATTAGCAAAAAAATTTAAATTAAATGCGAGAGCCGCTAAAAATAGCGCAGGAATAAATCGCCACCACCACACAAAGCAGCCAACTAAGGCTATACCAGCAGGTAACCAAACCGGAATAATTTGCGAGTTAAAGGTTAGCTTGGTAAGTATTACTCCTACAAAAAAATAGGCTAAAGAAAAAATAATGTAAAAAACACTAGAGTAATACTTGGAGTTAAAATTTTTCACATAAATCCCTGTACAAGTAATATTCCCAATTTAAAATATCAGTATAGCTAACAGTAAGTTATTTGCGGTATTTTTTATAATGGTAATTGTTTTTTGCTAAAAGACTGCTTTAACACCACGGTTGATTCTATATTAGCGATACAGCTTAAGCTCCCTAGTTGATGCTTAACAAACTGCTCATAGCTTTCTAAATCATGCGCAATTATTTTTAGTAAATAGTCGTAACTTCCCGATATTACCGAACACTCTAGCACATGAGTGAGCTTTTCTACGTGTTGCTCAAATTGCCGGGCAGCACTGGCCGAATTTTGATTTAAACGTACAAATGCATACACCAAAACGTTTAGTTTAAGTGCCTTGGGGTTAATAGCAGCGTGGTAGCCGGTAATAATACTAGCTTGTTCTAGCTTTTTAATTCGTCTAAGGCAGGGCGTATCTGAGAGGCTAATATGACTGGCAAGATCTGCAACAGACATTCTGGCGTTGGCTTGTAAGGCAATGAGCAATTGCTGATCTTTTTTATCGAGCATATATAGATTCTTATTAATTATTTTTATATTTGTAGTGATTATTGCTAATGATGTTGATAATTACTAATTTTTTTAGCGTTTTACCCTCATTAAACTCTGTTAGCATTTAGTGATAACTATAATAACAGGAAACAATAATGAGCACCCATACAGCCATTTTTGATCGATGGATAAGAAGCGCCTTCCCACAGATAAACAGCGAGCTTGAGCAACTTTACTGGCAACAAGATGATAAAGCCAATGTAGAGGGGTTGGGAGAGCCTTTAAAACAGCAATTAAAAGATGAAGGTAACGCATTAATAAGTAATTTATTAGCGGAGGGAAATACCGATGAAGGTTTTGATAGTGCGTTTGATTTGCTCGGTAATGTAGGGCTTTTTATGGCGGCGTGTCGTCGTCATGAAATTACCGAGCCAAGCCGTGAGACCACATCGCCATTGGTAGAAGCGTCGGCACTAGCAATGCATATAGGTGCCTCTATTGGAGTAACGCCACGCTTTGCGACTGCCCATTTAACCACGCACAATAAAGCGCTAAATGGCACGTATAAACGTTTTACTAATTTACCCGACGAAAAACTATTTATTGATTACAACACCCAAGGTATTTTGGCATATAAACGCGCCAGCGATGCATTATTAAAAATATTACCATTAGGTATTTCGCACCCCACCTGTGCCGAGCTATTAAAAGTAGCAAAACAAGCGTTAATAGATGTAATTGAATCGAATAATGCACTTTATACTCAGTTAGACACAGAGCGCTTTTTTAATTGTGTGCGCCCTTATTATAAACCGCATCGAGTAGGCAATGAGATATACAGAGGTGCTAATGCGGGAGATTTTGCCGGCATAAACGTTATCGATATGCTACTTGGGCTGTGTAATGCCAACGAGCCAAGTTATTCACAAATGCTGGTGGATAAGTTTTTATATATGATGCCAGAAGATCAGCAAATATTGCGCGAAGCAATGCGCATGCAAAGCTTTATGGATGACTTTTTACAGGCGCAGCAATATAAAGACAATGACTGGTTTAAATACCACGCAAAGCTATTTATTCAGGTGTGTAAATTACATGGTGACACTGCAATCGGTCATCATAATCAATTGGTTGAAAAATTTATTGCGCAACCGTCAAAGCAAATGCAACAGCAACATATGAGTAAAGTAACAGCCAGTGGCCCACCATTACATGTTTTGCTCGATTCGTTAGAAAAACTCCGTGATAAACGTGCCAGCGCTAAACGCGACGATATAAAAACACGTTACGACGATATAAACTTGCTAAAACAGTGGATTAAATAAGATGAATCAACACGATTTTTGTATGGCCGAAGGCTGTTATTTATTAAGCCACTCAGTAGGGCGTCCACTGAAAAATAGTCAGCAGCATTTAGCGGCTCATTATTTTTCGCCGTGGGAATCGTCAAATAAAGAACCCTGGCAGCAATGGTTACCTGCAGTCGAGCAATTTAATACCGCATTAGGGCAGTTATTTAATGCGCCTAGCGAGCAATTTTGTCCACAAGTTAACTTATCCAGCGGCTTAACCAAATTGTTAATGTCGCATCCGCGATTACAGCAAAAAAATTGCAAAGTATTAATGACGCAAAGCGACTTTCCAAGTATGGGCTTTGCGATGCAAAAAGCTTTGCCAAAATGCGCGCAAATAACATTTATTCCTGAATATGAAAACTTAACCGATATTACCGTTTGGCAGCGTTATTTAACGGATAACATAGATTTAGTTTTTATCAGTCACGTATATTCAAATACAGGGGTACAAGCCCCTGTACACGATATTGTTGCTTTGAGTAAAAAAACGAATAGCTTATCAATCATTGACGTTGCGCAATCTGCAGGGGTGATACCGCTTGATTTAACCGCCTTAAATGCTGACTTTATGATTGGCTCTAGCGTTAAATGGCTATGTGGCGGCCCTGGTGCTGCTTACTTATGGGTTAACCCACAGCAAATAGCTGTTTGTGAGCCTAAAGATGTTGGCTGGTTTTCTCATCAAAATCCCTTTGAGTTTGATATAAATCATTTTATTTATAACAAGGGAGCGCTTAAATTTTGGGGCGGTACTCCCTCAGTTGTACCTTATATTATTGCAGCCAATAGTATTGCCTATTTTGCCGCATTGGGAATTGATAAAGTTAGGTCGCATAATTTAGCAATGCTTGCGCTTATTCAGCAACAGTTGGGTAAATATGTTGTGTCGCCCACGCTGCAGCATCAATGCAGTGGTACTGCTATTTTAAACTTTAACATGCAGCAACAACATGTATTGAATGAGCTTAATAGTGCAGGGATTAGTGTGGATGCCAGAAAGCTTGGTATACGAGTTTCACCGCATATATATAATAGCGCCGACGCAATACATAAGTTTATAGCGGTTATAAAAAAAGCGATTAAGGTTGTTGACTAAGTTGCTCTTTTTGCTGATTTAACGCCTCTATTTGTTGCTGTGCTTGCCCAATTAAAGCATCGTATGACTGTTTAAGAGCTGATGTTTTAGTTGCAATCGCATTGGCAATAGAGGAAGCCCCTAAACGATTGGCTTTATCTTGCGTCATGTAATCAATTTGCTGTTTTTTTTCTGTGTATTGCTGCTGATATTGTTTAATAGCCAGTTGGTAGCGTTTTATATCACGATTAATTTGCTGCGTTTTTAAGTAATCATCAACAGAAGTATCTGTAATTTTACTGCTAGCAGTTGTATTGCTATAGGCTGTGGTTACATTAATATTTTTTAGCGTAATGGCTTGTGCATCTAGAGCACAGGGCAGCTGGCTAAATGTAGGAACACCTTTAATAACGCATTTATAAACAGTAATGTTTTCTGCCAAGCTAAAGGTTGGCGCGGTTAAGCAAATTGATAGCAATATAACCCGGATCATAGTTAAACCTAAATTGGCTTAAAGTTAAGTTAATCATGCCCTAAGTTATAGTTTGGTACAATTTGTTTAGTTTTATAAATTATAGGCATAAAAAACCACAACTAAGTGGTTTAAATTAAATATGGTGGAGAGGGAGGGATAGACTTGCTTACCTCCATGTAATCAATCGCTGCTCGACGCTTGCAGCGGCCCAAAATGTTCCCGACATTTTGTTGAACCCTGTCGAGGGATCTCACCCTCCCAATTTAGTCTTGGTGTTAAATTATAGGCACAAAAAAACCACAACTAAGTGGTTTAAATTAAGTATGGTGGAGAGGGAGGGATTCGAACCCTCGATAGAGCTACAAACTCTATACTCCCTTAGCAGGGGAGCTCCTTCGGCCACTCGGACACCTCTCCAACGCATAACCGTTTTTTTATTGATGGAAATAAAAATTAAAGCCACCAATATAAATGTGGTGGAGAGATAGGGATTTGAACCCTAGATAGGCTACAAACCTATGCCGGTTTTCAAGACCGGTGCATTCGACCACTCTGCCATCTCTCCGTGACGCAGAATAATACTTAGGTCATACGCATGTGTAAATAGCAAAAAGACTGTTTGCTTAAAATTTAGGCTAAAATGAGGTTTTTTTTGTAAATAAGGGGAAATAAAGACAATTTTAGTAAAATTAAATAGGTTGCAGCAAGCAGTGGGAGCTAAATAAGAAGCTTTATTTAGTGGTTGGGTGCTTGCTGCACCGTATAAATAGTCATGGTTGTGTGACTATTTATATTGAGCTGTGCTACCAAGAGCGAGTCTTTTACCGAAGCGATTAAGCTTTGCTAACATTTTAGCTTTACGATTTGTTGGTTTAACGGCAATGTGAGTAGCAGCTGTTTCATTTAATGTGTTAATTGGGTTCATTACTTAACTCCGAGTTGTGGTTGGTGAAAACAGGGGCATTCTGCCTCTTAATTGTTTAAAAATAAAGCGATAAAAATTGAGTTCGAAGCATTAGTTATTTTAATCCGAAAGGATTTTATTAACCTGCCGTTCACTTGGTGGGTTTGGGTGTTTTTGCATTTTTATTCACGCCGTTAGTTTTTAAATCCCTTTTGTTATGGGGTCTCTGTGTTTGTTTTTATTTTTAATGCGATAAAAGCATTCTTTTTTGGTTATTTATTCAGATTAAATTATTTTAATTAAATGATTTTTATGCTGTTTAATTAGTGTTTATAAAATTAACTTTATGAGCGTTAAAAAAATTCCAGTAAAGTTCTAAAAAAAGTTTGTGTAATGCACTTTATATTTGCATTGCATGGGTGAATTACTTAGCTTTTTAGCAAAATGGTGTTTTTAATAAAGTTAGTATTACTAGGAGTTATAACGAACACTTGGCAGCTGTTTTTATATTAACCAATAAAAAAGCGCCTACTTTACAGTAGGCGCTTTTGCGTTAGTTGCGTTAATAACGCGTCTAACTGGGGACAGAGCCTCTTCTAGCAACCGCTCTGTTTGCTAAAAAGGCATTAATTCGTTTTGTTGGGGTAAGCACTATGGCGTTACCAAGTAGTACTAAGCTAAACCCTGCAAAGGTATTTGCATGCCATTCAAAGCCTTCATAAAAGCTGCTTAGTGTTACCGCAACTAAAGGAAACAGTACGATGACATAGCTGGCTTTTTCGGGGCCAATATTTTTTAACAGTGCAAAGTAACAAGCAAAGGCGATTACAGTGCCAAAAATAGATAAGTACAATAACGACAGCCAATAGCTAGTAGGTGCAGTGAAATTAAATTGCACGTCGCTTATAAATACATATAAGGCTAAGCCAATGGCACTGTATAACATGCCCCAAGCATTACCTTGTAACACACCAATTTGTTTGCGTGAATTACGTACACTTACCATGTTTCCTAATGAAGCCACAAAGGTGCCTCCAAGAGCAAGTAGTAACCCGACGAATGCACTGTTACTCAAGTTGAGTTGCTGTAATTGTGGCCAAAACAAGCAGGTGATACCTAAAATGGCAAGTACAGCACCGGAATAAATTCGTTTTGAAATAGGTTTGCCAAAAAATAATCGGGTATTAACTATATTCATTACTAATAGCATTGAAAAAGCAATCGAGGTCATTGCAGAGCTAAGGTGATTTTGTGCCCAGTAAAGCATTAAGTAATTTAGGCCAAAGTTAAACAGGGCCAATAATACGAAAAAACCATGATCGACTAAATTAAATCGCATTTTAGGTTTTTTGTATGCCACATATAACCACATTAATAATGCCGCGATTGCAAAACGATAAAATAGCGATAGTTCAACAGCAATATCGCCTAGCTGAAACTCTATGGCCAACCAGGTTGAGCCCCAAATTAAAACAGTTGTTATATATAGCGCTGCACTTTTCAATACTGCTCTCCAAAGTCGATTAAGCTGCTATTTTAAAGCTTATCTGTATACTTACCATATACAGAAAATGGAATATGTAACCTATACAGATTGAGGGTGTAATGATTTTAAAAGCGGTTAGCCATCAAGGTCATGAGTTTTTGTACCAGCAAGTTATTCAACTGATCAGGGATATGAGTGCTCAACAGGCTTTATTGCCCTCAGAAAAACTGCCGTCTTTACGTAAAATGGCTAGCAACCTTAATATAAGTATTCCTACGGTAAAGCAGGCCTATCAAGCGCTAGAGGATCAAGGGGTTATAGAGGCACGCGAAAAGTCAGGCTACTTTTTAAAAGCCGTTAACATGGCAAGCAGCTTACCAAAACGAGTTAAGCTGAGCCGCGAGCCCGTGATTGTTAACAAGCAGGCGCTGATTGAGCAGGTATACACAGCCATTCATCAGGCCCATGTGGTGCCTTTTGGAGTGGCTAACCCGGTTGCTGCAGCACCAACCGATAAAGCCTTAGCCAGAAATATGCGCCGAGTAATGACGCTTGCCGGTAGTAGTGCTATTAATTACGGGCCACTGGATGGTTATGCACCGTTAAAAAAGCAACTTATTCATCGCTATTTAGACTTTGGCATTGGCATTAATATGGATGAAATGGTGATCACTAATGGTGCGCAAGAAGCACTGGCAATTGCACTCAAATGCGTAACTAAGCCCGGTGATGTAGTGGCCATAGAGAGCCCTTGCTATCACGGAATTATAGAGTTAATAGAAAGTTTAGGCCTTAAAGCACTTGAAATACCTTTATGCCCAGATAATGGTATTTGGCTAAACGATTTAGCGCAGGCGCTTAATGAGCACGATATTAAAGCGTGCTTATTTTCTACGGCTATTAGTAATCCGGTTGGTAGTTTTATGCCAGATAAAAATCGAGAACAGCTGGTGGAATTAGTTGAAAGCCATAACGTAGTGCTCATTGAAGATGACGTATATGGCGACCTATACTTTACACCCAAACGAGGTACACCTGCTATAGCGTATTCCAAAAAAGGCTTGGTGCTAAGTTGTTCGTCTTTTTCTAAAACGGCTGCCCCTAGTTATCGTGTTGGTTGGCTTATTGCGGGGAAATTTGCAGGGCAAGCTAGGCGTTATAAAAGAGCATTGAGTTGTTCTACCTCACTAATTAATCAATGGACGTTATCAGAATTTGTTTTTAGCGGTGAATACGATCGTAATTTAAAAGTACTTAGGCAGCGTTTACGTACGAATAAAGAGCATATGCGACGTTGCTTACAGCAAGCCATGCCAAAAGGTACACGGATCAGCGATCCACAAGGTGGCTGTGTTATTTGGTTAGACTTAGGCTGCGAGTATGATAGCCAAAAGCTATTTTCGTTAGCGCTTGAGGTAGGTATAAGCATTACTCCAGGGTTGATATTTTCAGCTTCAAATAAATACAAAAGCTGTATAAGGCTAAGCTATGGTGTGCAGTGGGGTGAGCAAATAGAGCAAGCAATTGTCACACTAGGTAAACTTACCTTACTAGCAAAAAAGTAGCCTAATTTAAAGGGGATCAACAGCTTGTAACAAGTTTTTCGGCACAATAAAAAACAGCCGTTAAGTTAAGCGTAACGGCTGCAAAGGGATGTTAAATAATTACCTAAGTGAAGTTTGTAAACTAGTTTTGTTTAAAGCTAAATAATTGGTAACCTTTAAGTTCAGGTACTTGTACTACTAGCTGTTCTTCTTGTTTAGCTATATTGGCAAAATTTTCGCATAAGGCATTGGCACGTTTTTCGAGCGCATCGGCATGCTGCTCTACTTTTTCTTCTATTTGCGTACCCATATTTTCCATACGTTGTTCAAAGGCTTGCATGTCGCCTCCTGAGCCAAGTAATTCAGAACCTAAAGCAACTAAAATACTCCCCATAGATTGCATTACAGCAGACTCAACAGCGGTCTCTATTTGTTGTTCAAACTGCTGCTCAAAGTTTTCACCAAATTGGTTAAAGCTTTGCTGGCCCATAACAAAGGTATCTTGTTGATAAAAAGTATTTTGTACTTCAAGTTTAATGTCGTCCATTAACGATGAGATATTATCGAGGCCATCAATATTAAAAGCATTAGCAACTTCTTGCAGTGCAACACCTGCAATTTTAACGCCTTCTAAGGCTATATTTGCTACTTCGGGTAATTGCGTGCGTAAACTATCTGAATATTGAGTTAGCGCCTTTTGCTGGGAATGATTAAGCGCTACCGATTCACCATTAATGGTTAAATTGCCATTGGTATTAAATTGCATAGTTTGCTTATTGGCGGTAAAAATCTCTAGTTCGTCAGGCTTAATACGTACATCATTTTTAAATTCTACATTACATTGCTCATTATTAAATGACACTGTTGAATCGTTATCATTATGTGCCACAACGGCAGGTGCACATATTAAAGTGCTCATTAATAGTAATTTTTTCATATTTATTCTCAGTTTTTTATTGATGATAAATAAGTAATAACAAGTTTAGTGCCAATGTTTTTTTATTATATTAAACAATAGGTTGGTTTTATTTTTAGTATTGTCTATAGCAAAGGTTTATTATAAAAAAACTATTTTTTAGTCAAATTGGCTAAAGCTAGAGCAGTAATTAATTTTATTTATCGATACGATAAAAAACTCTCACTTTCCATAAAGCGAATTTAGCGCTATTTATTCACAGTATTGACATGGAGGCTATTTAAGATAGCTACATGGCTTTATTTTGGCGCTAAACTGCATTGCACTTTATGTGTCGAACATTTTAATTTTACCAATTATTGCGATTATAAAATCCTTGGTTGGTCTCAAACACTTTATGGAGTGGGTTGTGGGTAAGACATTTAGTTACGATGCGCTAGATGACGATTTTGTTGAAGACGAGTACGAAATGCTCGGGCGTAATCAGCACGATAAGAACAAGCAAAAGGTTAAGAAAAAGTTGGAAGACTACCTTGAGCAAAAGCGCTTGCGTAAAAACCTAGGCGAAGACGATTTAAGCGATTACACCGATTAAATTGCGCTAGTATAACTAAAGTACCAATGTGAATTAGACTCTAAATGTACGCATTTATGTATGTTTAAATTTTGATTAGATTGGCAATAAAGAGGCCGTGTGCCTCTTTATTACTTTTGAGCGGCGTTACTTATTACTTTGTTGCAGTGCTTTTTGAATGGTGAGCTCTAGCTTTTCTGGCTTGGTAAAGGGTGCATAGCGTTTAATTGGTGAGCCGTCTGCTGCGATTAAAAACTTAGTAAAGTTCCACTTTATTTTGCGAGTTAAAAAGCCAGGTTGTGTCGATTTCAAATAACGAAATACCGAATGAGCATGCTCTCCGTTTACCTCTACTTTAGCGGCCATTAAAAAATTAACCCCGTAGTTTATTAAACATCCTTGCTCTATCTGCTGTGCATCTCCGGGTTCTTGCTGATTAAACTGATTACACGGAAATCCTAAAATTACTAAGCCTTGGCTAGCATATTTATTATGCAAAGCCTGTAGTGACTCGTATTGGTAGGTAAAACCACACTTGCTTGCCGTGTTTACAATAAGCACGACTTTACCAGCAAACTCGCTAAAATTAATGGTGTTACCTTGCAAACTGGTGGCGCTTAACTGATGAAACTTGTGCATTATTTATGCTTTACCTTATCTTTGTTGATGCTCAATTTACTCTTTTAAGTACATTGCTTAATATGGTTGTTGTATATATTAAGACTATTTTTTAATTTAAAATTAAAAATAATCCCATACCCGCAATCGTAGTGTAGTAAATATTATGGGTTTTATAAGCCACAATAATAGCTACTATAGCCGCACTTAAATAAGGGTTTTGCCAATTTAAATTAATGCCATCATCGTTTAAAAATACAATAGGTACCCAAATAGCCGTAAGTACCGCTGGTGCACTAAAACTTAAAAATTGTTGCATTTTAGGCCCAACTTTAAAGGGTAAAGCGCGGTGCAAAAATAAGTAACGGGTAAAAAAGGTAATACAGGCCATTAGTAAAATAGTGGTCATCATAAGTTGCGCTCCTTTTTAGCAGTTATTCTTGCTGTAAAGTATCCTGCGCTCATGGCCAGTAATGCAGAGCTCACCAGCCATAACTCAAATCCGGTACTTTTAAACAGTGTAGCGCTAATGCCTGCGACTATAACTGTAACGAGTGAGGCGAGGCTTTTAACACCCGGAATAACTAAAGCTATAAATGTAGCGGCTATAGCAAAGTCGAGGCCCAAATGGGTTAAATCGGGGAGCATAGTACCAGCAACAATGCCTATAAATGTCCATAAATTCCATGCAATATAAAAGCTAAAACCGGCGCTAAGTGCGTAAATTAAACGTATTTTTGTACGATAGGCTTTAGGGTGGTGCGAAAATGCAAACAACTCATCGGTCAATACAAAGCTTACAGGTAGACGCCAGCTCAAAGGTTGATCAATTACTTTATGACGTACCGCTAAGCCATATAAAAAATGCCGAGAGCTAATTATAAAGGTAGTAAACAAAATGGTGAGTAGTGGCGTATTTCCCGCAATTAACTCAATAGCGACAAGCTGCGCAGAGCCCGCAAACACTAATAAAGACATCGCTTGAGTTTCAAGGGCAGTAAAACCATTTTGAATAGCCAGTGAGCCACAGAGTATTCCCCAAGGGATCACCGCCAAACAAAGCGGTAACATGTCAACAAAACCTTTTAAAATTGCACGCGATGGTCTGTTCATTTGCAGAAATATTAGCCAGTAAAATTAATTGCTTAAGTGTGCCATAAAGCATGCTTTAAATAATAGGTTTAATGCAAATCTAAACAAAGTTTGAAATAATGAAACAATAACTTAATTAGCGAGATAACTAATGTTTAAAGTAAAAGTATGGGATGGCTTTGTCAGAAGCTTTCACTGGTTATTAGTGTTTAGTATTGCTGTGCTCTATTTTAGTATTGAAGAAGGTATGATTGAACTGCACTTTATTGCTGGCTTTTTTACCTTAGCACTTATTTTAACGCGATTAATATGGGGGGTTATAGGCAGTAAAACAGCTAAGTTAAGCGCGTTAATACACTCCCCGCAAGCGGTAATAACCTCACTTAAAACTAATAAAACTCCGCTTGGGCATTCTGCGCCAGGTAGTTATATGGTGTTGTTGTTTTTTATACTTATTATTACTCAGCTTGTTAGTGGCTTAATGAGTAGTGATGGTATTTTAACTGATGGGCCTTTAGCGCAGTACGTGTCGAGCAGTACAGTTGATTTTGCTAATTGGTTACATAGTTTAAACTTTGATATTTTACTTTATGCGATAGGTTTGCATGTTTTAGCAATTGTAATTTATAAGATTAAAGGCAAGCCTTTAGTGAAAGCGATGATCACCGGAACGAAACAACAGCCAAATGAAAAGCCAGCAATACTTACAAAAGCACCTTGGTTAGCTTGGGTCGTATTTTTAATATTGCTTGTAGTGCTTATGACAACTTGGGGCAGTGAGCCACTTAGTTATTTACTTAACTTGGGTTGAAAATAAAAAGGTGCCTATTTAAATCCGATTATGAATTAAATAGGCGCCTTTATTATTTAAAAACTTAGTCTTTAAATTGCGTGTGGCAATCTTTACAGCCTTTGGCCCATGCGCCAAACGCTTTACCAATAACAGCTTTATCGCCAGACTGTGCAGCTACAGCAAGTTCATCTGCGTATTGCTGAAATGCAGTTGCTTTTTTCATAAAAGTGTCGTTTTCAGCCCAAACAGCGGCAAGTGCAGCAGTATCACCCTTATCAGTACCTTCGTAAAACGCTTCCCATGGCATTTTTGCCAGTGCAGCTGCGTTATTTGCACGTGCTTTAAATTTATCTGCATCAAAAGGAATTTTGCCTTTAAGCATAGCGCCCATGTCACTAATTTGTACTGAGAGCATAGAAAATGCAGCTTGACGATATTCAATAGCGTCGCTTGGCTCTTTAAATGCAGAATTTGCTGATACGCTAAGTGCGCATGTTGATAATAATGCCCCGATAAATACTTGCTTCAATTTCATTAAACTTATCCCTAGTAAAAGTTTCTAATTCTATCTTTGTATCTTAGCTGCCACTTTTATTCAAGTGAAAGCGATAGTTTGGTTTGCTTGAGGCTTAATCGTTAATATCGACGTCGGCGAATATCATGCCACGGCGCATACTGCGAGTGGCTAAAAACACTTCGCAAAGTAGCGACATAAAAGCAAATATAAGCAAAGCCATAGCAGCTACAAAACAGCTACCTATCGTTACGCCTAAGTTAACTGATTGAATATGCGATAAAAATAATAACATAACAACCGCACAAACCAACAATGCACTTAACACACTCAAGCTAAATGCAAGGTGTATACAACGAGAGCGCTTTAGCAGCGCTCTTAGCTCGGTGGTTAACGACAGATTAAAGTCATCATCAGTGCTTACTTTTAGTCTACGTTCAAGCAAACGAGCTCTATCTGTTATACGCGCTAAACGGTTTGATAAAACCCCTAAAGTGGCAGCAATACCTGTAATTAAAAAGACGGGAGCAACCGCGGTTTGAATCACTTTGGCCATGCTTAAAATATTAATTACTTCGTTATCCATTTACATCTCAAAATAAGTGTTGGTTGTTTACAATCATTCACAAACTTAATTTCTTTCTTTTCCCTTTGGAATCAGTTTGTTGCTAGTGTTTTCTCTGTTTTTATGTGTTGCTTGTAACTTAAATGTAACTAAGGTGTTGCTCACGTATGGGTTTAAGTTTTATATTTAAGCCCATGGTTGAATATAGTAAATACAATAATACATAACCTATCCTAGGGGAAATGATGTCTAAAAATATAATAAAGAAAACAGCAATTGCCACTGCTGTCTCAAGCGCATTTATTGCAACACTTGCAAGTGCAAGTAACTTACCTACGGCTAATATTACTTATCAAAAAGCTGAAGCAGTAAAAGAACAAGTTGCAGATAAAAAAGAACCATCGGCACATATGATTGTATTACGCGCTACAACATCAGTAGACGCCTATGTTGCAGGTACTTACCAGCAATCAAATAATCGTGAAATTACAGCTAACATAGAGCAACTTCAAGACACTATGACTCTTGAGTTAAATAGCTTAGATTTTGATGCGAAAATAATTGGTAAAACCAAAATATTAGCACCTACGTTAATCGTTCAAGCTTCGGCTGAAGCACTTGCTAAAATTGCTAAAGATTCACGAGTAGCAAAAGTATTACCTATGTTCGATAGCGAACTGCATGTTGCAGCAAGCTCTGACTATATTAATGCAAAACCACTTATTGTAGACGGTATTGCAAGCGGTAAAGGTCAGCGTGTTGCGGTATTAGATACAGGTATTGATTACACTCACCAAGCATTTGGTGGGGCAGGTACAGTTGAAGCATATTTAGCGGCGCAAGCCGATCCTACTACAGTGGCTTGGCCTCAAGGTGTTGTTAAAGGTGGTTACGACTTTATTAATGAAGACGCTGATCCGATAGAGAACGATCCTGCTAATTCTCCAGCAACAGGGGCTCCAACAAACCATGGTACTTCATCTTCAAACTCAGTAAATGGTATTGCGCCAGACGTTGAACTTTATGTTTACTCTGTATGTGGTGGCGGTTGTCCAAGTGCCGCACAGGCTGCAGCACTAGAAGCCGCAATGGATCCTAATGGCGATGGTGATATTTCTGACCGTGTAGATGTAATGAATATGTCTCTTGGTGGCGAGTTTGGCGACACATATACTGGCGGCGGTACACAATACTTAATTCAGCGTGCTGTTGAATTAGGCGTTAATATGGTTATTTCTGCGGGTAACGATGGTGATAACCCATTCCGTATAGGCGGCCCAAGTACTACACCTAATGCCTTATCTGTAGGTGCAATGACACACCCTACAACTGAAATAGGTGTTGCTACAGGCACTATTGCTGGTGTTGAAGGTGATATTCAGCCATCAAGCTTTGGTCCACAAGAAGCTTATACAATTACAGGTGCAGACATTGAGTTAGTTTATCCAGACGCTAACCAAAATGGTTGTGTTGCGTTTGCCGCCGATGTTGATTTTACCGGTAAAGCTGTATTAATAGACCGTGGTGCTTGTGCATTTACCGACAAAGTATTAAACGCACAAATAAATGGTGCAGAGTTTGTGATGATTGCAAACAATACTGATGATGGTACACCAGCTCCTATGGGTGGTTTTGATGCTGCTGTAACAATTAAAAACGTAGGCATTAATTTTGCTGCAGGTGCGGCTTTAAAAGCACAGTTAGCAGCAGGTGGTCCGGCAACATTTGATATTAGCATTGACATTAAAACTACATCTGGCGCTGTAGCTACGTTCTCATCTCGTGGTCCTTCAATGGATGGTTTATTAAAACCAGAAATTACCGCACCAGGTACTAGTATTGATGTTGCAGCAGCAGGTACTCAAACTGGTACTAACCCAGTTTCAGGTACATCTTTTTCAGGTCCAATTACTGCTGGTGCTGTTGCGATGATTCGTGAAGCACATCCAGATCGTAATGCCTTTGAAATTAAAGCAACAATAATGAATGCGGCTAATTTAAATGTAACAAACGAGCCGTTAGCAATTAATCCTGCTTCAGAATTAGCACCTATTAGTATGATTGGCGCAGGTTTAGTTAATGTAGCTAAAGCGGTTAATTTACCGGTTGCTGCATGGGTAAATAACGCTAAGTTTAATACCAAGCAAGCAGCGCTTTCATTTGGCTTAGAAAGCATGACAGAAACTGCATCGTTAACTAAAACGGTAACAGTTAAGAACTTCTCAGCTGACGCTAAAACTTATAACTTACGTACAGAAGCGCGTTACCAGAGCGATATAGATACTGCGGCTATTAGTTGGGATTTCCCTGCATCAATTACTGTTCCTGCAGGCCAAGCTATTAATTTTGACGTAGTATTAACCGTTGATCCAGCTAAGTTACCAGAGTGGAATCTAAATAACCCATTTAGCGCAGAGGAAGTTGCAGCAAGAAGTGCAGCATTAACCTCAGTAGAGTTTGATGGTGCTTTGGTGTTTGATGATGCCAGCACAGATACTGACCATGATTTACACCTTGTTTATCATGCAATGCCTAAAGCTGCTACTGAGCTAAGCGTTTCATCGCAAATCGTCGATAGTGAAATGGCTCTTGTTGTTACAAATAGTGGTCAAACTGAAATTATGCCACAAGCAGAAAGCATTGTTGCAGTGGGTGTTGAGAAAACATTTGCAGAAGCTGAATTTAATATTCTAGCAACTACTTTCTCGGCGTTTAATGCAGAGTTTTGTGACTCAGGCATATTTGTTACCTCATCGATTCAACTACGTGACCCACTAACGCATACCTTCCAAGCGGGTTACAGATTAGAAATTGATACCGATAATGACGGTGTAGCAGATCAGTTTATGACAAACTTAAACGACCGTGGCCGCGATACAGCGTTCCCTGGGCGTAGCCGTACGCTAATTGGTGAGACAGATGGCGCGGGTAATGATTCATGGGCGTGGGGTACTCCGCTTTATCACTCTGCGGGAGAGGACACCATTACCTTCTCTGGTTGTTCTGAACTACTTAATATAGATGGGACACTACTAGGCGAGCAGATGAACTTTAAAGCATCTGTGGGTTATGCTGCATATCAAAGTGGTGTATTTACTGAAACTGATAGTGTTACAGGTTCAACTGTATTTGGTATGCAACCTCAAGTAGCATTTACCTCGCTTGAAACAGGTGAAGCAGTTACAACACTTAAACCAGGTGAAAAAGCAGTTGTTACAGCAAGTGGTCCATTTGCGCTAACACAGGCTTCAGGCTTAGATGTTGTTAAAGTGATGGCAGCTGCTGATTTAGAGGTTCCAGATGTTTCAGCGCCAGCGCTTGTTGGTGGTGAATTTACTGTTTCTGAAGATGCAGCAAACGGTACCGTTGTAGGTGCTTTAACAGTAACAGAGTCTGAGTTTGATTTAGCTATTTCAGAGTACTTTGTTCAGTCAAATACTCACCAAGGTTTGGGTGTTGATGCCGATGGTCAAGTTGTTGTTACTAACACAGCTTTACTGACAGGTGATTCTTCAGCCCAGATACAAGTAGTGGCAATTGATACGCGTGGTAATGTATCAGAGCCTGCAATGGTTACGGTTAGTATTACTAAAGTAGTACCACCACCGGTTGTTGTAACACCAGAGCCAGAGAAAAAATCTTCGGGTTCATTAGCTTGGTTATTACTTACTGCGCCGCTTGCATTTATGCGTCGTCGTAAGCAAAAGTAAGCTTATAACTTAATTGTTACTTAGAGGGAGCTTCGGCTCCCTTTTTATTTAGCTTCACTAAAGTAAAGGCTTTATCTTATGAAACATATCCCTTGTGTTCTAGCTATATCATCTTTAGCTATTTTAAGTGGCTGCAATCAGGCGCCCGAAGCAGTCCAAACAAACGTTATAAGTACTACAGCAGAGCAGTTACCTCAAGTTGTTGCACCTATAGCTAAAAAAGTACCGCACGCCATGACTATTCATGGCGATACCCGCATTGATAATTACTATTGGCTGCGTGACGATGAACGCAAAGCAGCCGATGTTATTAGTTACCTTGAGGCTGAAAATAGCTATACAAATACCATGCTTGCTCATACTCAAGCGCAGCAAGCTAAACTTTTTGCCGAGCTTAAAGGGCGTATTCAAAAAGATGACGATTCAGTACCGATAAAAAAAGGTGATTATTATTACTCGTCGCAAACTCGTGGCAATAACGAGTACACTACTTATGTGCGTAGCAGTGACTTTTCAGGAACTAACCAACAGGTTATTTTAGATGTAAATGAACTTGCTAAGGCTCATGACTATTATGCTGTAAGTGGTTTAGATGTGAGTCCAAACGGTAACTTAATGGCTTACGGTGAAGATACTCTCAGTAGACGTATTTATACCGTTAAAATTAAAGATTTAAGCACCGGGAGGCTACTCCAAGATACGCTTGAAGGCACAAGTGGTAACCTTGTTTGGGCAAACGATAACAAAACACTGTATTACATTAAAAAAGACTTACAGACTTTGTTAGGCTACCAGGTTTATCGCCATACTTTAGGTACGCCGCAGGCCAATGACGAACTAGTTTACGAAGAAACAGACTCAAGCTATTACACAGGGTTAAGTAAAAGCAAAGACGGTACTGAAATTTATATTTGGCACAGTAGTAGCACTGCATCAGGTATGTCGGTGCTTAGCGCAAATAACGTTAAAGCAATGCCTCAACGCTTAATTAAACGCCAAGCGAATCTTGAGTATAGTATTTCTAAATTAGGTGAGAGTTATTATATTGTCACTAATTTAAATGCGGTTAATTTTCAGCTAATGAAAGTCGCTATTAATAAAGCACATGATCAAGCAAACTGGCAAACGCTGATCCCAGCACGTGATGATATAAAGCTAGAAGGGATAGAGTTATTTAATGACTATTTGGTTTACCAACAGCGTGAAATGGGGCAATCGCGACAAATAATACGCAATTTAAGCACTAATCAAGAGCAGTTATTATCTTTTAACGACAGTGCCTACACTATTAGTGCTTATGGTAATAACGATATAAACAGCAATAAGTTACGTGTTTACTATACGAGCATGACCACGCCGGGTTCATCTTACGATATAAACCTAAAAACAACGGATAAAACGCTTTTAAAACAACAAGCTGTGCTAGGCAACTTTAATGTTGATAATTACGCATCTGAACGTATATTTATTAACGCCCGCGATGGTGTAAAAGTACCCGTAAGCTTAGTTTACCGTAAAGATAAATTTAAAAAAGATGCGACGAACCCATTGCTACAATATGGTTATGGCTCGTATGGCGCCACTATGGATCCAACTTTTTCAAGCGCGCGTTTAAGTTTGCTTGATCGTGGTTTTGTGTTTTCTATTGCCCATGTTCGAGGCTCGCAAATGTTAGGTCGTCCTTGGTATGACGATGGTAAATTACTTACTAAAAAGAATACGTTTAATGACTTTATAGATGTGACTAAAGCACTGGTAGAGCAAAAGTATGGCGCTAAAGACAAAATATTTGCCCAAGGCGGTAGCGCTGGTGGCTTATTAATGGGCGCAGTAGCAAACCAAGCTCCTGAACTTTACAAAGGTATGGTTGCCGCAGTACCTTTTGTGGATGTGGTTACAACCATGCTTGATGAAAGTATTCCACTAACAACTAACGAATATGGTGAGTGGGGAAACCCAAATGAAAAAGAATACTATGAGTACATGCTATCTTACTCACCGTACGATCAAGTGTCTAAGCAAGCGTACCCTAATATGCTAGTAACTACGGGTCTGCACGACTCGCAAGTACAGTATTTTGAGCCAGCAAAGTGGGTTGCTAAGCTGCGTGACTATAAAACAGATGACAATAAGTTACTGTTTAAAATTGATATGGAAGCAGGGCATGGCGGTGCATCAGGGCGCTTTAAGCGCTTAGAAGATACCGCGCTAAACTATGCATTTATGCTCGATTTAATGGGTATTAAAGAGTAAGCAAAGTACAACCATTGAGTAATAAGCTAAAGGCATCATTTAAAAGTGATGCCTTAATTTATTACTAAGTTAGCTAAATAAGTTTATAAACTGAGTTATAGTTATGAAATACACACTTACACTCACGCAAAAATAGTAAATATAAGGATAGCGTTATGCATGATGAGCAACAGCTGGAACCCGTCAAAAAAGATGACCGCACATGGGCAATGCTTTGTCATTTAAGTGCCTTGTCTGGATTTATTGTGCCATTAGGCTCTGTAATTGGGCCGTTAATTGTGTGGTTAATAAAAAAAGATGACATGCCGATTGTTGATGTTCATGGCAAAAAAGCACTCAACTTTCAAATCACTATGATGATTGCTTACTTTGTGTGTTTTCTTTTAATGTTTGTTGTTATTGGTGTAATTTTACTGCCAATAGTCGCTATATTTTCGTTTGTAATGGTGGTTATTGCCGCGGTTAAAGCCAATGATGGTAAAGAGTTTGACTACCCGTTGAGTTTAAATTTGATAAAATAGCAATGTCGGTTTGTTAATAGCGTATTTTAAACCCAGCTTTTGCTGGGTTTTTTTTTATTTACTTCCTATTGTTAAGGATACTATGCTTTATCTCACGCTATTTTTTAGCGCTTTTATATCGGCTACTTTATTGCCCAGCTCGTCAGAGGTGGTAATGGTAGCTATGATGACCCAAGGTAAAGTAAATTTATTGTTGTTATGGCTAGCTGCCACTTTGGGCAATGTATTAGGGAGCTGCGTTAATTACTGGTTGGGTACTCAAGTACTGCGCTTTAAAGATAAAAGCTGGTTTCCAGTGTCAGAGCAGGGGCTTGAAAAAGCACAAAAGCAGTTTAATAAATACGGTGTATATAGTTTATTATTTGCCTGGCTACCTATAGTTGGCGATCCGCTTACCGTAATAGGGGGAATATTTAAAGTGCGTTTTAGTACGTTTTTATTGTTGGTAACACTAGGTAAGGGGGCACGCTACTTAGCCGTTATCGCCCTTACCTTAGGTGTCGAAAAGCTTATTTAAGCTTTCTTATTTATTCTAAATCAATTGATCCACACGTATTATTTAGCCCAATCTAACGTCAAAGACACAGAATCGGCAAAGCGTAATGCATGCGGTTTATCTACGCGAGCCTTAGCATAATGAACACTTGGGTGTGAATGACAAACAGCAAGAATTTCAGCAACCAGTTTTTCGAGTAATAAAAAGTCGCCTTGTTCTACTAAAGTGATTACTTCTTTGGTAATTACTTTGTAGTTTAGTGCTTGATCTACTTCATCGGTTTTACAGGCGTCGTGTGCAGGGTAATGAATTTCTAAGTTAATCACTACATCCTGCTTTTTCTCGCGCTCTTCTTGGTTAAAGCCAATAAAAGTACGCAGTCGTAAATTGGTTACGTTAATAATTGCATTAGCCATAAGTTAGCCTTTTATTAGCTGCAAAAACTCATTACGTGTTTTTGGATCGGCTCTAAAGTTACCCAGCATTACAGAGGTACGCATACTTGAGTTTTGCTTTTCTACGCCGCGCATCATCATACACATATGTTTGGCTTCAACAATTACGCCAACCCCGGTTGCACCCGTTACTTCTTCAACGGCTTTAGCAATTTGATGAGTTAGTTGCTCTTGAATTTGAAAACGACGGGCAAACATGTCAACAATACGGGCAAACTTAGACAGTCCCAATACTTTACCATTGGGAATATAAGCAATATGACAACGGCCAGTAAAAGGTAATAAATGATGCTCACACATAGAATAAAGCTCTATGTCTTGTACTAATACCATGTCGTCTGCATCTGAGGTAAATACGGCGTTATTAGTAATTTCTTCTAATGTTTGACGATACCCTTGAGTTAGGTATTCCATTGCTTTAGCAGCACGTTTTGGCGTGTCGAGTAAGCCTTCTCTGTTAGGATCTTCCCCTACAGCGGTAATAATATTTTCATAGCTTTGTTTTAATTCGTTATGCATAAATTTCTCAGTTAATTTAGTTTGGTTTACTTTAAATGCCGACCACCATCTACAGGTATAGCGCGGCCTGTGATGTAGTGGCTATGTAATAGTAAATCAATACTATTGATTATTTCTTGGCATCCTGGTTCGATACCCATTAATGACTTTTTCAGCGTTTTAGCACGATATTGTTCATCATCATGCTCATTAAAAATAATTAACGATGGTGCAACCGAATTTACTTTAATATTAGGTGCGTACTTGGCGCTGAACGACTTAGTTAAGTTATCAAGCGCTGCTTTACTTGCTGCATAAGCGACATGTTTTGGGCTACCTGTTTCTACTACGTAATCGGTAAGATGAATAATATCTGCGGGAGTATTCATCTCAGTTTGATAATTTAGTAATAACTCTGCACACAGTAAATTAATTAAATAAGGTGTTTTTGCATGAATTCGCATCATATTGTCAAACAGTTGCGCAAAGTTGGCGTTATTAGCTTCGCAGTCCCAACTGGAAGCATTATGCAAAATAGCGCGTAGTGAGTTGGTATGCTCTTTAAGTGCTTTAATAAAAGTGCTAATACCATCATCAGTACTAAAGTCTGCATAAATGCATACAGCGCCCTGCTGCTCCAGTAAATCAACTGCAGCGTGGCGAGTACGATAGGTAATAATTATCGGCTGCCCTTGTGCAATAAAATGTTTAGCTAAAGCAAGGCCAATGCGTTGCCCAGCACCTGTAATTAAAATCGGTGGTGTCATATATACTACAAAGCTCTCTTTTGGCAGGGGATCAGCGTTAATACCAATTTAATTAAAATCTTACGTAATACTTTAAGCGGTCGATCAGTCAAATTACTAAGGTATCGTACGATAATTACTGTATTAAAGCTCATCGTATATAGTTGGCACTGGTTGACGCTTATGTTGCGTACGCTGATAAATAGCGCTAAGTGTTTGTTCAACCTGTTGCGTAACCGGTTTACCTTCTAAAAAGTCATCAATTTGCTCATAACTTAAACCTAACGCTTCTTCGTCGGTAAGTCCTGGGCGATCACTTTCTAAATCTGCGGTAGGTGCTTTATTAACTAATACAGACGAAGCACCTAATGTACTACCTAAAGCGCGCACTTGGCGTTTAGATAAGCCAAAAAGCGGTGCAAGGTCACAAGCGCCATCACCAAACTTGGTATAAAAGCCGGTAATATTCTCGGCACTGTGATCGGTGCCAACTACTAAACCTTGGCAAAATGCAGCAATTTCGTATTGTGCAATCATGCGTTGACGGGCTTTAACATTACCCTTAATAAAATCAATTTTTTCTTGCTCAGGGAGTGATTCACCGTTACCAACAATAGCCGCCATTGTTTGTTCGTGTAGCGCATCGGTTGCGGGCTTAATATTTACCGTCATGCGGCTGCTAGGTTGAATAAAATCAACCGCTAGTTGCGCTTCATTTTCGTCGGCTTGCACACCGTAAGGTAAGCGTACCGCAACAAATTTATAATCAGTAGTGCTTTGCTCTTGGTTAAGTTCATTAACAGCAAGTTGGCATAAACGACCGCACACTGAAGAGTCGACTCCACCACTAATACCTAATACCAAAGACGTTGCATGGGCTGCTATTAAGCGGGCTTTAATAAAGTTAACACGACGGCTAATTTCAGCATTTACATCAATAACTGGCTGCACTTTCATTGCAGCCATAATCTCGGCGCGCATGGCCAACTCCTTAGGGTTAAATAATTATTTCGCTCAGCAGAGCACTTGTATTATGTGATTTAGGGCTAACAAATTAAAGCCCTAAGTGAGCTTTAATTTTTTGTAACTCGGTTTTTAACTCGTCTACTTCGGCGAGTAACTCATTGAGTTCTTCACTTTTTAACTCATCAGTCGTTTGCTCTGCAGGGCGTGTTATTTCACTTATTGGCTGCTCGCCAAGCAAATGCATATAACGACAGTCACGTTTACCCGATTCGCGCGCGAGTTTGGTTATTATGTCATTTTCAATTAATTTATTAAGTGCAAGCTCAACGTCATCTACACTATTAAAATTTGCTAATCGTGCGCATCGCGTTTTTAATTCTCCGGGAGTTTGTGCACCCCGTAACAGTAACAAGCAAATAATTGCGCGCTGCTGCGCACTAAATTTTAAGCTACTAAACTCGGTGTTACAAAAACGGTGGTCGTATTTATTTACTCGCCCAGAAAGCCCTTCATCAATGGTAACCAGTCGGGCATTTATTAATTCATCGAGTGCAATTTGCACTTCGCTGTCGGTTAAGTTTAAAACCGGTGCACGATTTGATTTTTGATTACACGCATTAGTTAGCGCATTTAACGACAAAGGGTAGTGTTCGGGAGTTGTACTTTGCTTTTCTAGTAAACAGCCAATAATACGCTGTTGATTTGCTGATAATTGCATAACTCATCTCAACTAATAAACTATATGATTAGCTTACACTTTTATTGAGTGCCAAGCCATTGCTGAAGTTTAGGGTGCAGTGCACTAAAATCGAGTGGCTTACTTAAGTAATCATTCATACCCGCTGCTAAGCACTTTTCTTTGTCTCCCTGCATTGCATTGGCAGTTAAAGCAATAATAGTTATGTTTTGATAATGCTTACCCGAGTCGCCATTTCTAATCGCTTTAGTTGCTTGGTAGCCGTCCATTTCAGGCATTTGGCAGTCCATTAAAATTAACTGGTAAGTATTAGCGGGTTGCTCATTTAGTTGCTTTATCGCCTCACATCCGTTTTCAGCAATATCAAATGAAATACCGGCTTGTTTTAATAAAGCCCCAGCAACAACTTGGTTAATTTTATCGAATCCTTCCGAGAAAACCCATTGATCGACGCGAAGCGGCGTCGATGGGATGAATCGGAATAACTAGCCCTGATTTTTGAATGTATTTTCGAATTGTATCAGCAGAAGCATTTCCTACTGAGCAAACAAAATACCCGTCAGACCAAAAGGTTTTCTCAATCCAGAATTGCTTTTTCAACCACTTAAATCTCGACCATAGGCTTTGTGTCGTTGATTGTTTAATTCTACGAACATAACTCGCAACACAAATGGTCGGGGAAATCGTAAGCAATATGTGTATATGATCTTTGTCTACCTCGATCTCTTCAATATTAAATTCTGAGCGCTCTGCAATTTCAGAAATTTTTTGTTTTACAAATTCACCTAAGTTACCTTGTAGCAATTGCCTTCTATATTTCACAACTAAGATTAAATGTAACGCTATTAGATATTTGCAGTGTGATTTAGTTTCATATTCGATCTTGACAACCCTTTCATATACAGTAGTCTATACAGTGTATGAAAAAGACGCTTAGATACAATTACAGACTGAATCCTACACCAGAACAAGAAGCTAAACTCATAGAGTTTGGCGCGACTGCGCGTGGTATTTGGAACTTATTACTGTCTGAAAATATGCGTCGATATGAGTTCGATAAAACATTCTTGTTCTACAATGATATGGCCTCGCTTCTTAAGGAAATAAAGCCTTTTGAAGAGTTTACGTGGATTAAGTCTTTTGACTCGGCAGCAGCTCAGCAAGTTGCTCGCGACTTAGAAACAGCGTTAAAGAACGCAATCTCGAAAGGCCGTTTGCAGCGCTTTCCAAAGCATAAAATCTCATACAAAAAGAAAAAACTTCACAACGATTCATTTCGAGCGGTAAACAATTCTAATTGCATCCGTATTGAAGATGGCACTATCAGTATTCCAAAAGTTGGTAAAGTGCCTATCATTTTACATCGCGAACTGGCTAGCAAAATCAAAACGGTAACTGTTCAGTTTCGCCACGGTAAATGGGAATGCAGTATTACTCAAGAAGTGGAGTGCAAAACAGCGCTTCGCGTTTTAAAAACAATCACAGGTTTTGACATTAACTCAAAGCAAACGGTAGTTGGCTCGAACGGCTACGTGGCCGACAATCCAAAGTTTTTAACGCAATCAAAAGCCAAATTAAATCAATTGCAACGTCAGCTTGCCCGCCGAAATAAAGGCTCAAATCGCTGGCACAAAACAAGACAACGCATCAATAAATTACACGGTAAGATCTCAAGGCAAAGGCTCGACTTTGCACACCAAATCTCACGACAGATAACCAATGAAAATGACATTTTAGTGTTTGAAGATTTAAACGTAAAAGCGATGCAAAAATTCAATGGCAGTATGGTAGCTGACAATGTGATGGCTCTGATAACTCAGCTTTCAAAATACAAGGCTGAGCTTGAAGGCAAGCTCTATCATGAAATTGGTCGATTTGAAAAATCGACTGGGATTTGCGCAGAATGCGGCCAGCACCATGTTTTAACATTGAACGATAGACATTTCATTTGTGTGGCTTGCGGAGTGCATCAAAATCGGGACCTTTCAGCGGCTAAAAGCATAGCGAACACAGGTGAGTTAGACTTAATAGCGGCTGGAATCGTCGGAAGGGTTAATCCCACTTTTCAGCGGAAAGCAGCTAATAAAATGAAAGTCTTCGAGCTATCGAAGTTTGCTGTTGGATCTGAGAAAAAAAGAAGCAGCCTAGCATTCATAAGCTAGACTGTAGAAGCCCATTGATCGACACGTAGTGGCGTCGGTGGGTAGTTCACAATTAATAGTTTAACTAAATTACGAGTCGCTAACCTCGCGTGCCCAATGCTGCTGTTTAGCTACATGGAGTTTGCGATAACCATCAAGTAATGCGGCATGCTTTGTAAAGCCAGTAAGCGATAAGCCTGGGAAGGTTAAACCGTTAAATAATTTACGACCTTCGGCTATTTCAATTGCTAGCGTTACATTGGCAGTACCAAACATTAAGCCTAATGCATCTTGATAGTCTGCATATTCGCGTTCGTCATCGTATTTTATTTCTAAAATAGCTTTTAAACAGCGAAAGTGACGCATTGCATCTTCGTTTACTTGCCCGGTATGTAATATCCAGTCAACCCAATCAATGGCTTCTTCGTTACCTGCGGCTAGGCAAAGGTGCGCTTTTAGTTCACCAATACGCAGCGTATCCCAAGATGTATCAGGGTCGGTTACTAAACCAATAAACTCGGCAGCGCGAATGATATCGCTATGGCCCGCTTCCTCTAGTGAGTCATAAATTTCCATCCATTGCTCAACGTCGTACTGATCAAGTGATAAAAATGTTTCGCGGAACTTAGCGCCTTCGTTGTTGTTACGCCAAATTAGTTCATCAACTGGGTAAATGTCTGACATACCAGGGACTAAAATACGACATGCATATACGTTTAAGTGAGTGTAATCCATGATGTAAATATCATGCCCCATGCTATGGATTAAGTCGGTACAAAAGTTATATTCTTGCTCAGTTGTGCCGCTAAAGTCCCAATGCACAAAGTCAAAGTCGGCTTTTGCGCGGAAAAAGTCATGAGAAATTAAGCCGCTAGAATCAATAAAGTGCAGTTCAGTGTTTTCTGGAGAGGCAACTTCATCATTATCAAAAGTAGCAGGTTGAAACACATCAAGTTGATCTAAACGACGACCTTGTAATAGTTCTGTTACGGTACGCTCAAGTGCCACTTCAAATGATGGGTGAGCACCAAAAGAAGCAAATACAGAGCCATCAGCTGGGTGAATAAGGGTAACGCTCATTACTGGGTATTTACCGCCTAGAGAGGCATCGGCAATACGTAAATGAAAACCATGGCTGCGTAACTCTTCACACGCTTCATGAATTTTAGGGTACAGCTTAACTACTTCTTCAGGCACGATAGGCAGACACAAGCCCTCAGTAATAATGCGGCTTTTTATAGCGCGTTCAAATACTTCGGATAAGCCTTGTACGCGTGCTTCAAATTTAGTATTGCCGGCACTCATACCGTTAGATACAAAAATATTACCAATAACGTTAACCGGAATATACACATCTTGGTTATCGCTTTGGCGGGTGTATGGCACAGTACAAATACCACGCTTAACATTACCAGAGTTAAAATCGAAAAGGTGCGATGCATTAAGTTCGCGCTCTGGGTCAAAGTAGTCCCATAAGCTTTCATCCATAATGCCCTCAGGCACTTCATCGTTTGTTACTGTAAACCACTTTTCGGTTGGGTAATGGGTAAACTCTGCATGGGCAAATTCTTCACCTAAATAAAAGTCAGCAAAAAAGTAGTTACAGCTTAAGCGTTCAAAGTATTCGCCTAATGCCGAAGCTAACGATGCTTTGTCGTTTGCGCCTTTACCATTGGTAAACATTACGCCACAGTCTTGGTCACGAATATGTACCGAATAACAGTTAGCTACAGGGTTAAGCCATAACGCTTCCTCAATATTAATATTAAGGGCTTTTAGCTTATTTTGCATAGTAGAGATCGACGATTCTAAATCGCGGTCTTTACCTTTTATAAATGTTTTATCAGTCATACTCATCTCAACTAGGGCTGCACAATATGTGGATTAGCTATTATCGTGGATTTTGAGGTTTATTTCATCCTTTGCGCCGCAGAATATGACTTTTTAATAGAAGGATAGTAAATATATGTTAATAATACTTTATTAGAATTTTTAAAGGATAGCTGGATGTTTAAAGTAATCAAGCGCTTGCTGCTGTTAGTAGTGGTTTTAGGGCTGGCCGGTACTGCGGTTGTTTATGGTGTACTTAGTTTGAGTTTACCAGCGCTTGACGGCAAAGGTCATAGCGAAGCGATTAATGAGCCGGTCATTATTTCGCGCGACGTACTTGGTCAAGCTGTTATCAAAGCACAAAGCCACAACGATGCCGCTTATGGTTTGGGGTATGCGCATGGGCAAGACCGGTTTTTTCAAATGGACTTACTGAGGCGTAATGCCGCCGGTGAGTTGAGCGAAATTTTTGGTAAGGCGGCGCTAGCACTAGATAAAAAAATGCGTTTTCATCAATTGCGTAAACGCAGCCAAGTTATTTTAAAAAACCTTCCTAAGTCGGATAAGCAATTGCTTAAAAGCTACGCTCAAGGGGTTAACGAAGGATTAGCGCAAATAGGTTACTCAAGCTTTGAATACTTACTCACTGGTGTACAGCAAAAACCATGGCAAAGCGAAGATAGCCTATTAATAATTTTTAGTATGTATCTTGATTTACAAAGTGCCACCTTTGAGCGCGACCAAGCATTAATTCAAATTGAGCAGCAATACGGCAAACATATGCTCAAATTTTTAACGCAACCTAGTCAATACCAAGCTGCGCTTGATGGCAGCCAATTAGCACCCTACAGCGCAGGCATACCTAAGCTACCAATACCCAAGCAACAAACGCAGCAATCATCCACTGTGCAATCATCATCAGCAATGTATGTATTTAATTCTTTTGCAGCAAGCCAAGAGCGCGGCAGTAATAACTGGGCAGTTACCGGCGCATTAACTACAACCGGAGCTGCTATGCTCTCTGATGACATGCACCTAGCAATGGCGGTGCCTGTTATTTGGTACAAAGCGCAATTAAATTATGTACATAATAATGTAAAAACCCAAGTTACAGGCGTGTCGCTACCGGGTGCGCCAGCTATTGTAGTGGGCACTAATAATCATATCGCATGGGGGTTTACCAATGGTTATATTGATACCGCGGATTGGGTTGCGCTTACAAGTAACGATAAAACGTGGCAAGTAGATGAGCAAATTGCATTACCGAATAATGAAGCCGAAACTTACACACTTACCCTGAGCGAATATGGTCCGGTAAAATATATTAACGGGCAAGCTTATGCACTGAGCTGGGCGGCGCATCAAAGTTATGCGGTTAACATGCAATTATTACAGCTCGAACAGGCAACTGAAGTTGATGATGCCCTAGCTATAGCCAGCGATGTAGGTATTCCGGTACAAAATTTAATTGTAGTTGATAGCCAAGGCAGTGCCGCATGGAAGTTAATGGGGGGAATTCCTGGGCGTAAAACACCCAGCGAGCTTAGTGTGAAAAGTACTGATTACTCGCCGCTTTGGTTGCAAAATGAAGCGCAGCGCCCCGTGGTTAAAAACCCAGTAAGTGGACGAATATGGACTGCAAACTCACGGGTCGTAAGTGCCCAAGATAACGAGCGCTTTGGTAACGGCGGCTATTCACTTGGCGCGCGTGCAACACAAGTGCGCGACCGCTTGTTTGAAAAACAAAAATTTGTTGAAGATGATTTTTATCAATTACAGCTTGATAACCAAGCACGATTTTTAATTCCTTGGCACGCTTTATTGCTCAAGCAACTCAAAGCCGATGAAGGTAATAACGCCGCGTATATTAGCGCTGTTGAAAACTGGCAGCAGTGCGCGTGTGCAAGCTCAGTAGGTTATACCTTGGTAAAGCATTATCGCGATGAAGTGATTAATATTACCTTTAGTACGTTGCAGCAAAGCTTAAGTGAGAAAAATGGCACGTTGAGCTACGTAAGGCGTGACTTAGAACCGGCAGTTTGGCAGCTTATTAACGCGCAACCAAGCAGTTGGCTCAATCCACAATTTTCAACTTGGGAGCAGCAGCTGCAGGGGGCATTTAGTCAAACTATTGCTAAACTCAGTACGCAATACGGTAATAACATTCAAGGCTGGCAGTGGGGCAAAGTAAACGAGCTGGTTATAGAGCATCCGTTTGCTAAACAAGTACCAATACTTGCCCGCTTTTTAAATATGCCAAAAACGCCAGGGTTTGGTGATAGTTACATGCCAGCAGTGCAGGGGCGTAGCTTTGGTGCTTCACAGCGCTTTATTGTACAGCCAGGACATTTAGAAAACGCCATTTTAACCGTACCTGGCGGGCAGTCTGGGCACCCGTTATCAAACTTTTATCGTGCCGGTTTTAGTCAATATATTAATGCAGAAAACACGCCATTATTACCACAAGCGCTAGTACATCAAATAATAATATCGCCAAAAGGCAAGTAGCTGTTTAGTGAACTAAGCTAGAGCTTGTTTATCTTTCGAGATTAAATTTACAGCCGTATGTTTGGTTTTTAGGTAAGGCAGGGTCTATGTCGTGTAATTATTCTTCATAAATAGACGATAATTAATTATAAATATAAGTGAGCACTAAAATGAAAAAATTACTTCCCGTATTAATCACTGGCTTGTTGTTAAGTAGTGCGGCTTATGCCGATGAAAGTGTAGTTAAAACGCAAAAACTGAGCGAGCATATTTATATGTTACTTGGTCAAGGAGGCAATATTGCTGTAAGTGTCGGCGACGATGGTATTTATATTATTGATGATCAATTTGCCAAGCTTTCAAGCGATATTAAAAAAACGATTAGCGATTTACAGCCCGGCAGTACTGAGTTTGTAATTAACACCCATCATCATGGCGACCACACCGGAGGCAACGAAAATTTTGCTAAAGCAGGTGCCCACGTTATTGCTCACGATAATGTGCATAAGCGCTTAGTAGCGGAGCATGGTGAAGGGTCAGATTTTTTACCGCGGATTAGTTTTAGCCACGATTTAAAGCTGCACTTTAACAACGAGCATGCTCATGTAATGCATTATCAGCATGCACATACTGACGGTGACGCAGTCATATTTTTTAACAAGGCTAACATTGTACACATGGGCGACATTTTCTTTAACTTTGGCAGCTTACCGTTTGTAGACGTAGACAGTGGTGGCAGTGTTGATGGTATTTTAGCGGCTGTAGATGACGTAGTGAAACAAATTGACGATAATACAAAAGTGATCCCAGGACATGGTCCGCTAAGCGATCGTTCAGGGCTGGTGGTGTATCGTAAGCTGGTGCAAAAAGCCAAAGATGTTATGCTTAAAGCAATGCAAAACAAGGCAAGCTTAGAGCAAGTACTTAACGCCGACCCATTGGCAGAGCTTGGCCTTGAATACGCTAGCTGGTTACCTAAAGAGCGTGTAACTACACTTTTTTATCGTAGTTTAAAACAATAAAAATGAATTAAGTAATAGCACATCAACTATTTTATTAAGCTGGGCGCATGTTCGGCTTTTTTATTCCCCATTCCTCAAGGAGTTGTGTATGACGGTAGAAAAAACCCATCTCGAAATTTGTAATTTAACTAAAGAGCAATACCCACAAATTAAAACCTTGATGGATCAAGCATACCCAGATTTAGGTGGTGCATGGCCTAGCCATACAATTTTTAGATTAATAGACCAGTTTCCAGAAGGGCAAATAGGCATTGTGGATGATGGTGTGCTGGTAGGCTTAGCATTAAGCGTGCAAGTAGACTATGCCCGCTTTTCTAACCCCCATACCTATGAAGACATAGCCGATGGTCATGACCGCGTATTTAGTGATACCGCTGGCGATGCACTGTATGGCTTAGATGTTGCGATTAGCGAAACGCACAGAGGTATGCGCCTTGGGCGTAGGCTGTACGATGCCCGAAAAGAATTGTGCCGCCAATACAACTTACGCGCTATTTTAGCGGGTGGTCGTATTCCGCGTTATTACAATCACAGTAATGAAATGACCCCAATGGAATATATAGCTAAAGTAGATCAAAAAGAGCTGTACGATCCTATCTTAAGTTTTCAGCTAGCAAACGATTTTCAAGTTAAACGCTTACTTAAAAAGTATTTACCCGAAGATCAAGAATCAGTAGGTTATGCCACATTACTGGAGTGGAATAACATATTGTACGAACCAACCGACACCGTTATTAATATCGTAAAGTCGATTGTGCGTGTAGGTGCGGTGCAGTGGCAAATGCGTAAGGTGGAGTCGGTAGAGGAAATGCTCAAGCAGGTCGAGTATTTTGTTGATACGGTTTCTGATTATCAAAGTGACTTTATTTTATTCCCTGAGTTTTTTAATGCCCCGCTAATGGGGTTAACTGAGCAAGTTAATCAAACCGAAGCGATCCGCAATTTAGCCGAGTACACAGAAACCTTTAAAAATGCTATGTCGCGTATGGCAATTGAATACAATGCCAATATTATTACCGGCTCAATGCCAGTAGCCGACGGGGATAAAATTTATAACGTCAGTTATTTATGTCACCGCAGCGGTAAAATAGATGAGCAACGTAAAATTCATATTACCCCGCATGAGCAAAATGACTGGGTTATTCAAGGCGGCGACAAAATAGCGGTATTTGAAACTGATGCAGGGCGTGTTGGTATTCAAATTTGTTACGATGTTGAGTTTCCAGAACTATCTAGAATTATGGCCAAAGAAGGCTTAGAAATTTTATTTGTACCTTTTTGGACTGATACTAAAAATAGCTATTTACGGGTACGTCATTGTGCTCAAGCACGCGCTATTGAAAACGAATGTTATGTGGTTATAGCAGGCTCTGTTGGTAACTTACCAGAAGTAGAAAGCCTAGATGTACAGTTTGCACAATCGGCAGTACTTACACCGTCTGACTTTTCATTCCCACATGATGCAACACTCAATGAGGCAACCACTAATACCGAAATGTTGTTATTTAGTGACCTTGATATGGATAAATTAAAAATTCTTCACAGTGAAGGGACAGTACGTAACTTAAAAGATCGACGTGAAGATTTATACGACATAATGCTAAAAAAAGTGAGTGACGATAAAAAGGTTAGTGCGGATAAGCAAAAAAGTAGCTTTTAATCACTACAAAATAGGTAGCTTATTAAAGTGTGAGCTGGTTAATTATCATTAATCTTGTTTATTGCTGTTAATGAATAAATTAGCTCGCTAAAATACCGCAAATTTTTAATAGAGTGAGTGCTTTAAGTGGCTTGGATGTATTTAATAATTGCGGGCTTGCTTGAAATTGGCTGGCCAATAGGCTTAAAAATTTCGCAACAAAGTGACAGCCGCTGGTTAGGTATTGGCATTGCGGTTGCATTTATGGTGGTTAGTGGTTTTATGTTGTGGCTAGCTCAACGTGATATTCCTATGGGTACATCTTATGCGGTATGGACAGGCATTGGCGCTGCTGGCACATTTATTGTGGGCATTTTGTTTTATGGTGATACCGCCACTTTTGGCCGTATTGCCGGTGTCTTAATGATTATTTGCGGTGTGATCACACTTAAAATAAGTCATTAAAAAGTAAACTCAACGCGGTTTAATCAAAAAAAGCGCAGGATTAAAAGCCTGCGCTTTTTTTGCCAGTAATTAATTGGGCAGCATGACTAAAATAGCGGCAACAGCAATGAGTAATAACCCGGCGCTGTCTTGTTTTTTAAGCGGTTGTTTTAGCCACAGTACGGCAATGAGTATGGTAAAAAACACCTCTATTTGGCCAAGCGTTTTTACATAGGCAACATGCTGCAAGCTCATGGCGCTAAACCAGCCAATAGAGCCCACACAGCTAAAAATACTAATCGCAACAGTTGTGCTTTTATATTGCCAAAGTTTACTGAGGGTGTGTGGCTCTTTTAATAATAAATAACCCAGCAATATTAGAGTTTGTAAGCTAATAACAAAAAGCAGTACCCAAGCAGCAGAGTGAGGAAATAATAGCCCTGAATTTAAACTGCCCTCACGTACCCATAATGAAGTAAGCGCAAAGCAAGTACCGCACGCAAGCCCTAATAAAGCTGTTTTGGCATCGAAGCGTTTAATGCTGGTTATACCGCTCATTAGCAGTACGGCAATAGCCCCTAAAAATACCCCCAACCAACCCAATAAGGTTAACGCCGAGCCAAAAAATAATACTCCTAAAATAGCGGCAACCAAAGCCTCACTTTTTGCAAGCCCAGCGCCCACAGCGTAATTATTCATTTTAAATAATTTAACCATTAAGCCAGTAGCAAGAATTTGCATAATACTTGCGCCAATAATAAAGCCCCAAAAAGCATTATTAAAACTAGGCATAGCGGTATCTTGGTATTGATATAAACCATACAAATACACAGCAGCAATAGGGCCTGCAACAATAAAACGCGATAGAGTAACGCCAGCTACGCTCACATTACTACTTAACTTACTTTGTAGTGCATTGCGCCACGCCTGCATAAAAGCGGCTAAAAAAGTGAAAAATACCCAAGTCATAATAACAATACAAAAATAATAGAGGGCGATAAGTTAACAAGGTATACAAAGTAAAGCGATAGTGCTTTAGGCTCAGCTGCGACAATATGCCGCAGTTTAACTGCCGTAAATTAGTTTATAGTTGGCTTGATGTTACTGTTTAGCCGTCAGGCGCTTATCTGGCGGCTTTTTTATAGTGGGTGTGTTATTTTAAATAATTAACAATAACAAAGAACCGTACTATGACTATTTTAATCGCTTGTGCTTTATTGGCCGTTGTAATGCCTTATTTAGCAAGAATACCCGCAGTAATCGAACTTAATAAATTGGGCGGCTACGACAACAAGCATCCGCGCCAACAACAAACTCAATTAACCGGTTTAGGAGCGCGCGCTTTAGCTGCACACCAAAACTGTTTTGAGTCGTTAGCAGTATTTGCCGTTGCACTTGCGGTGGTATTAGGTACTAATAATGTTAATGCGGTAACCGAAACCTTGGCGATGAGCCACATTGTAGCGCGTGTTTTATTTTGTGCTTTTTACTACCTTAACCTAGATATTATGCGCTCAATTATGTGGTTTGTTGGTATAAGTACAGCTATTGCAATGATTGCAGTGAGCTTTTAAATTTATTTTAAAACCCCAAAGCGTTTTAAAAGGCGCTTACTTTATAATATCGCTTTTATTAATTGCAATATATTGCCCTTGGGCAAGGTTTAGCGTTTGTAGGGTTAGCTCGCTAATTTGCTCGCGATACAAGTCAATTACCTTGTAACCACAATAGTGTGCCATTTTTCTAATTTGCCTATTAAGCCCTTGCTTTAAAATAATACTAAATTGTTTGTCTGCTATTTTTTCAACGCTACAGGGCAAGGTTATTTGCTTATCTACCGGTACACCTGCGGCCATTTTTTTACAAAACTCGGCATCAATGCTTTTATTAACGCTAACTAAGTAACGTTTTGGCTGGTGGAAGTCGGGATGAATTAGTTGGTTACACAACTCACCATCGTTGGTTAATATAAGCAAGCCACGGGAGTCTTTATCAAGACGGCCAATAGGGTAAACCCGCGTAATAGTAGGCAGGTGGTGATAAAGGCTAGCAGGGTCATTCTGATCAAGTTTGCAGTCAATACCTACAGGCTTATGATAAGCAAAATAAATTAACTCAGCAGTGCCTTTAATAATTTGCCCGTTAACTGTTATGTGGTCTTGCTCATCAACATGGTCAATATGATTAGCTGGGCGGTTATTTACTATCACTGCACCTTCGTCAATTAAACGTGAGGCTTGCTTACGCGAGCAAACACCGGCATGGGCAATGTATTTAGCAAGTCGAATTTTGGTGCTCATAAATGGTTGCTGTTAGTCGTTAGCAAAAGTGTGCAGCAGATTATAGCAAAGCTGCCAAGTAAACATTACTGAAGGTGGGTAAATAGCCATAACTTTAGTGTTAGGCGCTACAGAGTATGCATTTTATAAGTAGTTGTTGGTTTAATAATTTTTAATTTTATAAATATTAGAGGCGTTAATGTATCAATTATATGCAAATAATGACGATTGCTTAAATCAGGCGCTTCGTCAAAAAATAGTGGCGTTTAATAGCGCGCATTTTGATGCTGAGCGTATGTCTATTGGTTATCAGTTTTTAGACGCACAAGAGGAATTGGTCGCTGGGATTAGTGGCTGTGTATTTGGCAATTGGTTGCAGATAAATTGGCTTTGGTGCAGCGAGTTAGTACGTGGCAATGGCTTGGCGACTAAGTTATTAGTCGCACTTGAAGCAGCTGCAGTTGAGCTTGGGGCAACGAGGGGGCAGCTCGATACGCTTGATTTTCAAGCCAAGCCTTTTTATGAAAAGCACGGTTACCAAGTTAAGTATCAACTTAATAATTATCCGCGCACGGGTACTCGCTATTTTATGGAAAAATCGCTTATTAAACCCTTGCAGGGCGATTAAATAGCGTTAAGTGGCTCGCCTGTAAAGGTTACGCCTAAAAACGGGGTCACTTCAGGAGCAAGCATAAAGGTGCGAATATTCATATGATCGCTACCTTTGGGGTTGTTAAGCACATCTTGATGATAAAACTGACCAAAGCAATCGAGCGTATTTTGTTTACTAAGTTGGTTTAGTTTTGCAAAAGCGAAAATTTTGCAAGAACCATTGTTCTCGCTCGCAGCACTAAGTAAACCATGATTATTAAATGCGCAAGGGGTGAAGCGGTAATGTGTATCGATAATTGCCATAGTGTCGGTAAATTCGATGCTTTTTGGCTCATTTGCCAATTTTTCTAGGTAGTCACTTAGAGTCACTTTCTGTCCTTAGGATTATTTTTATACTTAACTCTAACCTATCTGTTTACTGATTTATATTAAACTAGTACACGTGCACTTAAATTAAGTGTGATAAGGCATTAATGTTAGTTATTTCAATATCGGCAAGGCCTTTGTAAGTATAGTTGGCAGCTTGGTTATTTAACCATACAGATTGGCAGCCGGCATTATTAGCGCCTTGCACGTCGCTATCTAGGCTGTCACCAATGTGTAAAATAGCTTTGTGTGGCACCTGTAAATGTGTAGCTGCTTGATCAAACAAGTTATTGTGCGGTTTAGCTTTACCGTGTAAACCCGCTTGCAGTACCAAGTTAAATTTATTATTTAAATTAAACTGGCTCACATCGGCATTGCCGTTGGTTATGGCTATAAGGGTAAAGCGAGTAGCGAGCTTATCGAGTAAGTTCAGTACGTCATCGGTCACGGTTATATTACTGCGAGCTTGAGCAAATACCTTGTACGCAGCACTTGCAAAGTGTTTTGCGTCGTTGGCATTAAAGCCTTGCTTAGCAAGAAGTAAGCCCAGTGTTTGCAAACGCCACTGCGTTACATCTTCAATTAATTTTGGCTGCTGTTGCAGTGCACAATCACGACAATGCAGCCATTGCTGCAAGCCCTGATGTTGATAACCCGGCAGGGTATTTAAATAATCAGTTTGCGCTTGTACGGCGGCTTTTATAATTGGGCGATTGTCGTAAAGGGTATCGTCTAGGTCGAAGCTTAATACCGACACAGGTGCAATGGCACGATTAAAGCGGATCATATTATGGTTTCCTAATCAGTTCGCTTTTTTGCCCTTGGGTGCGTGTTGTCGTACACCTTGGCTAAATGCTGAAAATCTAAATGAGTATACACTTGAGTGGCCGACAAACTACTGTGCCCGAGCAGTTCTTGTACCGCGCGTAAATCGCCAGATGACTCTAAAATATGCGAAGCAAACGAGTGGCGCAATTTGTGCGGATGCACTTGCGAGCTAATGCCTTGCTTGATGCCCCATTCTTGCATTCTTAAACGTACTTGGCGTACCGAAATGCGATTTTTTTTGCTACTTAAAAACACCGCCACTTCGTCAGGGTTTGCAAATTGAGGGCGTATTATGAGCCATTTTTTTAGCGCGTTTAACGCTTTACTGCCTACCGGAATTAAGCGTTCTTTATTGCCTTTACCGCGTACTAATATTTCACCATTTGCGGCGCTTATATCTTGTAGGTTAGCACCAACTAATTCGCTAATACGTAAACCTGATGAGTACATAAGCTCCATCATGGCTTTATCTCTAATGGCCAGAGGTTCGTCGTCGGGTATTTCGAGCAAGCGTGCCATTTGATCTACATCGAGATTTTTAGGTAAAGGCTTAGCAAACTTAGGCCCTTTTATGCCTACCGCTGGGTTATGGTAATGCGCTTGTTTAGCAATATTTTTGGCTTTTAAGAATTTATATAAACTGCGAATACAACTGAGCTTTAAACTAATAGTGCGGCCACTTAATTGTTTTGAGCGCAGTGCCATGCTGTAACGGCGAATATGCTCACCCTGTACACTAAACCAGTCGTCGCAGAGCTTACTAAAGTAAAGCGCTGCAAAGCCAAGTTGGCTGACATATTGGTTAACAGTGTGCGCTGAGTATTGCCTTTCAAACTTTAAATAGTCGCTAAATAAAGTAATAGGCGTGCGCCAGTTATCGCTTAAGTCGCTGATATTTGGCGCAGGGTTGTCACTCATGCAAGTTCCAGCAACCTTGACTGCAGAGCGACTACAAAGTCTAGTACAAAAAGGGTGTCTTGTGCGGGCTCAAAGTGGTTGGCGTTGTTGCTGGCAAAAGCCAAAATAGCAATTGGCTTGTTAATATCACCAATTAAATAAATAGCCGTTGATTGCGCCGTATCGCTAAATAACAAATCTCGTTCTTGCTGATTAATACGCCCTAAATAGTGCCCTGAATTACTCAGGCGATGCTCAACAAGTTGAGCATATTTAGTGTCGTACTTTACTAACCGACAGTCGCTAATATCTGGATTGCTACAAATAATATCTTGTAAGTTACTGGCAAGCGCATCGAAGTCGTTATTACTGCAAAGCTGTTGATGGCATAGGCTAAATAAGCGATACACTTGCTCATTTTGTGCAGCGTATTTGCTCATGCTGGCAATTTGATTTTTTAACAACGTATTGTGCTCGCGCAATTGCCGCTGCTGAATATGCACCAAAGATGTTGCACCTTGGGCTTGTTGTTGCAGCTCAAGCTGAGCAAGTAGCTCAGGGTGCTGAATTAAAAAATCAGGGTGGAGTTGTAAATAATCTACCACTTGCTGCGCGTTTAGCTCACTCATAGTGCCACTTGTCCATCAAACACATGCTCTGCTGGGCCGGTCATACGTACTGGGTGGCCTTCACCGTTCCAGCGAATTTGTAAACTGCCACCGGGTAAGTCTACTTGTACTGTGCTGATTAATTTATTTTGAATAAACCCAATAACCATTGCTGCACAAGCGCCTGTACCACATGCTAATGTTTCGTTTACACCGCGCTCCCACACTCGTAATTTAATATGCTCTTTGGAAATAACTTGCATAAAACCAATATTAGCTCGCTGCGGAAAACGCTCATGGTTTTCAAGTAACGGACCCAAAATATCAACTTTTGCGGTAGTAATATCGTCAACTTCTAATACACAATGTGGGTTACCCATAGAAACCGCGCCACTAAAAACAGTATGCTCTTCGGTACGAATAATATAGGTCAGTTCGCGCTTGGTTGCTTTGAGTGGGATTTTACTTGGCTCAAAATTAGGATGGCCCATATTTACAGTTACTTGGCCGTCTTTTTCTATGTATAGGGTTAAATTACCCGACTTAGTAGACACAGTAATTTTGTGTTTATTGGTAAGGCCTTTCATACGTACAAAGCGGGCAAAGCAACGTGCGCCATTGCCGCATTGCTCTACTTCGGTGCCATCGGCATTAAAAATACGGTAATGAAAATCGAGATCAGGGGAATATGGTGCTTCAACCATTAGCAGTTGGTCAAAGCCAATGCCAAAATGGCGATCGGCCAGTTTTATTATTTGATCTCGCGACAAAAAAACGTTTTGTGTAATATTATCAATCACAACAAAGTCGTTGCCTAAGCCGTGCATTTTGGAAAAATTAACTAACATAGCGCTCTAATTCGGTTTTGCTCTGCGCTAATCATGCCACAGAGCAGGGACTTACAAAAACGTTTAAGGTAAAATTTTCTCACCTTGATACAGGCTCTCTATGGTTTCGCGTTCGCGAATAAGATGGTGTTGACTGCCATCTACCATTATTTCTGCAACACGCGGACGAGAGTTATAATTTGAACTCATAGTAAAGCCATAAGCACCGGCACTTCTTTGTACCAGTAAGTCGCCTTGTTTAAGTGCTAACTCGCGGTCTTTACCTAAAAAGTCACCAGTTTCGCAAACAGGGCCAACAATATCAAAGTTATGAGTAGGGGTTTCGTCGTCGCGTACCGATACCGGAATGATTTTTTGCCATGCTTGATAAAGCGCTGGGCGCAGCATGTCGTTCATGCCTGCATCAACAATAGCAAAGTACTTATCTTGGTTTTGTTTAATAAATTCAACTTGAGTAACTAAAACTCCTGCGTTAGCAGCAATGGCGCGACCGGGTTCAAATATAAGCTCAAGGTGGCGATAATTAACTAGGCGCTCAGTAACTTGTGCTGCATATTCGCTAGGGTGCGGAGGTTGCTCGTCATTATAAGTTACCCCTAAACCACCGCCTATATCTAAATGGGTAAGCTCGATGTTACACGCTTTTAATTCATCTATTAGCGTTAGTAGCTTATCAAGTGCTTCAAGAAAAGGTCTGGTTTCGGTGAGTTGCGAGCCAATATGGCAATCAACGCCAATAATGTTTAATCCAGGCAGTGAAGCGGCATGCTGATACACGCTCACAGCTGTTTGAATATCTATACCAAACTTGTTTTCTTTTAAGCCGGTAGAAATATACGGATGCGTTTTTGCATCTATATCGGGGTTAACGCGAATAGAAATAGGCGCTGCTAAATTTAGCTCACAGGCCACTTCTGAAATACGTTCTAGCTCCGAGACCGACTCAACATTAAAGCATTTAATTCCGAGCTTTAATGCATAGGCTATTTCGTCTGCTGTTTTAGCCACACCCGAAAACACCACTTTGGAGGCGTCGCCACCGGCTTTAATTACTCGCGCCAGTTCACCCTTAGATACAATGTCGAAGCCCGACCCTAAACGCGCTAATATATTGAGTACCGCAATATTAGAGTTGGCTTTAACGGCGTAGCACACCAGGGATTTATGGTTTTTAGTAGCATTAGCAAAGGCTAAATAATGGCGCTCAAAGGTGGCTCGCGAATAAACGTAGCATGGCGTACCATATTGCTGAGCAATACTTGCAATGCTTACGTCTTCAGCAAATAATTGATTGTTTTTATAATTAAAAAAATCCATTTATTGCTCCTGCTTTTTAGGTGTATTAGTTTGCTCAGTTTGAGTTTCTGGATTAGCTACGTCTTGAGGTTTATTTTGTTCTGCTTTTTGCTCTGGCAAATAGAGCGGACCGCTTTGACCACAGCCAGCTAATGCGCTTAGCAGTACAGTGCTCATTAATAGTTGCTTAAATTGTGAAGTATGTATCGCTTTCATTAGATTAATAGTGTTGCTGGCTTTATAATCGCAGAGTAACAGAATATCTAAAAAATGCAGCTATTCGCGGATGATTTTATTCCTGTTACACTAGCTGTACAAAAACGCACCCACTATTAGGCGGCTCGCCTGCAAAGGAAATTAACCATGACTGATCATGAATATCACCAATTAGCCGAAGCACTTATGTTCACAATTGAAGAACAAGTTGATGATTGTGAAGCAGATTTAGATTATGAGTCGGCACAAGGTATTTTAGAACTAATTTTTCCTGACAACAGTAAAATTGTGATTAACAAGCAAGCACCTTTACACCAAGTATGGGTTGCGACTAAATTTAACGGACATCATTTTGAATTACGTGGTGATAAGTGGATAGATAATCGCTCTGGCGCAGAGTTTTGGCAGTTTATTAACGAGGCATCAACTCGCCAAGCTGGCCAAGACGTTAAATGGCAATCATCGTTATGAGTTTAGAGTTTGTAGAATATCCGGCTCAAGGTGAGCATAAAGCAACCGTTATTTGGTTGCACGGTTTAGGTGATTCGGGGGAAGGTTTTGCACCCGTAGCACCACAGTTACAATTACCAAATGAACTAGGGCTGCGATTTATTTTTCCGCACGCGCCTGTACAACCGGTCACCATAAATGGTGGCATGGAAATGCGTTCTTGGTATGATATTAAATCAATAGAATTAGATAAACGTGCCGATGAGCAAGGTGTAAGAGATTCTGCCGCTAAAGTAGAGCAACTTATTAACCAAGAAATAGCCAATGGTATTGCTGCTGATAAAATTATTTTAGCGGGTTTTTCCCAAGGTGGCGTTGTAGCTTTGCATTTAGCCCCACGTTTTGAGCAAAAGCTGGCGGGTGTAATGGCGCTTTCAACCTATATGTGTGTACCAGAAAAGCTGGCAGATGAAGCACTACACACAGATTTAAATATTTTTATGGCGCATGGCAGTCAAGATAATGTAGTACCGCCTAGTGCAGGTAAAAGTGCGTTCGAAGTTTTAACAGCACTTAGCATGGATGTAAGCTGGCAAGAGTACCCTATGGCTCACCAGGTTTGCGCAGAAGAACTGCAAGCTATTCGCCATTGGTTAATTGCTCGCTTAAGCTAATAATGGAGCCGCTGAGGTTAAAATGAGTCAAAAAATAGTTATTAAAGCAAATGTTAAACGCGAACCACAAGAAAGTGTAACTACACTAACCTACGAGTGGAATTGGCGTCGTATTGTGAGTATTTCTATGCTGCTACTCATGACCTCTGCTGCCGTTATATATGGCTTAACCAGTGCCGTTAGTGCCGAGCAGGATGAACACCCAAATGAGCCAGAGGATAGAGTGTTGGCGCAAAGTAACGATACAAGCCAGCGTGCTGTTACTTCATTACAAACAACGCGAGTAGAGCTAAATACCTCGGCAACAGTTGCGTCACAAAACAGTGAAAGTGAGTTGTTAGTTGCGCCTATTAATTTAGTTGCAGAGCAAAAAGTAGCAGAGCCTGATAAAGTAGCAGCGGCAGAGTTACCCGCAATCCCGCAAGCTGAGGCTAAAAACAACTCACCAGAGCCGGTTAATATTGAGCAAGTACCTACTACCGATTTATTAGTTGATACAGATGTTGCCGCTATTAGTGATACTGCACTCTCTAGCACGCAGGGCTTTGCCCCTTTAGCGCAGCTAGCGAGTGTGGCACTTGGCGCGCAAATAGATACCGATAAAATAAGCCGAGCAGTGCTTACACGTAAAGTAAGCAAGCGAGAGCCGGTAAATGTATTTGCTGCAGATATTCGTTTAAGTCAATTTGACGAGACGTTATCGTTTTTTAGTGAGCTAAAAAACTTACAAGGCCAACAGGTAAAGCATGTATGGTTTTTTGAGGATGATATTGTGGCTGAAATTGAGTTAGATATAACATCCTCTCGTTATCGTACGTATTCGACCAAGAATATAATGGACTCGCAAATTGGCCAATGGCGGGTTGATGTAATTGATGAGCAAGGCCAATTAATTGCTCAAAAAGAATTTAGAATATTAGCTGATTGAGCCAGCTAAATTGCAATTATTAAGTGAGTATTTTTTATGACCCAAACAACAAATATAGTGCGTATTGCTACTCGTAAAAGTGCATTGGCACTTTGGCAAGCTGAATTTGTAAAGGCGCAATTAGAGCATTATCACCCAGGTATTTTAGTAGAATTAGTGCCTATGTCGACCCAAGGCGATATTATTTTAGATACCCCTTTAGCTAAAATTGGTGGTAAAGGTTTATTTGTTAAAGAGCTTGAACAAGCCATGCTAGAAGGGTTGGCCGATATGGCCGTGCACTCGATGAAAGATATGCCTGTAGAGTTTCCAGAAGGGTTAACACTACACACTATTTGTGAGCGCGAAGATCCACGTGATGCTTTTGTATCAAATAACTTTGCCAATATTGACGAGCTGCCACAAGGTGCAATTGTGGGCACTTCAAGCTTACGTCGTCAGTGTCAAATACGCGCATCACGTCCAGATCTAAAAATTCATGACCTTCGCGGTAACGTAAATACACGCTTAGCAAAATTAGATTCAGGCCAATACGACGCAATTATTTTAGCAGCAGCAGGCTTGATCCGTTTAGAAATGAAAGACCGCATTCGTGCTTATATTGAGCCAGAAGTGTCATTGCCTGCCAATGGACAAGGTGCTGTAGGTATTGAGTGTCGTACTGATGACGAAGCAATAAAAGCATTACTTGCTCCACTGGAGCACAGCGAAACACGTATTCGGGTAAATGCCGAGCGCGCAATGAACCGCCATTTAGAAGGTGGGTGTCAGGTGCCAATTGGTGCTTATGCGCTAGTTAACGGCGATCAAGTGCACTTACGTGGTTTAGTAGGCGCAATAGATGGTAGCGAAATTTTACGTGATGAAGTTAGCGGCCACGTTAATGACGCAGAAAAACTAGGGGTTGAGCTGGCTAAAATGTTATTGGCTCAAGGTGCAGACAGAATATTAGCTGAAGTATATAGAGACGCGTAATGTTAAATATCTTGATAACTCGTCCCCAAGGAAAAGGCGCAGCCCTTGCACAACAACTTGAGCAAGCGGGTTATCAAGCGTCTTTATTTCCCGTATTAAAAATAGAGTATTTAACCCCCGATAGTATTGAGCTCAGCCCATTAACTAATGCCGATAAAATTATTTTTGTGTCGCAAGATGCGGTTTTGGCGCTGAGTGAATTAAAGCCAGATATTAATATAAAAGCGCAATTTTATGGGGTTGGCCAACAAACAGCCGACACTATTTATGAGGTGTTTGGCGTGCGAGCGGCTGTTCCTAAACAGCACGACTCAGAGGGGTTATTAGCGCTTAAATCGCTTGCCGATGTTGATAGCTGTAATATTGTATTGGTTAAAGGAATAGGGGGGCGTCCTGATATAGCTAAAACACTAAAGCAGCGTGGTGCCTTTTTAAATAACTGCGTAGTGTATCAGCGTACTCCCATAGACCCTGAGCCTAACAACTGGATAGACCACTGGCAAAGCCAGAATGTACACGGTATAGTCATAACAAGTAATGCGGCGGTTGATGCTATTTTTAAAAACCTTGCTGCACCCCAAAGACAATGGTTACAACAGTGCCGATTTTATGTAGCTAGTGAGCGTATAGGCGCTTATTTACAGCAGCATCAGGTAAGTTCGGCTAATATACATATTGCAGCAGGAGCTAGCGATAACGCTATGTTTACCTGCATTAATCAGCAAGGTAGCAAAATGAGCGAACAGTCAGTACCGTCAACGGTAGATAAAGCAGCGCAAAAAACGACTAATGCAACAGCCAACAATGGCAAAGCTACGGCTAAAAGCGAAACGCTTAAAGCAACTGATAAGGCTGACAATACTAAGCAACGAGTAAGTAAAGTTGGGAGCTTAGCACTTATTATTTCATTAATTGTTGCCTCTGGAGTTGGCTTTGAGTTTTATCAAAAGCTCAACGCGAGCAAGACGCAAAGCTTAGCTGTTAATCAGTTAAATGAGCAAAATAAATTACTACAACAAGAGCTGCAAGCACTTAAGTTAGCTCAAGCTAATTTGCAACAGACACTATTAACGTCTGAGCAAAAAGTAACAGCTGCAATGCGCGAAAGTACTACAAAAAACCAGCAAGAACTAAAGGCTGCCTTACAACAAGCGCAGCAGCAAGGCTCGTCTTTAAATCCACAAGAAGTTACCAGCTTGCAGCGCATGGCTGAGTTTAAGTTGTGGGCCGAAAACGACTATCAAGGAACTAGCGCTGTATTAAAACGTTTAGATGCTTTACTTAGCGATCACCCCGGTACTATTACAGTGCGCCAAGCCATTACACAAGATATACAAACCTTAGATGCCATAAAACCAATTGCCGTTGAAGCTATTTATTTACAGCTTAGTAGTGTGCTGAAAAATATTGATGAATTGGTATTTAATGCGGTGAACCTGCCTGAAGAAGTAGCAAAAATTGATGACAAGGTATTAAGTGAAGATCTTAGCGATTGGCAGCAAAACTTAAAAAATAGTTGGGATCAATTTTTAGATGGTTTTATTACTATTCGTCATCGTGAAGGCGTTGCTATAGAGCCATTATTAAGTGAACAACAGCGACACCTGGTAAATCAAAGAGTTAAGCTTTATATAACGCAAGCGCAAGATGCATTATTGAGCAAGCACGCCAGTGTTTACTTTGCAGCACTAAGCGAAGCAAAACGTTTAGTGGCTGAATACTTTAAACAAGATGATGATGTTACAAAAATGGTTTTAAAGTCGCTGTCTAATCTAGAAAAAGAGCAGCTAAACTTTAACCCTAAAGTAAACTTACAAAGCACGCAGCAAGTTAAGGAGTGGGCAAAATGATAGGGTTGATCATTTTAATTATTGCACTTGTTGTGGTGTTAGCAGCAGCCCCTTTTTTATTGGACGAAAAAGGCTATGTACTAATTTCGTTTAACAACACCACAATTGAAGGCACAATTGTTTCGTTTGCCGTGCTAACAATCGCAGTATTAGTCGTTAGTTATTTAACCTATAAACTCGTGCGTTATTTATTCTCTATTTATCGCAATACTAAGCATAGTTTTTTTGCTCGTAGCCAAGGGCGCAAGCAAGCTGCAATTGAGCAGGCGCTATGGAGTGTAATTAATGACGACTATGCACAAATAGAGCAGGCGCTATCTAGCAAGGTACCTGATCAGTATCAAGATATACGTTTAGCACTGCTTGCTAAGGCGGCACTAGCTAATAATCAAACCGACAAAGCCCTTGAGTACTTATTTGATATAAACCCAGAGCAGCAACTAAAAGTAGCAAAACTATGGCTAGCTAGTGGTAATAGTAGCGCTATAGAGTCGCAACTACGGGTTATTGCAGAATCGAAAAAAGCGACAGCACTTGAGCTAAAAATTTACACCGAAGTGCTAGTGCAGCAACAACATTTTAGTGCTTTAGAAGCATTTTTACCGCGTCTTTTACGCAAAAAAGTACTAACAAATGAGCAGTGGCATCGCGTTTTTAATGCCTATTTTGCCTCATTTCCTGTTGATGAAGTAACAGCTAAATATAAGCAGTTACCTAAAAAGCTACATAGCTACGCCTACAGCGCTTATTTAACGCAAATGGCTGCTGCAGGGCAGTTAAGCGTAATTGAAAACGACTTAATAAAAATGGTTAAGCATGAAGAACAACATGCACAATTAGCTAACATATTAAGTAAAGCAACAACGGCAAATGCCCGTAAATTACAAACGAGTATTCAAGATCGACTTAAAAAAGATGAGCAAAATAACTCATTACTGCTCGCTTTGGCTTGCCTTGCTAATGCGCAAGGTGATTACGACCTAGCGGCAAGGGTGTTTGATAAAGCACTAAATAATGAAAATAAAAAACAATATATGCAGCAAGCAAAGTTAAGTTATGAAAAAAGTGCACAACTAGATAAAGCATTAGTACTTTATAAATAATGAGTTACATTTAATAAACACCATTTAATATTGCAAGGAGCAAAAGGCGATGAAAGGTTTGTTTAAATTGTCTTTTAGCTTAGCTTGCGCTTACTTTATTACAGGCTATTTTAGTAATTTATTGCTTGCTATAGATGGTTTCGCTGTGGCTTCTTGGCCCCCTGCGGGCATAGCTGTAGCAAGCTTTTTGTTATGGGGCCGTAAGTCTTTTTTAGGTATTTTTGTTGGTGCATTACTTACTAGCTTAATTCACCTTGATAATGTTGTTGATATATTAAACTGGCAAGTTTTTTTCCAAGCCGCTGCAATTGCTATCGCTGTTGTTTTTCAAGCATGGCTTGGCGCGCAAATAATAATTAAAGTTATTAAAGCCCCCCTCGATTTATCGTCACTAAAACATAGTGTACAAAGCTTAATTATAGCCGGCCCTGTATGTTGTATTATTGGTGCTAGTGTCGGCACCAGCTTACTTGTTTTTAATAATATAATTGCTCAACATGCCGCGCTAGATAGTTTTATTGCGTGGTGGATTGGCGACAGTATTGGGGTGCTCATTTTTACGCCATTGATGCTGGCTGCATTTAATTACTCAGTGATGCGATACCGGCTACAAGTTATCCTGCCTTCTTTACTTATTTACATTCTTATTAGTGTTAGCTTTTATGGTGCTGCCAGTGTTAAAAAAGAAAAAAACATTCAAAAACAAGAGATAAAAACATTAGCTGTACAAGACTCAATTACTCATAAATTAGATGAAATCTCTGCACACTTGGCTTTACTGGCTACTTTTTTTTCGAGCAGTGAAGATGTGAACTTTAAAGAGTTTCGGCAATTTACGGCAAAACAGTTAAGCTACAGCGAAGAAATATTGGCGTTTGAATGGGTACCGTATGTTCCTAAAAGTGCGCTGTTAGAATATCAACAAATGACGCAACTAGCCGATGTTGAACATTTTTTTGTAAAAGAAAAATCACCAACCAACCAATGGCAAGCCGTTGCTGAGCGAGATGTATATTATCCAATTAGGTACGCATACCCATTAAAAGGCAATGAAGATGCTATTGGCTTTGATTTAGCATCAAACGACTTTATGCAAGAGGCATTAAATAAGTCAAAAACGCTTAACGAAATGGTCATTAGCCAACCGGTTAAGTTGGTGCAAAATCAGGCTGAGTTAGGGGTGTTATTTTTGCATCCTGTATTTGGAAGTATAGAGACTGAAGATGACTTTAAAGGTTTTGCCGTTGCGGTAGTGAGCTTAAAAAAACTATCGCAGTCGTTGCTTTTTGATCATGAAAACTTAGTTACAGCAAGCTTTTTAGATATTAACAATACCAATAATACCCACGCTATTTATATTGCCAACAACGAGTCAATGGACTTGTTAAAGTCCTACCAGCTACTCATTGGTAACCGTATGTGGCAGGTTGAGTTGCACGAGCCCTTAGTTACAACCTCCTGGTTAATATATTGGTTGGCACAAATAGTGGGGATGCTGTTTGTTTGGTTACTGGTAGCATTTTTAATTTCTGTTACAGGCACAAATGTTCAAATACGCGAGCAAGTTGCTAGGCAAACGCGCACATTACGCCAAGAAAAGCAAAAAGCTGATGAAGCGAGTCAAATAAAAAGCCAGTTTTTAGCGAATATGAGCCACGAAGTGCGCACGCCAATTAATGGTATTAAAGGCTTACACTACTTAGCGTTACAACAAAATGATTGGCAACAAGCCCGTACTTACATAGAGCAAGCTGATGGTGCGTTAGGGGTGTTACTTAGAGTATTAAATGACTTGCTCGACTTTTCTAAAATGGAGGCAGGTAAACTTGATTTAATGCAAGAACCCGTTGATATAGGGCGCTTGGCTGAAGAGATAATTAACTTAATACAATTTGAAGTAAGTGTTAAGTCGTTAGAAATAAAGCTAGATTACGATAAAAATACAAACTTGATGATTAACACCGATGCTATTCGTTTAAAGCAAGTGCTACTAAATTTACTCAATAATGCGGTTAAATTTACTGCTCAAGGGAGTATTACACTGAAAATTTGGCAATCGAAAACCATGACCTATTTAAGTGTAAGCGATACAGGTATTGGTATTAGTAAAGAGGCACAAAAGAAATTATTTAGGCCTTTTGCTCAAGCAGATAACTCTACGTCACGCCAATATGGCGGTACAGGGTTGGGCCTCAGTATTTGTAAAAAGCTAGTTGAGCTTATGGGTGGCGCTATAGATTTAAAAAGCACTGCAGGGCAAGGTTCAACATTTACCTTTAGTTTACCGCTTAACTCCCCTTTACCTAAAGTAGAGAAAAGTGAGCAAAGCTTTAGTGACGTGGATATAGAAAACGTATCATTTGCGAACAGCGCAGTACTTTTAGTTGAGGATAACCCGTTAAACCAACATGTAGCCACTGCCATTTTAAAAACCAAAGGGTGTGTTGCTGATATTGCTAATGATGGCTTTGCCGCAATTGAAATGTTAACTGAAAAAAGTTACGACATTGTCCTTATGGACATTCAAATGCCCAAAATGGACGGCTTACAAGCAACCAAGGTAATACGTAATGAGCTAGGCTTATTAGATTTGCCTATTATAGGTTTATCGGCTAATGCCCATGATGACGATGTTAAAAAAGCGCTTGCCTGTGGAATGAATAGCTATATAACGAAACCAATAGATGCGAATATTTTGTTCAAAGCTCTTTGGCATTATTTAGCGGCGATAGAAAAATAAAATCATCTGCTTTTTTGCATAAAAAGCAGACATATGGCCTCAAAAGTATATTTTAAATAAACTAGACTTGAATTATTACTATAGCTGCGTATTATGCGCGCAATTTTAACCTAACTGAGTTGCTACTATGATCAATAGAAAACTACCTTTGCTAGATATTCATCGCCATTTAGATGGTAATGTACGAGCGCAAACCATATTAGAACTTGGTCGTCAGTTTAATATAACTTTGCCTGCTGATAACGTTGCAGCACTTATCCCTCATGTACAAGTCATTGATCCTGAGCCAAACCTGATGGCGTTTTTACAAAAGTTAGATTGGGGTGTAACTGTATTAGGTGACTACGATGCTTGTAGACGTATAGCGATTGAAAATATTGAAGATGCACAAGCCCAAGGGCTTGATTATGTTGAGCTGCGCTTTAGCCCTTACTACATGGCACAAAGCCAAGGTTTACACCCTCAAGGTGTGGTTGAGGCGGTAATTGATGGCATTAAGTCGGCAACCAAAGGCGCTAATGTAAAAGCTAATTTAATTGGTATTTTATCACGCACTTATGGCGTAAAAGTTTGCCAACAAGAGCTTGATGCCTTACTCGCTTTTAAAGACGATTTAGTGGCTGTAGATTTAGCCGGTGATGAAATTGGTTTTCCGGGTGAGTTATTTGTAGAGCATTTTAAGCAAGTACACGACGCATACTTAGCAGCAACAATTCATGCCGGTGAAGCACTAGGTGCACCAAGTATTTGGCAAGCAATTAACGAGCTAGGTGCGAGCCGTATAGGCCATGGCGTTAAAGCAATTGAAGATATTGAATTAATGAACTATCTGCGCGATAAGCGTATTGGTATTGAGTCGTGCTTAACTAGTAATATACAAACCAGTACCGTAAATGATTTAGCTCAGCATCCGCTAAAACAGTTTTTAGATCATGGTATTTTGGCTTGTATTAATACCGATGATCCAGCGGTTGAAGGTATTGAAATTGAACACGAATACTTAGTGGCAGCGCCACAAGCTGGTTTATCACAAGCCGATATGGAAAAAGCGCAAGCTAATGCGCTTGAAATAGCCTACTTAAGTTACAGCGATAAAAAAGCACTGCTAACAATGGCAAGTACGCGCTAATTTAATATTATTAGTATAAAAAATGCCGCTATTAATAGCGGCATTTTTGTATCTAAGTAACCAGAGTTCAGGTGAAGTATTTATAAATTAGTGTGTTTGACAAGCTAGGTAGTTATCGTAAAGGGCTTTGAGAATATCGGCTCTGCTGATCATTCCTATTACTTTTTCGCCGTCAACCACAGGGTAGTTTTTCGGTTTACCGGGTCTCATTTGCTCAGCAAGTTCAATAATGTTGGTGTCGCCATTTACAGTCACGACTTCTGTTTGCATTAGTTGCGATACTTTCACCACCCCATCACAAAAATAACTGCTTTGCATGAGTGGTTTAAGCAGCTCTTGCTCAGAGATAAAGCCAACTAAAAATTTATTGCTATCGAATACTGGGGCACCAAGTAATTTAAATTTTTGCAGCTCTGCAATGGCAGTGGTCATTTCGGTATCTGGGGTAATGTTTGGCAACTTGTGTTGCATAAAGTCTTTTACTTTTGTATTTAGCATATGGGTCTCTCCCGCTGAATGTTCTATACAAAGTATGGTTTATAGATCGACTTTTAGGAAATTGTTTATGTTGATGATGTTGATAGATTTTAACTATTAATTATTTATTGTTATAAAAACAATTAAGGCACCTATTTAGATGCCTTAATATTTGAAATGAGAGCGTTAAGTGCAATTATTTAATAAATGCAAACGCATCTGCGTACATGTTTTCGCGAATAGCACCATGAGCAATAAAATCGTCACGAACTATGCCTATCATGTCAAAACGTCCAGCCATGTAAATATCGTAAGGCGCTAGCGATACTATATCTTGCATTACGGCTTTGTGTACATAACCGGTATGTCCTTGCCAATCAGGCGATGGGTTTTCTACTACCGGAATAAACTGAAAGTTTTTGTGGCTATCGGCCCACACTTGCATTTCGCGGTGTGCATAAAGTGCCGATTCTTCTCTTACGCCCCAGTATAATAATACCGGGCGGTCGCAGCTAATTTCAGCTAGGTGATCAGCCATTGATTTTGCATATGAAAACCCAGTACCGCCAGCAAGTAAAATAATTGGACGTTCACACTGTAAACGAAGTTGCGATATACCTAAGCCTGCTTCTATCTCTATTAGCTGCTTTTCGTTAAGTGCATTGCGTAAATGTTCAAGCGACTGCATTGCATATGTATCGGTTCCCGAAGCGCCAATATGTAACTCTATTTGATCGCATTGTGAAGGGCGGCTGGCAATCGAAAATGCACGCTTGTCATTTTCGCTCAATACAAGATGCATGTATTGGCCTGCTTCAAACGAAACCGGTTGTTGTGGTTTTAAAATTACTTTATGAACAAATTCTGTAAGTGGGCTGATAGCAACAACTTCAGCTTTTAATGTTTGCATTTTTTACCTTTTAGCAGCGCTTTTCATAGCAGATACGCAATAGAATGTGTTGATTCTAGCATATCTGCAGGGTTGTTTTATAGCCTATTGGTCTAGGATATTAGAGAATGTTGAGGCTCTGCCAAATGTCGTCTACGCGATCTTTGGTGGCTTTATCCATCTCAATCGGCTCGCCCCATTCACGGTTTGTTTCGCCAGGCCATTTGTTCGTTGCATCCATACCCATTTTAGAGCCAAGGCCAGAAACCGGTGACGCAAAATCTAAATAATCAATTGGTGTGTTTTCTATTAAAGTGGTGTCGCGAGCGGGGTCCATACGCGTAGTAATTGCCCAAATAACATCTTCCCAATCTCGGGCGTTAATATCGTCATCGCACACAATAACAAACTTGGTATACATAAATTGACGTAAGTAAGACCACACTCCCATCATTACGCGTTTTGCATGGCCAGGATATTGTTTTTTCATGGTAACAATAGCCATGCGGTACGAGCAGCCTTCTGGTGGCAAGTAAAAATCAACAATTTCAGGGAATTGTTTTTGTAAAATAGGTACAAATACTTCGTTTAATGCCACCCCTAAAATAGCAGGCTCATCAGGCGGGCGGCCGGTAAAGGTACTGTGGTAAATAGGGTTTTTACGGTGGGTCATATGGGTTACTGTCATCACCGGAAAGTCATCAACTTCGTTATAATATCCAGTGTGATCGCCATATGGGCCCTCGGGCGCCATTTCACCTGGCATTATGTAGCCTTCAAGTACTATTTCGGCGCTTGCGGGTACTTGTAAATCGTTTGATATTGATTTAACTACTTCAGTTTTACTGCCGCGCAGTAAGCCTGCAAAAGCGTACTCGCTTAATGTGTCGGGTACAGGGGTTACTGCACCTAATATAGTCGCCGGATCGGCGCCCAATGCCACAGATACCGGGTACGGTTGGCCTGGATTTTCTTTACACCATTCTTGAAAATCAAGCGCGCCGCCACGGTGAGACAACCAGCGCATAATAATTTTATTTTTGCCTAACAGTTGTTGGCGGTATATTCCTAAATTTTGGCGCTTTTTATAAGGCCCTTTAGTAACGGTAAGGCCCCAAGTAATTAACGGTGCAGCATCACCTGGCCAGCAATGTTGAATAGGCAGCTTAGTTAAATCGACCTCATCACCTTGTAAAATAACTTCTTGGCAGGGGGCTTTTTTTACTTCTTTTGCTGGCATATTAAGCACTTGTTTATAAACAGGTATTTGCCCTAGCGCTTCTTTAATGCCTTTTGGTGGCTCTGGTTCTTTTAAAAAAGCCAAAAGCTTGCCAACTTCACGTAATTCGCTTACATCTTCTTGGCCCATACCCATGGCAACACGCTTGGGTGTGCCAAATAAGTTAGCCAATACCGGAATATCGTAACCTTTAGGGTTTTCAAATAATAACGCAGGGCCTTTAGCACGTAATGTACGGTCGGCTATTTCGGTCATTTCAAGATACGGGTCGATTTCTTGAGTGATGCGTTTAAGCTCACCTCTTTTTTCAAGTAAATCGATAAAATCACGAAGATCTTTGTATTTCATTGTGGGCCGCTATTAAGCAATAAAGTTAAAAGTATTATACCCAAGTAACGTAAAATTGCATGCTCAGTTACTTAGCTATTAGCACTTGGAAAAATACAGTTACTTTGTATCACTAAACTTGCTTTATCACGGTTTAATTTTATTAGTTTTACTGTACTACCTACTGTTGTAGGCAGTGGTATTTTGCCCCTTCAATAATAAGCATGGCTTCGTTATCTTTACTCCAAAACAACACATTTTTATTTATGTATTTATTACCTGAGGCGCTTTTTTCTCGGCTAAGTTGATAGGTATTATTATTAAGTGTTAGTGCTGCTGTTTGCTCATTGATAACGCTAAGCGTGGCTTCTTTTTGATTACATAGATAACGAGTGTTAATTGTGGGCTCATTACAAGCAGATAAGCCTAATACACTTAATGCGATTATCAGCAGCGCTTTCATTTATATCTCCAGTGCAAACAGCAAGTAATTATCGATATTTGCGTATTAATTTTAATCAGCATAGCAAAGCAAAATTAACCGTTGGTGAAAATGCGGCTTTAAGTTATGTTAATAATATTATTTTTAAGCTAGGTATTTATATGGCAGGTACTAATCTTTTAACCTTATTAGACGACATTACTGTGCTACTAGATGATATTGCAACTATGAGTAAAGTTGCTACAAAAAAAACAGCGGGTGTATTAGGTGATGACTTAGCGCTTAATGCTCAACAAGTTACCGGTGTAGCTGCAGAGCGTGAGCTACCTGTGGTGTGGGCGGTAGCAAAAGGATCGTTTTTAAATAAAGCAATATTAGTACCTGCGGCGTTATTAATAAGTGTGTGGTTACCTTGGTTAATTACGCCTTTATTAATGTTAGGTGGATTATTTTTATGTTTTGAGGGCGCAGAAAAAGTATTTGCCAAGTTTTTGCCTCATGATGATAAAAGCGAAAGTGAGGGCGACAAATTAGACCTAGTAGAATACGAGAAGCAAAAAGTTAAAGGTGCGATTAGAACCGACTTTATACTTTCTGCTGAGATCATAGTAATTACGCTTGGCACAGTTGCAGCTGCTACATTAATAAATCAGGCATTGGTATTGTGTGTTATTGCCATAATTATGACTATTGGCGTTTATGGCTTAGTTGCAGGAATTGTGAAGCTTGATGATGCAGGTCTATATTTACTTAATCAATCTAAGCTATCGGCTAATAAATTTAAAGAAATACTAGGCAAAGGGTTGTTAGCGGCAGCACCACGGCTTATGCAGTTTTTAGCATTTGCGGGTACAGTTGCAATGTTTTTAGTGGGCGGCGGCATTTTAGTGCATGGCATTAAAGCTTTGCATCATATTCAAATAGCGGTAACCAATTATGGGCAAACAATTGTAGGTACTACAGGTGAAGTGCTGGCACCACTTATATTTGATGGCTTATTAGGTGTTATAGCAGGCTTAGTTGTTGTGCTTGGGCATTTAGCTTATTTAAAAATATTCAAAAAATAGCGCTAATTCACAGCTTACAATTATTGCCTGTTTAACAACCGTATAGTTAAATAAGCCCATACAGTTAAATGTGTATGGGCTGTATTAATTAAAAGCTAAATTGTGCTGCTAAGCGTACGCTCGCGCCTTCACCTATGGTTACATTATTTAAACCACCGCCTGCTAGGTAGTTTGTATCAAATAAGTTTTCAATATTTAGGCGTAAGTTAACGTCGGTATTGTTTAAGTTTATTTTATACGTTGCACCCACATCTACGCGGGTGTAGGCATCTTTAGTAACGGTATTGGCATTGTCGGCAAAGCGTTCGCCTTCGTAAAATGCACCTGCGTTTAATGCAATTACGTCGTTTAATTCATAACGCGTCCAAAGTGATGCAGACCATTTAGGGGCATCGGTAGGGCGCTTACCTTGCAATGTTGCGTCGCGCTCGTAGTTGGCATCTAAGTACATAGTTGATGCCATTACAAATAAGCGATCAGTTGCTGCACCTTGCGCCGCTAATTCAAAGCCTTTATGGCGCTGCTCGCCAGCTTGAGTAGTGATGCTGGTTATATTATCAACAGGGTTTACAAGATCTTCGCTCACTAAAGTGCCTGTTTTGCTAATATCAAATAATGCGCCACTGAGCATTAATCGATCGTCAAACAGCTGCCATTTAATACCAATTTCTTTTTGCTCAGAGGTAATCGCATCGAGCTTCATGCCATTATTAACATCGTTTGTATTTACTAGCGTTTCGTTTTGCGGCTCAAAACCTTCAGAGTAACTAGCGTAAATAGTGGCCGAGGCATTAGGGTGATATAGCACACCCACTTTAGGAACAAACGATTCATTATTACTATTTTCTTTACTTTGCTTGTCGTAACGACCGCCTAAAGATAACTGCCATTCTGGTGAGAACGAAATGAGATCTTGCATGTAAATACCGTAATAGTCATAAGCAGATGAGCTAACAGTGTCATCTGTTTTATAGCTTATAGCTGGGCGAAATGGTTCGTTTTGCCCGGCGCTAAAGTCAAATGATTCGGCATTAGTTTTTAATTGGCCATAATAATAATCAAGCGAATTTGCGCCAATTAAAAATTGGTGCTGAATACCAAAGGTTTCAAATTCACCAATAAAGTCAACAAAGGCGGTTTTAAACTGCCAATCATCAAAACGATCGTAAGGGCGTGACGCGTAGCTATCACCTTCGATAAAGTTACTTGGTTTACGAGGTGCTGACTCAAAGCGTTGACGCTCAAATGTTTGCTCGTTGTAACCAAGTTTTACTTGCCAGTTTTCGGTTAAAAACACTTCTAGGTCAACACCTAGGTTTTCTACCGTTATATCTGTAAACGCCCAAGACATATCGCGAATTGTTTTATCGTCGCCAATTACATTGGCATTACTATCAATCCAGGCACCCGTATCTAAACCGGCTTCGTCATCTGTGCGGTCGTAATGTACGCGTACTAAGGCGTTATCGCTAATATCGTAATCAACAATTAATGCACCTAAAAAGCGATCGCGTTCACGGTTTTCACCATTTTGGTATTCACGCCAATAATCAACATCTTGCTTTACTAAAATACCGCGAGCACGTAAATCTTCCGACTCAGTAAGTGCACCGCCCGCATCCAGCATAAAGCGAGTTGAACCATGTTGATCAACATCGGCACTGGCTTTAAATAATGTTTGTGACGTGGGTTTTTTAGTGACCATATTAACCAAGCCACCAGGACCCGATTGGCCATATAAAATACTTGATGGGCCTTTAATAACTTCAACTTGTTGTAATATTTCGATAGGTTGTTGGTAGTGCGACCAGTGCTGATGGCCGTCACGCAAGTAACCTGTAGATGAACTCAGTTCAAACCCACGTAAATTAAATACTTCACGGTTACGTTGCTTTGAACCTGGCGTTAAGCTGGCATCGTTAGTAAGTACTTCACCTAACGTAGTTGCGAGTTGTTCATTTACTATGGTGTCGGTAATAACGGTAACCGACTGTGCGGTATCAAGTAACGAAGCTGACGTTCTCATTGCGCCATTAGCATTGTCTACTTTATAGTCATTAAAATAACTTCCTTTTACTTCTATATGTTCTATATCTGTTGCGTTTGCATAAACACTCGCAGTAGTACTTGCTAGCAGTGCGATAAAAAGTGGGCTTAGTTTCATTAGTTGTTTCCGGGTTGATAGTATTAATGCTGAGTTAATCTTAATGAAAACCAGTATCATTTGCAATGCCTTTTAGTGTGTTTTTTTATAATGCTTAATGGTTGCCAATTAGGAATTCTGCTATTATTAGCAGCATATTGAGTGGGGCTTTTCCCCATGTTATTTTTTTGTATTGGGATTTACTGTGACCACAACTGCTTTTTCATCTTTGGCTTTACCTTCTGGGTTAGTTGATAACTTATCAACACTCGGCTACACCCACATGACACCTGTTCAGGCGCAAAGTTTACCGCCAGTACTGGCTGGAAAAGACATTATTGCTCAAGCAAAAACGGGGTCAGGTAAAACTGCGGCGTTTAGCTTAGGCGTATTGGCTAAATTAAACGTAAAACGTTTTCGTATTCAATCTTTAGTATTGTGCCCAACACGTGAGTTGGCAGAGCAAGTAGCTGTAGAAATGCGCAAATTAGCGCGTGGCATCCATAATATTAAAATACTTACTTTATGTGGTGGTGTATCAATTGGTCCACAAATTGGCTCACTTGAACATGGCGCACATATTATTGTTGGTACACCGGGGCGAGTTGACGATCATATTCGTAAAGGTACTTTGCGTTTAGATGATGTAGAAACGCTCGTATTAGATGAAGCCGACCAAATGCTAGATATGGGTTTTCAAGATACCTTAGATGCAATTATTGAGCGTATTCCTACTAACCGCCAAACATTACTATTTAGCGCTACGTTTCCACGTGCAATAGAAGCTGTTGCAAAGCGTGTGCTTAGCAATCCAGTAATGGTTAAGGTAGAAGAAGAGCAAGCTAAAAGCACTATTAAGCAATACTTCTATAAAATGGATAACAATAAACAACGTTACCCAACACTTAAATTATTGCTGCTTAAATTTACCCCGCAAAGCTGTGTCGTGTTTTGTAATACTAAAGTAGAAACACAGCAATTGTGTGATGATTTAGTTGATGAAGGCTTTAGTGCGGTATCTTTACATGGTGATTTAGAGCAGCGTGATCGTGAGCGTACGTTAATTCATTTTTCTAATAAAAGTGCATCAATACTAGTGGCAACCGATGTGGCCGCGCGTGGTTTAGACATTGACGATATGGATATGGTGATTAACTATCACTTAGCTCACGACACACAAACACATGTGCATCGTATTGGTCGTACCGGTCGAGCGGGTAAAAAGGGTATTGCATGCTCTATTTATGGTGAGGCAGAAGCATTTAAAATTGCACAAATTGGTGACCATTATGAGCGCGATGTGATCCCAGAGCCAATGCCATCGTTTAGCTTATTAGAAAAACCACCATACAAACCAGAAATGGTAACCTTAATGCTTGATTCTGGTAAAAAGCAAAAAGTACGCGCAGGTGATATTTTAGGTGCACTTACCGGTAAAGACGGTATTGCGGGGCGTCAAGTTGGTAAAATAAACGTACTCGACAACGTTGCGTTTGTTGCCGTAGAGCGTAATTCTTCAAAACCGGCACTGCGTAAATTAACCGAAGGCAATATTAAAGGCCGTAAAATACGCGCTCGTCGCCTTACGTGCTAATAGTGTATTGAATAACTAATTCAATAATTACTAATCTACTGAGCAGCTTGCCCTAAGCTGCTCATATTCACCCTTTAACTGTTTAAATTTTTCTGCATTACCAACTGCTTTATCAGGGTGACACTGTAACGCCAGTTGCCGCCAACGCTTTTGTACTTCTTTTAGCGTGCTTTGCTGAGATAGTTGCCACTTTATTAATAGCTGTTTATGAGTGTCTAGATCTATTATTTGTGCAGATTTACTGTGTTTGGTAAAACGCTGCCAAAACTGGGTTAAAAGAGTATTGATTTCGGCGCTAGAGGTTTCAAAGTTTTGCCAATCAAGGTAGTAGTCTCGTAGCGGATCGGTATTTTTTATGAGGGTGTTACTGGCTGTGGTAATAAGTTGTATTTGTAAACCACTAATAAGGAGTTGCTGCTTAGGCATAATTTGCTGCTGTAGCTGATAAAGCGCGTTCATAATTAAAAAGTTACGTTTGAATAAATCACGATCAGGGGCAACATCAAGCGTGTTAATCATTTTACGTTGTTGTAATTCTGCTGCTAAAGTATGTACCATCCATACTTTCTTTTGCAAAAGTAACTCAAAAATCTCATCTATCAGTGGGTTAAGCATTGTTTACAATCTAGTTATTAGTGTATCTTGGGTAAATTATCATAGCTTTTGCTGCTAACCAAATTCCAAGGAAAATTATGCTGGATCAATTTAAGCGCCTATTATTTATTTGCTTTATTATTGTACTGGGCATTTTTTCTCAAAAAGGTAATGCACAGCAACAAACAATACTTTTTGAACAATTTAAACTGACCAATGAATGGTCAGAAAAACAACTGTTAGCAACCGAGTTACTTACTACACAACTTTCAAACCAACAAGTAGTTGTTATTTATTCTAGTCTAGCTGAGCTTGCATTTGAGCAAACTAATTATACTCAAGCATTACATTACTATCAGCTACTAGAGCAAGAAAGTACATTTGAAAAATTGCCAGAGTTACACTTTAGAGCAGTTAAAATGCAAGGTGTAGTACAATATTTTCAAGGTTTATTGCAACAAGCCATTATTAATTATAACCGCGCTTTAAACTTAGCTGTCCACTTAAAGAGCCCATTAAAACAAGCTAATTTATTAAGTAATATTGGTTTGGCATATTTTAATATGCATAGCTTAGACCTTGCTTTAGATTATTATCAACAAGCAAAAGCCCTTTATGAAAAAGAAGGAAGCGCAAAAGACAAGGCTGATATACTTCATAATATTGCCGGAATATACATTCGTTTATCTCGTTATGATTCGGCACGAGAAATCTACCGTGAAGTGCTAGATGTGTTTCAGCAGCTAGGCGATGAAGAAGGTATAGCTCGTGTTCATGGCAACATGGGAGTTGCCTATACTGAGTCTGGTCAGAATCAATTAGCACTACATTATTACCAATTAGCTTTACGCTATTATAAAAGTATAAAAGATGCTTATCAATTGTCAGTTCAGCATACTAACTTAGCAAATATAAACTTAAAATTAGATGAACTGGATGCAGCTTTGTATCATGCTAAGGCCGCTCAAAAATATGCTCAGCAAATTGATAATCAATCATTACTGTTAGCTTCGTTACAAGTTTTAGCGAAAGTGCAATTAGTGATGGGTGATATAGATACCGCTAAACAAAACTTAGAACAATCAATAATACTGGCCAATCAATATAAAGATCAATTACGCGTGAAAGATGGCTTAGGTTTAGAGGCATTATTAAGTGCGGGGGCCGGCGATTACAGGCGAGCGATTCAGTTATATCAACAATTTGAAGACTATCAACGTAGCATGACCAGCGAAGAAGTTATGAAGGCGCTAAGCGCATTTCAGTCTCAGTTCCAGTCAAATCAGTTAAATCAAGAAATTAATCAGCTTAAGCAAGAACGTAGCTTACAAGAATTAAAAATTGCAAAACGTTCACAGTTAACTATTTTGCTTAGCATTGTGGCAATTCTTATTTTAATTACAGTTATTGCAATTTATCGTCGCAGAATAGAAAGTAATGCAAAATTACAATTAACAGAGCAAGTAGAGCAACGCACGTTAGAATTACAAACAGTGGCGCAAGAGTTGCGCGAAGCAAACGATGTTAAAAGTCAGTTTTTAGCAAATATAAGTCATGAAATTCGCACTCCACTTACCGCTATTTTGGGTCAAACCGACGACTTAATTAATGGTTTGTATGAGCCTGAGCAGTTACAAGATGAGCTCAAAGTTATTCAGCGTCAAAGCGATCATTTAAAAAGTTTAATTAATGATGTGCTCGATTTAAGTAAAATAGAAGCAAATCGATTGGAGCTGTCTATTTCTTGTTTTGATATTATACAAGTGCTGAATGACATACATGGGATGTTTAGCGTACAAGCAAAAGCCAAAAACTTATCCTTGGTATTTGACAACCAACTCGGTAATGAACTGTATACCAGGCTTGATTTAACCCGAGTAAAGCAAATATTAATAAACCTGTGTGCTAATGCAATTAAGTTTACTCACAGTGGCCAAGTTACGATTGTGGCCAATAATACCGAGCAAGGGCTAGTGCTTACGGTAAAAGATACCGGAATAGGTATGAATACAGCGCAGCTAAAGCTTATTTTTGAATGTTTTAGCCAAGCAGATAATAGTATTAGCCGTCGTTTTGGTGGTACTGGTTTGGGACTTAGTTTGTCACAACAACTAGCTGCCATGATGGGGGGATATATTAGTGTGCAAAGCGAATTTAAAAAAGGCAGTCAATTCTCATTCTTTGTACCGTGCGTACCAGTAGATAAAAGCGAATGTGCAGTTACAGCTAAAGACAATATAAATGGTGACTATAAAGCGCTAAGCGCTAAAGTGTTACTTGCTGAGGATCATGACGATAATCGCAGATTAATAAGCCGTTATTTACGCGCCATGGGACTTGACGTTATTGCAGTTGAAAATGGCGAGCAAGCTGTAGAGCAATGTTTAAAAGAGTATCCTGATTTTGTGCTGTTGGATATTCAAATGCCTATTATGGATGGCATTACTGCTTTTGAGTTGCTCAGGCAGTGCGGTTATGAGCAGCCAATATTTGCCTTAACGGCCAATGCAATGAGCCATGAGATCGAGCAGTATTTAGCACTTGGTTTTACTGATTACTTAGCTAAACCAATTGATAAAGAGAAGTTTTATAGCACTATAGCTGAGCATATCGCATCAATAAAAAATGAGCAAAACAGCACAAGCGTAAATATAGATATGAGTGACTTAGTGACTAGTTTCAAACAAAGCTTATCAATAGAAAGTGAGTTAATTAGCCAGCACTTTAATAGTGGCGACTTTGTTGCGTTACAAAAAGATAGCCATCGTATTTTAGGGGCAGCACAAATGTTTAAGTTGTGCGATATTGCAGACGCTGCAAAAGCGTTAGATGATGCGTGTAAAAGCCCAGAAGAAGTACAAAAAATTGCAGTGTTAGTTGATAAATTACAAGCCTTATTTTTGCACTACAATGAGCATGGTTAAAGCGGTACAGCGCTACTTTTTTGCAGGCAAATAAAAACGCCTAATAATTGATATTCAATTGTTAGGCGTTTTTTTATAAGCTTTAAAACTTATATGGAATTACTGACGTTTCATCGAATCAAAAAACTCATCGTTGGTTTTGCTCATCGATAATTTATCAATTAAAAATTCCATTGCGTCAATTTCTGACATGTCATGAACAATTTTACGCAAAATCCACAGCTTTTGTAGCTCATCTGGTTTTGTGAGTAATTCTTCACGGCGAGTGCCTGAGCGGTTAAAGTCGATAGCTGGGAATACACGTCGCTCCGCAATTTTACGGTTAAGATGTAGTTCCATGTTACCAGTACCTTTAAACTCTTCGTAGATAACTTCATCCATTTTAGAGCCGGTATCAATAAGCGCAGTAGCAATAATTGTTAAGCTGCCGCCTTCTTCAACATTACGTGCAGCACCAAAAAAACGTTTCGGTTTATGGAGTGCGTTTGCATCAACACCACCGGTAAGTACTTTACCAGATGATGGAATAACGGTGTTGTAAGCACGGGCTAAACGTGTGATTGAGTCAAGTAAGATAACAACATCTTTTTTATGCTCTACTAAACGTTTTGCTTTTTCGATAACCATTTCGGCTACTTGTACGTGGCGAGAAGCAGGTTCATCAAATGTTGATGCAATTACTTCGCCTTTTACAAGACGCTGCATTTCGGTTACTTCTTCCGGACGCTCATCAATTAGTAATACCATTAATGTTGCATCTGGGTGATTGTGAGTAATCGATTGCGCAATATTTTGTAGTAGCATGGTTTTACCCGCTTTTGGCGGTGCTACTAATAAACCACGTTGACCACGACCAATAGGAGAGGCTAAATCAAGTACTCGGGCTGTAATATCTTCTTTACTACCGTTACCGCGTTCCATACGAAAACGTTCGTTTGCATGCAGTGGTGTTAGGTTTTCAAAAAGAATTTTAGTGCGAGAGTTTTCAGGTTTATCAAAGTTAACTTCATTTACTTTAAGTAAAGCAAAGTAACGCTCACCGTCTTTAGGTGGACGAATAAGGCCTGAGATTGAATCGCCAGTACGCATACTAAAACGGCGAATCTGGCTAGGTGAAACATAAATGTCATCTGGGCCAGCTAAGTAAGAGGCTTCTGATGATCTTAAAAAGCCAAAACCATCTTGCAAAATTTCTAATACACCGCCACCGAAGATATTCTCTCCGCCTTTGGCATGTGATTTTAAAATAGCAAAAATGATATCTTGCTTTCTTAAGCGGGCTACGTTTTCGAGCCCCATGGACTCAGCTAAGTCTACAAGCTCTTTTATAGATTTGTCTTTTAGTTCGCGTAAATGCATATTGGTGGGTTCTTTATTACAGTTGTCATACTCAAAATCGCTTTGTTTGATCGTTGAGTGAGGTTTGTTGAATATAACTAAGGATTAGTTGGCTTTATAAACTAGCAGCTCATTGACACAGCGTCCAGTGTTTATACAAAAAAATAATAAAAAAAGGGCATTAAGCCCTTTTTTTATTGTTTAAATTTAAAGATTGTTTTCTAAAAACTCGATTAATTGAGTTTTTGAAAGTGCGCCAACTTTAGTTGCAGCAACTTGGCCATCTTTAAAAAGAAGTAATGTAGGGATACCACGAATACCAAATTTAGGCGGTGTACCCGCATTTTGATCGATATTAAGTTTAGCTATGGTAACGCGACCATCAAATTCCTCAGCAACTTCACTAAGGATAGGGGCGATCATTTTACAAGGTCCGCACCACTCAGCCCAAAAGTCTACTAGTACAGGCTTGTCTGATTGTAATACGTCAGCTTCAAAGCTATCGTCAGTAATTTGGATTATTTTCTCGCTCATTGCGCTCTCCGGTTTAGTTAGGCGAAATATTTAGTGCGTATTTAAACACTCTTGTTTCTTATTGCAAGTTTAAACGTTATGCTTAAACGCTATGACTAAGACACATTTGACCGATAAAAAGTTTTCAGACTTTGCTATTGCACCGGAAGTGGTTGCCGGTTTAACCGAAAGTGGGTTTGAATATTGCACACCCATTCAAGCTAAATGCCTACCTTTTATTTGTGAGGGTCGCGATATCGCAGGCCAAGCACAAACAGGTACAGGCAAAACGTTGGCGTTTTTAACTGCCACGTGCCATCGGTTATTACAATCTAGCAAAGCCCCTAGTAAACATCCAAGAGCCCTGATCATGGCCCCTACAAGGGAGCTGGCGATTCAGATACACAAAGATGCAAAAATTTTAGCGCCGCACTGTAATCTTAACTTAGGTTTAGTATATGGTGGCGAAGATTACGAAAAACAACGTGCACAACTAGAAAAAGGCGTTGATATTTTAATTGGTACTACAGGTCGTTTAATTGATCTGTATAAGCAAGGCTGTTACACCCTTAATGAAATTGAGGTAGTCGTGCTTGACGAAGCAGATCGTATGTTTGATTTGGGCTTTATCAAAGATATTCGTTATATGTTCCACCGTATGCCAGATACATCAAAGCGTTTAAATTTATTATTCTCTGCAACGCTATCGTATCGTGTACAAGAACTTGCGTTTGAACATATGACCAATCCTGAGCACGTACAAATTGAACCAGACGTAAAAACCGGTAAACGCATTCAAGAAGAGCTATTTCATCCTTCACAAGAAGATAAAATTAAGCTGCTGCTGACGTTAATTGAAGAAGAGTGGCCTGAAAAAGCCATTATCTTTGCTAACACTAAGCATAGTTGTGAAACCGTATATGCCTGGTTAAAAGCCGATGGACATCGGGTTGGCATGCTTACCGGTGACGTAAATCAGAAAAAACGTCAATCAATTTTAGCTGAGTTTAGTAAAGGCGACTTAGACTTTTTAGTGGCAACAGATGTTGCAGCACGTGGTCTACATATTCCTGAAGTAAGCCATGTATTTAATTTTGATTTACCAGATGATTGCGAAGATTACGTACACCGTATTGGCCGTACAGCCCGCGCTGGCGCGTCTGGTCACGCTATTAGTTTTGCATGCGAACAATATGCTTATAACTTGCATGAAATAGAAGAGTATATAGATCACAGTATTCCTTTATCACATTACGATAAAACAGCATTACTGGATGATTTAACTAAACCTACTATTCATAGAAAGCGTAACTTTTCTACAGGCCCACGTAATCGCAGTAACAACAGCGGACGTCGCCCAAATAATAGTTATCAAAAAGGACGGTCATAAACGACCGTTAGTTTAACTGTAATAGTAATTAGAGGTTTTTGAACGGTGGGGCAACTTAAACCGCAAAAAAATGTATATGCAGTTATTGATTTAGGTTCAAATAGCTTTCATATGCTTATTGCTAAATCAATAGCTGGCGGCCTGCAAACCATAGGTCGTGTTAAACGCAAAGTAAGGTTAGCTGCAGGGCTTGATATAGACAATGTATTAAGCTCAGAAGCAATGCATAGAGGATGGGAGTGCCTAGCGTTATTTGCTGAGCGCTTACAAGACATCCCTAAACAAAATATCACTATAGTTGCCACCGCCACATTACGTTTAGCTAGTAATGCTGATGTATTTAAAGCGCAAGCAGAAAAAATCCTCGGTCATAAAGTTAATGTCATTAGCGGCGAACTAGAAGCGCGCACTATATATAAAGGCGTTGCTCATACCTCATCTTGTACCGGTAGTCAGCTTGTTATCGATATTGGTGGTGCTAGCACTGAAGTGATTATTGGTAAGAACTTTGATGCATTACTTTACAAAAGCCTGAACATCGGGTGTGTTACCTACCTAGAGCGCTATTTTAAAGATTGCAAATTAAGCAATGCAAACTTTAACACCGCAATAAAAGCCGCACGTACTGTCATTGATGAAATTGCATCAGAGTATAAAGTTAAAGGCTGGCAAATAGCCTCAGGTGCTTCGGGTACAGTACAAGCAATTCAAGAAATCATGATAGCGCAAAACCTAGATGAGCTATTAACCCTTGAAAAACTCTACACTATCAAAAAGCAATCAATCGCTTATAAAACGATTGCCGCATTAGACCTACCAGGGCTAAGTGAAGATCGCCGTTTAGTATTTGTATCAGGGCTTGCCATTTTAATTGCATTATTTGAATCGCTCGAGATCGAAAAAATGGGATTAGCAGGTGGAGCACTGCGTGAGGGTGTTTTATACAGCATGCTACCAGAGCTGCATAATAGCGATATTCGTAAACGTACAATCGATGGCTTTATCGATCGTTACCATGTTGATCAAAAGCAAGCTAGCCGCGTCGCCAGTCTCGTATTAAACTTAGCATCAGAAGTAAATGAAAGCTGGCCAATAAAAGCACTTAATGGGTTGCCTTTATTAACGGCAGTTGCACAGCTTCATGAAATTGGTTTATTGATAGAGTATAAGCAGTATCACAAACACAGTGCTTATATTTTAAAAAATACTGAAATGCCAGGTTTTTCGCAGTCAGAGCATAAAGTCATTGTTGCGGTAGCTAAAGGGCATCGCTCTGATCTTCAAAAAGGCTATTTTGATTCTCTTGGTGCAAATAGTGTACTTGCGCAGTATTTAGTAAGACTAATACGTATAGCTGTCATTTTATGTATGCGTCGCCAAGATGATGTACTCCCTGAGTTTGCGATAACTGTTAAAGACGATGTCTTAAATCTGCAGTTTGAAAATGACTGGTTGAAAAACCATCCATTAATGGCAAGCGAGCTGCAACAAGAATCTAAGCAGCAAGCGAAACTTGGCTGGAAGCTCATAGTAAATTAACTAAACAGGCCCATAAGGGCCTTTTTAGTGTTTAAAATAACCACTTGGTTTAAATATCAAGCGAACAGCGTTTTATTTTAAGTTTTCTTTAAAAAACGCTTGCGTAAAACTGGCTGCGCCCTATAATGCGACCCCACTGAGACGGCAGACAGCAACGCTTAGCGAGGCAAGAGTCAATCAGTGAGTCGAGTAAAACTTAAATTTAGATTTTTATAAAGTTTACATTTAAGTGTTGACAAAAAAATAGGAAAGCGTAATATGCGCAGCCCTAGCGAAATAAAGTTTTACTTTATTTCCGCAACGTTCTTTAACAATATAAAGCAATCATCTGTGTGGGCACTCGTACAGATTGAGTTCTAACAGCCAATCTACTTAGGTAGCGAGGCAAACAAATTAGAGTCTCAATTGAAAACTGAGTGACCAACAGAAGTAACTTATTTATAAGTTGCTTCGGCACAGTCAATTCAATATCGAAAGATATTAAAATAAATTCAGAATTCATTGAGCTGTCGAAAGACATAAAACTTTTTAATTGAAGAGTTTGATCATGGCTCAGATTGAACG
>NZ_JBEOOE010000016.1:0-81079 GCF_040308885.1 Pseudoalteromonas sp. 120-MNA-CIBAN-0494
GAAGGCAAATGTGGCGAAGCTAAATGCGGCGCAGATGCAAAAGCTAAAAAAGAAGGCAAATGTGGCGAAGCTAAATGTGGCGCAGATGCAAAAGCTAAAAAAGAAGGCAAATGTGGCGAAGCTAAAAGTGACGTAGATGCAAAAGCCAAAAAAGAAGGCAAGTGTGGTGAAGGTAAGTGTGGCGGTCATTAAAATTTATTAAAGTAGAATAACTTTACTTCAGGTTAAATACTTTAATACCATATAGAATAAAGGGCCGGTTGGCCCTTTTTGTTGGGAGTGGTTATGACACAAATTATAAATACTGACTTAGGTATGGTTGGTTTAGGCTTACGCAGAGAAATGCTTGACGAGTTACTAATGCATGTACCTAAACAAGTCGATTTTATGGAAGTTGCTCCAGAAAATTGGCTGAAATTAGGTGGGCGTTTTAAAAAACAATTTAAAGCATTAACCAGTGCTAATAGTTTTGCTTGTCATGGCTTATCGCTCTCAATTGGCTCAACTGCGCCAATTGATATTGAATTTGTAAAATCACTTAAAAAGTTTTTTGATGAACATGATGTAAAAATTTACAGCGAGCACTTAAGTTACTGCTCTGGCACTGGGCATATGTACGATTTAATGCCTATTCCGTTTACTTTAGAAGCGATTGCTCATGTAGTGCCGCGTATCAAACAAGTACAAGATATATTAGGGCGCCAAATTGCTATAGAAAATGTGTCTTATTACGCAGCCCCAGGGCAGAAAATGTCAGAGCTGGCGTTTACTAATGCTATTTTAGAGCAAGCTGATTGTAAGCTGTTACTCGATGTGAATAATATTTATGTGAACTCAGTAAACCATGGTTATGACGCCGAAGCCTTTTTAACCGGATTACCTACACAGCGCATTGCTTACGGCCATGTAGCTGGGCATTACAATGAAGCAGATGATCTAATTGTAGATACTCATGGTGCAGATGTAATTGACCCAGTTTGGCAGTTACTCGATAAAGCGTACCAAACTCACGGTGTATTTTCGACGTTGCTCGAGCGAGATTTTAATATACCGACCATTAATGTATTAACCAAAGAGCTAGATATTATTCATAACCTGCAAGCAAAATACCTTGATAAATCATTAATCAAACAGCGAGCTTAATAAGCATGTCTGAACCTAGAGTGCCTGCAAAAGGAGTATTTAGTTATGAGCTTTATTGAAATACAAAACGAATTTATGGCGCATATTCGCAAACCCAGCCAAAATAAAAAGCCGCAAGGAATTGAAGATAGACGCATGGCGATTTACCGCGATTTATTTTTTAATAATATTGTTGGGTTTATTTCGTCAGGTTTTCCGGTGTTAAAAACCTTATACAGCGATAAACAATGGCAAATGCTTATTCGCCGATTTTTTAGTGAATATGATTGTCACTCACCGTATTTTTTAGATATAGCAGGGGAGTTCATTAATTATTTATCAAGTAATTATGAGATGCAAAAATATGATCCGCCATTTATGCTCGAGCTTGCCCATTATGAATGGATTGAATTAGATGTAGCTATTACACAGCAGGCTGAAAATGAGCAACTCATAGCGTCTGATCAGGTTGCTTCTGCGCGTTTGTACTTATCAAGTACTGCACGTAATTTAAGTTACCAATTTGCGGTGCAAACAATAAGTACACAGTTTCAGCCGCAACAACCATCAGCACAGCCAAATTATTTTGTTGTATATCGCGATGGCGATGATGAAGTTCAATTTTTAACAACTAATGCTATGACAGCCTTGTTATTATCGATTATAAGTGAGCATGATGGTTTGATACTCGATACTATTTGCGAGCAAGTAACCCGCCATGCTGTGCAGTTTAGCGCTGCACAAATTGCCCAAGGCGCACTTGTTACTTTACGTGCCATGGCTGAGCTTGGGATTATAGTGACAAAAAATCAAGCTTAAGCTCTTTATAGATTATTTTACATCGTTTATTATGACGCCCTTATGTGTCGTGCTTAATAAAAGGTTGTAAAAATGTCAGATGATAAAGAATTTAAAGATCCGTTCAATGCAGCGTACTTTTTTGGCTTCGTAGCTATATTTGTAGGTATTGGTTGCTTAAATGCAATTGTTGGCTGGTTTGCTGTGTTATCTTAATTATTTATCTCAAGGCTGTTGTTACCAACAGCCTTATTTATAAAACTTCCCCTCGACTGAAACGGTTAAAACACCTTTTATAATAACGTCAAACTCGCAATCAAAGGTCACTTAAGGTTATAATCAGCTGCTTTGTAATATAAACCATTGAGCAGTTAAAATTATGACTCAAGTAACACCAGCAATTATCAAAAACAGCATAACTACTATTGCTGATTACCCTAAAGCGGGCATTATGTTTCGCGATGTAACTACACTAATGGCAAACCCAGATGCATTTAAAGCGACTATCGATGCTTTTATTGCTGCATATAAAGATCAGGGCTTTACCAAAATTATTGGTACTGAATCACGAGGTTTTATTTTTGGTGCACCCTTGTCTTATGCTTTGGGTATTCCATTTATTCCAGTGCGTAAGCCTGGCAAACTGCCGCGTGAAGTTGTTCGTCAAGACTACCTACTTGAATATGGCGAAGACACATTAGAACTGCATGTAGATGCTATCGTTCCAGGTGACAAAGTATTGCTTGTGGATGACTTACTAGCAACCGGTGGTACTATTGAAGCAACCATTAAATTAGTGCAAAAATTAGGTGGCGAAGCCACTGATGCAGCATTTGTTGTTTCATTACCAGAGCTTGGTGGTGAAAAGCGTATCGCAAAAATGGGTATTAAAATCCTAAAATTGGTTGAATTCGAAGGCGAGTAATCGATGAGTTATCAGGTTCTAGCGAGAAAATGGCGTCCACAAACCTTTCATGAATTGGTTGGACAGTCTCATGTTAAACAAGCGCTGGTTAATGCGCTAACGCAAAATAGACTGCACCACGCTTATTTATTCACTGGAACCCGAGGTGTGGGTAAAACCACAATAGCGCGTATTTTTGCTAAAAGCTTAAATTGTGATGAAGGCATTTCGGCAAATCCGTGTGGTCAATGTAGTAGCTGTAAAGATATAGAAGCAGGACGTTACATTGACCTACTCGAAATAGATGCAGCTTCGCGCACTAAAGTAGAAGATACTCGCGAAATACTCGATAACGTACAATACGCGCCTACACGGGGCCGTTATAAAGTATACCTAATCGATGAAGTTCACATGCTTTCTAAGCACAGCTTTAATGCGCTACTAAAAACGTTGGAAGAGCCGCCTGAGCACGTGAAGTTTTTACTTGCGACTACCGATCCACAAAAGCTACCTGTCACTATATTATCTCGTTGCTTACAATTTAACTTAAATGCGTTATCGCAAAGTGAAATAAAAACTCAGCTTGAACACGTACTGACGTATGAAAAACTGAACTTTGACGACGATGCTTTGCGCATTATTGCCAAATCCGCAGACGGTAGTATGCGAGATGCACTTAGCTTAACCGATCAAGCTATAGCGCAAACTAATGGTGATATTAATAACCAAGCTGTACAAACTATGCTTGGTTTAATGGACACCCATTATAGCCAAAGTTTACTAGCCGCGTTACTTGCCCAAGATGGCGCAGCGCTAATGAAAGAAGTAGCTAATGTTGCTAGCAGAAATCCTAATTATGTGGCCTTACTAGATGATTTAATTGCATTAACGCATTTGACACAGTTAAGCCAATTAGTGCCTGAAGCTGCCGCCCTTGATGAAACAAATGCCGATTACATCACGCATGTTGCTCAAAATACAAATCCACAGCAAATTCAAATTTACTATCAGCTCCTGTTAAACGGTAAAAAAGATCTACAATGGGCGCCAGAGCCTCGTTTAGGCTTTGAAATGATTATGCTGAGGCTGTTAGCGTTTCAGCCAATTGATACACAAAGTCAGCAACCAGTAGCTGTAAATACACAGCCGGTGCAAAGTAATACGACAAAGGCCAGTGCCTTACGTGATATTTTAAATAAAAGTAAACCGCTACCAAGCACAGCTCAAATTAATGATACAACGCAACCACAAATTATTGAGCCAAAACCAGCTGAGGTCGCTAAGCTATCAGAGCCGCAAAACGTAGCGCCCGATCCACTTAATAATAACTCTAGTACAACGCAGCAGGTTTCAACTGCGGTACCAGCAGTTGATCAAGCAGTAGAGCCAACAATTGTGTCGGCTGTGCCAAATGAAGCGGCGAGTGAGCAATTAGTAACTCAGCAACATCAGCATACAAATGACGTTACTGACGAGCAAGCCCAGCGTCAAAGCGAAGATGAAGCCTACTTACAGCAAAGTAATTTAGAGCACTCATTAGCTGCACAGTTTGATGATGTTATTAGTAGTGCGGTTGATCAAGGGTTTAACCCTGCAACAAATACGGCAGCGCAAGCTCAGCAAAGCCAAGCAACAGACACCTCAATTAGCGAACAAGAAGCGCGAGCGCAATCTGCTATTGCACGTATTTTAAGAGATAGAAATATATCGGGTGCGGGTAAGCTCTCAAATGCAAAAGAGACGGAGCAGCAAAATACAGCAAATTTAAGCTCTGCTAACACTCGCCCGAGTCGTTTTACAGCTAATAGCAGTAACAGCAATGAGCAAAATGTTACAACAAATAGCGATGCAATTGATCACAGTAGAGCTAACAATAATGCGCAGCAAACACACGCAGATAATCCGCCGCCGTGGCCTAATGATTTCGCAGGTGAGAGCGAAAAAAAGCCACAGCTCCCACTAGCGGGGAGCCAAAACAAGGCAGCAAGCCAAGCTCAGTTTGAGTCAAAGCCTGAGCGAAAAATAGACTTTAAAGCAAAGCACCAAACAATTACCGAAAATTTAGCCCCTGAGTTACTTGAGCAAATTAACCCGCAAAAAGTACCCGAAGTTGTTGTAGCGCAGCCTAGCATTCCAGCGCCTGATGATTTTCAAAGCCCAATAAGCGAAATTCGCTTTGCGCATCAGCAAGACGAGTGGGCATATTTAATTAAACGCATGGGATTAGGCGGGCGTATGCGCCAGTTTGCGTTGCACTCTATTTTTACTAAGCAAGGCAATAATTTGCATATAGATGTTGATGAATCACAAAAACATTTAGATACGCCCATGCTACGCCAAAGACTTGATGCGGTGTTATCCAGTATTTATGAGCACAATGTAACACTGAGTATTAATTTTGCTAAAGGGGTGATTGATTCGCCTTACTTAATTCAGCAAAAAATTGATGCAGGTCGTCATCAGCAAGCAATAGATGTGATCACCTCAGACGATAATATAGTACAATTTCAGCAGCTATTTAGCGCCGAAATTGACGAAAACAGCATTCAGGCATTGTAATTTATTACAACAGCCCTTATTTAGTAACCTAGTTAATGTATTAAAAAAGAAAGAGAGAAAGTTATGTTTAAAGGTGGAATGGGTAACATGATGAAGCAGGCGCAGCAAATGCAAGATCGCATGCAAAAAGCCCAAGACGAAATTGCAACATTAGAAGTTGTAGGCGAAGCCGGTGCCGGTTTAGTTAAAGTAACTATGCTAGGTAATCACAACGTTCGTCGCGTAGAGCTTGATGAGAGCTTAATGCAAGACGACAAAGACATGATTGAAGACTTACTTGCAGCTGCATGTAACGATGCTGTACGCCGTGTAGCAGACGAAACACAAGAGCGTATGGGTAAAGTAACTGGCGGTATGCAATTACCACCAGGTATGAAAATGCCGTTTTAAGCCTATATGCAACTTTCAGCTAGTTTAACTCAGCTTATAGAAGCATTGCGTTGTCAGCCGGGCATTGGCCCTAAGTCAGCGCAACGAATTGCTTTTCACTTGCTAGAGCGCGACCGTAAAGGGGGCACTCAACTTGGCAATGCACTGACAAAAGCTATGACGGCGGTTGGTCATTGTGAGTCATGTCGCACTTTTTGCGAGCAGTCGCAGTGCGATATTTGTTTAAGTACTAAACGCCAAGACAGCGGCATATTATGTGTTGTTGAATCGCCAAGCGACGTACTTGCTATAGAGCAAACGGGTCAATATTTAGGGTTGTACTTTGTATTAATGGGGCATTTATCGCCTATTGATGGTATTGGCCCTAAAGAAATTGGCCTAGATGTTTTAGAGACAAAGCTGGCTCAAAGCGGTATAAGTGAGGTGATTTTAGCAACCAACCCTACGGTTGAAGGCGAAACCACCGCACATTATATTGCCCAGCTTTGTCATAAATACAAAGTAGGTGCCTCGCGTATTGCCCATGGCATACCGGTAGGTGGTGAGCTTGACTTAGTCGACGGGACAACGTTAATGCATGCCTTTAGTGGCAGACGAGCGGTAACACAAGACTGAACTAGCACGGCTATTTGAATAACTAAATCAGCCCACATAACTTATGTTGTGTCGGCTGATTAATTTTCGCTTTAATTAATAGCATTATAACCGCGTAAGACGCTTAGGATAAATTTTGGTTAAGAGATTTACTCACGTATTGAATCATAGTTATATTTAAGTTTATTATCCGGAGCTCAGGTTACATAGGCTGACTAAGCAACCGCTGAGATTGGACTATAACTAGAGTGACGAACTATACGTTTAATAACTCTCTCTGTTAATAGCAGTGTATCGGTTAACGCGTAATGGTGACGACTTTTCACTTGGGCAATCTGCAAACCTTTAGCAGCAATCATTGCCTCATTAATCTTAGTAAACCCATCAGATTTACCCTGTATATCGCTTGTACGATATACATCGTAACCAAGTAAACTTGTTCCTGCTGCAATACGATCTGCATTTTTATCGATTACTTAACGAGAAAACCCTGTGATCTTTAGCCGCTGGGTAGTTCACTCCATATCCATATCCATATCCATATGCGCTGCTCGCATTAGCCGTGGCTGAAACTAACGCCACAACGATTGCTGCACTTAATAAGCTATCGTTTTTATCATTTTATACCTTAAGGCTCTATTAGGAGTGCTCAGTGTTTAATGCTTTATTGGTAGGTGCTATCTGGGATGTCATTCGCTTTTACTAGCTGAAAACCTCGAGTAATTTACTGTTTGAGTAAGAACTATACGCACAATGGCATTACGTTCTCGTGAGTAGAGTGTAACAGGCTATTTTTTATAATATTGATCTTTTTAATAATCACTTATAATTTCAGCTGTGTTTGCAAAAAAATTAGTGTAAACAACACCGATACCGTAAATAGCTTGGCTGGAATAAATTAATATCCGTTTAGCTACACAATAAAGATAACCAATTATTGTGGTTCTTTAGGTTTAACTGATGAGCTAGCTTAGCTAGTCGTCGCGTGCGGAGAAAGTTAAATGACTCGATATGGTTTGTCTTTACTATTACTTTTACTTAGTAGTTGTGTTTTGGCTGAGGTTGCCGTTGAAGGACGTATTAAGTTTCAACACATTGAAAATAATGAGCTCTCCGATACTGATTTATCAACCAACTTCGCTCGACTGCTACTTAAGGCAGATTTGCCACTTAGTAATAATAGCTTATTTTATCTCGAAACGATTGCTGCGTATGATTCCTCTTTTGCACAAGGAAAATATTCATTTGAGCATAATGAATTTGATCTGCATCAAGGCTATCTGAGTGTTACAAGCCCTAATCATGCTATTAAATTAGGTCGACAAGTTTGGTCAGTTGCAGACCAAAGGTTGTTAGGTAAGCGCGAAGGTACCAACGTAAGAAGACGCTTCGATGGCGTGATGTATCAAAATAACGTCCTTAACCAGCTGCAAATTAATGCATACCATGGCTATGCTGTGGTTAGCAAAGCAGGCGTGTTTGATGATAAACATTTATCTTCTGAAAGAATAACAGGTGTGTACTTGAGCACAGCTGAATTACTGCTGCACAGCATGTGGTACCGCGATACCACGGCAGAAAATAACGAAAGCAGACACACTATTGAAGCCCAATATCGTAAAAAATCAGGCCGTTTTAGTAGCACTTTTCACGTGGCTCATCAAACCAGCATAGTAAAGAGTGAGCATACTAAAGCATGGTTTGCACAGTTTTCTGGGCTGTATTCTTTCGCAAACTTAAAGTTTGGCCCTACTTTAAGTTATGCAACGGGCGGTGAGGCAGGGCATGAAGATGGATATTTTCGATCTTTATATGCAAAAGCGCCGTATTATTCTGAGGCAGGTATATTTTCTACCACAAATATCAAACATATAGGCGCAAAATTGCAAGCTCAACTTACTGATAAATTTGATATTAGTTTGGATATGCGTCGATTATTTAGAGTGAACGAACAGGGCGATATTTTTGGTCCTGGCAGGAGTCTATTTATTGCTAATGAGCAATTAAAAGGCGCTAAAATTGCCGATACTTATAGCTTAACAACACAGTATTTGTATACAAAAAAAATCTCTTTTGAACTGATTACCAGCTATATAAATATGAGTAACAGAGCGAATTTAGAAAAAGATCAAAGCTTTTTTGTTGAAGCGATGCTGCATTTTGCCTATTAAGTCACACTGATTAACCAATTCATGGGTTATTTTACAGCGGCAAATGTTACTATCTGCTTTTAATAAATGGCCCTGTATCAAGTGTTATCCCTAGCAGAGCAGCTAATCAGCGCTCAGCTTTACCGGTGTAATTTACTCACTTTACTTTGAACCAGACACATGCCGCCTAGGTGGCGCTATGTGTTATTAGGAAGACTATGTCTGAATTTCATCACTTAACCCCCTGCGCTATTGATAACTTTGTCGCGCCGCAGTGTGATCAGAGCGTGCAGATTGTTTATCACGATGAAGACATTTTACTGATCAACAAACCCAGTGGTTTGTTGAGTTTGTCGGGTAAAAATCCGCTCAATTGGGATTCTGTGCATTATCGTTTGGTAAATGGGCAAACAGGTATTACGGCTGCGTACCCTGAGGCTAAGTTACCGCATAGGTTAGACTTAGGTACATCAGGCATTATGATTGTGGGATTAAACGCGGCGGCTTCTAAGCACCTAAATAAACAGTTTCAGGCGCGTACAATTAAAAAGCGCTATGTAGCCATGTTACACGGATGGTTAATTGACGACGAAGGGCAAATTAGTGCGTCGATAGCAAAAGATAAACTGCTTTTTCCGCGGGTTAAAATCTGCGAAACCACAGGTAAAACAGCCGTAAGTGAATATAAAGTGCTGCAGCGCCTAACGCAACCACAGCGAACCTTAGTGCAATTTACACCCATTACAGGGCGTACGCACCAATTGCGTATTCACAGCCAGTTTATAGGGCATCCTATTTTAGGGTGCGATTTATATAACAATGCACAAAGCGAGCATATGGCAGCGCGCTTACAGCTTCATGCAAGTGATTTGTATTTTCAGCACCCGGTAAGCAATGAACAAATTCATATGCAATGCGCTGGTACGTTTTAGTTTTAAGACAATATTGGTTAGGACTTTTTTTATTTTTTCCCTTGAAGTTCTAGCAGCTCCCCCCATATTAAGTGCATAACGCAGACACTTTGCAAATTGGAGATATATAAATGACTGCAGCACAAAAAGAAACATTAGGCTTTCAAACAGAAGTAAAACAATTATTAAACTTAATGATTCATTCTCTTTATTCTAATAAAGAAATATTTTTACGTGAACTTGTGTCAAATGCCTCAGATGCAGCAGACAAGTTACGCTTTTTAGCATTATCACAAGGTGATCTGTACCAAGGCGACGCTGACTTACGTGTGCGTATTAGCGCTGACAAAGAAGCTAACACCATTACTATTTCTGATAATGGTATTGGTATGACCCGCGATGAAGTAATAAGCTCTTTAGGGACGATTGCAAAATCGGGTACTGCTGAGTTTTTCAAAAACTTAACTGGCGATCAAAGTAAAGACTCGCAGTTAATTGGTCAGTTTGGTGTTGGTTTTTACTCAGCATTTATCGTGGCAGACTTAGTAACGGTTCGCACCCGTAAAGCTGGCGAAACAACTGCTTACGAGTGGGAGTCTCAAGGCGAAGGCGAGTACACGCTGCAAGAAATTGAAAAAGAAGGCCGTGGTACCGACATTATTCTACATCTTCGCGAAGAAGAAAAAGAGTTTGCTGATGAGTGGCGCCTGCGCAGCATAGTGACTAAATACTCGGATCATATTTCGACCCCAGTACAAATGTACAAAGCAGAAGTGCCAGAGTCTGAAGGGGAAGATGGCGAAAAAATCCCAGCAGTACCAGGTGAGTGGGAAAGTATTAACCGCGCTACTGCACTGTGGACTCGTGATAAGTCAGAGCTTTCAGATGACGAATACAAAGAGTTTTACAAGCACGTAAGCCACGATTGGGAAGATCCACTAAGTTGGGCGCATAACAAGGTAGAAGGTAAAACTGAATACACTAGTTTGTTATACATCCCTAAAAAAGCGCCATTCGACTTATGGAATCGTGATCGCCAAAGTGGTTTAAAACTGTACGTACAACGCGTGTTTATTATGGATGACGCTGAACAATTCATGCCAAGTTATTTACGTTTTGTAAAAGGCTTGTTAGATTCAAACGATTTACCACTTAACGTATCTCGCGAAATTCTACAAGACAACAAAGTAACGCAAGCTATTCGTAAAGGGTGTACATCGCGTATTATTAAAATGCTTGAGCGTATGGCTAAAAACAAAGCGGACGATTACCAAGTATTTTGGAATGAATTTGGTCAAGTGATCAAAGAAGGCCCTGCAGAGGATGCAGCTAATAAAGAAGCAATTTGTAAACTATTACGTTTCTCTTCTACGCATACCGATTCAGCAACGCAAGATGTATCGCTTGAGCAATACGTTGAGCGCATGAATGAAGGCCAAGAAAAAATATACTACGTAGTGGCTGATACGTTTACTGCTGCGAAAAACTCTCCGCATTTAGAGATTTTCCGTAAAAAAGGCATTGAAGTATTACTGCTAAGTGACCGTGTAGATGAGTGGATGATGAGCCACTTAACTGAATTTGCTGATAAGCAACTACAATCAATCACCCGTGGTGATTTAGACTTAGGTAAGCTTGACGACGAAGAGACTAAAAAAGCGCAAGAAGAGTCTGAAAAAGAAGTTGCCGGTTTAGTAGAGCGTATTAAAACTGCGTTAGGTGATGAAGTTAAAGAAGTGCGTTTTACGCATCGTTTAACCGACTCTCCAGCATGTGTTGTTAGCGATGACAACGACATGAGCTCACAAATGCAAAAGCTAATGGAATCGGTTGGTCAAGCCGCTCCTGAAGCAAAACCTGTGTTTGAGCTAAACCCAGAGCATCAACTTGTTAAGCATTTAAATGATGAGCAAGACGAAGATAAGTTTGCACAGTGGTCGCATGTATTACTTGACCAAGCGTTACTTGCAGAGCGTGGCACACTTAAAGACCCTACAGGGTTTGTAACTCGCTTAAATAAACTTATGCTTGAATTAAGCAAATAAGTTTAAAAAATTAAAGATTAAGTTAAAAGGGAACCTAAGTTCCCTTTTTTATACGCTATATGCCCGCTAATGACTTATCAATTAGTATAAGTTGCTTGAGTATCGGCGGCGCTTATGGAAGAATTCAGGCTTCAAAAAACAAACTATTACTAAGGGACAATGATATGCGCATTATTCTTTTGGGCGCGCCGGGTGCAGGTAAAGGCACTCAAGCTCAGTACTTGATGGATAAATACGGTATTCCACAAATTTCGACTGGTGATATGTTACGTGCAGCAATTAAAGAAGGCACTCCACTGGGTCTTGAAGCAAAAAAAGTAATGGATGCAGGCCAGTTAATTTCTGACGATATTATCATTGGTTTAGTAAAAGAGCGTATTACTAAAGCTGATTGCGAAAATGGTTTTTTATTAGACGGTTTCCCGCGCACTATTCCACAAGCTGATGCGATGAAAGAAAATGGCGTAGTGGTTGATCACGTTATTGAATTTGATGTTGCTGATGAAGTGATTGTTGAGCGTATGGGTGGACGTCGTGTTCATCCAGGTTCTGGTCGTGTTTATCACGTTGTTTATAATCCACCAAAAGTGGCAGATAAAGACAACGAAACAGGTGAAGAGCTTATTATTCGTGCAGACGATACTGAAGAAACAGTACGTAAACGCTTAGGTATTTACCATGAGCAAACTATGCCATTGGTTGATTACTACCAAGCAGAAGCTGCTGCGGGTAACACCCAGTATCATAAGCTAGATGGTACACAAGCTGTTGATGCTATTAGCAAACAGTTAGGTGAGCTATTAGGCTAATTTACAGTCCTCTATTAAATAAAAACCGCTAATGTAAAATTTAGCGGTTTTTTTGTGCAGAGTTTAGGTTAATTTAAAGTGCCTTTAGTTTTTCAATCACGCTGGCGTATTCTGGTTCAGTTGCAAGGTTACTCACTAATTGCTTATAAACCACGTTATGGTTTTTATCTAAAATAAGTACAGCGCGTGTTAGTAGCCCCATATCTTTAATTATAAATCCATACTTCTGACCAAAGTCGTGCCATACCGAATCAGAAAGCACAATTACCTTATCTATGTTCTCAGCTTTGCAAAAACGTTTTTGCGCAAAAGGTAAATCGCTACTAATGGTCAACATGGTTATGTTTGGAAATTGTTGTGCTACTTTTTCGTTAAAGTGTTTAGTTTGTAGGCTGCAAATACCGGTATCTAAACTAGGTACTACGCTAATCAAAACGGCTTGGCCTTTATACGCACTCAATGTAACAGGGGTAAAGTTAGCGTCGACCACTTTAAACTCTGGTGCGCTATCACCTACAGCAACTCCCTTACCTAATAAAGTAACAGGTTTACCTTGTGCGGATACTTTGCCAGCATCAAGCGTGTTTTCGGTATAATCGGCAGCAAAGGCCACAGAACTAAATGCACTTAATGCAAAAATTAACGAGCGAAACATAGGGTATTTCCTTTTAGATTCAGGCTGTAATAGCGTTAAGTGTATTATACTGCGAAGTGCTCACCAAGCAGAAGAAGTAGATGCTTTTATTTATTAATCAAAAATTGTAAACAAGGTATACTTTGATATAACATACATATGTAAAAAATATGTATATAAAAAACAATAATTAAACCTTTATTAATGCAGTTTGATACCTATAACAGGGTCAAAATAGAGAGAGAATATGTCAACATCGGTACTAATATGTGATGATTCAAAATTAGCTAGACGCCAATTAGCTCGATCTTTACCAGTGGATTGGGATATTAAAATTGAATTTGCGCATGACGGTGTAGATTGTATAAACCAAATAAAAAAAATACAGCCAGAAATTCTTTTTCTTGATTTAAATATGCCGGAAATGGATGGTTATGAAGTACTCATAGCGATACGAGAGCTTGGTCTTAATGTGCTCACTGTGGTGGTTTCTGGCGATATTCAGCCGGCGGCACATGAGCGCGTATTAGAGCTAGGTGCAATTGATTTTATTCAAAAACCTTGCTCCGCAGAAAAGCTAGCCACTATTATTGAACATCATGGCATTAAAGATAAAGCAATGCGAGAGCGCCTTGCGCACTCGTTAGGTGAGCAGGTAGACCCTGATGTACGAGATATATACCAAGAGCTTACTAACGTGGCCATGGGGCAAGCAGGCGACCTACTCGCAAGGTTACTTAATGTATTTGTTAAGCTGCCCATACCTAATGTTAATATTCTAGAAGTAAATGAGCTTGATATGGCGCTGCGCTCAATTGATAACAGCACCTCAACCTCGGGTATCTGCCAAGGCTTTATAGGCGGCGGTGTATCAGGGGAAGCATTACTACTTTTAAATGACTCGAGCTTTAAAGAAATAGCATCGCTAATGAACTACGACGGTGAGCTCAATGAAAAAGTAGAGCTAGAGCTGTTAATGGATATCAGTAATATACTTATTGGCGCTATTTTAACTGGACTCTCTAAACAACTTGATATGACATTTAGCCAAGGGCATCCCATAGTACTGGGTCAGCATAGAGATGTATCAGAGCTGGTTAAATCTAACAAACCACGTTGGCAACGTACCTTAGCAATCGAGATAAGTTACGGTATTGAAAACCACAATATAAATTGCGATTTGATGTTGTTATTTACCGAAGACTCACTAAAAACTTTGAAGTACAAAGTTGCCTACCTATTAGAAGATTAACGATTATGTCAGCTGATTTAAATATGAATGAAATCCATTGGTTAATGGATATGTTTAATACTGTTGATGTGGGCCTAGTGGTGCTCGACAGAGAATATAAAGTGTGTGTATGGAATGGTTTTATGGAAAATCATTCTGGATTACTGCCAAGCGCAGTTAAACACAAAGACTTATTTGATTTATTTCCCGCAATAGATGAAAAGTGGTTTAGAAGTAAATCTGAATCCGTGTTTGTACTAAAAAACCGCTCGTTTACAATTTGGGAACAGCAACCTTATATCTTTCGTTTTAAAAACTATCGGCCAATTACCGGCAAAGCTGATTATATGTACCAAAATGCCACCTTTATTCCACTAACAAATACCCGTGGTGATGTTGAGCATATATGTATTATTATTTACGATGTAACAGATGTAGCCGTTAATAAAAAAGAACTCGAACAGTTAAATAAAAAGCTTGAGCAAGTTAGTCAAACCGATAGCTTAACGCAGCTAGCTAACCGAGGGCACTGGGAACATACGTTACGCCAAGAGTTTTTGCGTACTAAACGCAGTGGTGGTTGCAGTACTTTATTAATGTTTGATATTGACCACTTTAAAAAAGTGAACGATGAGTACGGCCACAGTTGTGGTGACGAGGCATTGCGTCATATTGCAAAATTACTAAAAGGCACATTGCGCGAAACAGATATAGCAGGGCGCTACGGTGGTGAAGAATTTGCTATCACCTTACTCGATACTGATAAACAAGGTGCGATGATAATAGCCGAGCGTTTACGTGAACTAATTGCGGCAACCCCGGTGGCTTACAAAGATCAGCTAGTGAGTATGACGGTTAGTATTGGCATTGCCTCTTATAGTAATGAATTTAAAAACCATGAACGCTGGATTGAGGCTGCCGATAAAGCACTTTATAATTCAAAACACAATGGTAGGAATAGTATTACTATGTTTGATGATATAAAAAATGACGCCTAAGCGTCATTTTTTATATCGGTTAGTTAACGCGAGTATGCAGCGTTGCTTAATAAATCTATTATCCATAACCTAGATTATTTACTCCGTGGTATGGCGATAATCATCTATTGGACATTGACTAAGAATAGAAACCTCACCGCTACTCGACTCTTGTTCTAGCTTTACTTTAAATCCCCATAAACGGTAAAGATGTTTAAGTACTTCATCGTGTGAGTTAGCGAGCGGAATATTATTGTGCGGCACATAACGTAATGTAAGAGATCTGTCGCCTCTAATATCAACATTATAGATTTGAATATTAGGCTCGTGATTACTTAAATTATATTGCGCCGATAACGCCTCTCTCACTGCTTTATAGCCATTATCATCATGAATAGCACCTATTTCTAAATGAGGGTTATTTGTATGATCAACAATAGTAAATAATTTAAAGTCACGGATCAGTTTAGGTGATAAAAACTGGCTTATAAAACTTTCATCTTTAAAGTTTTGCATAGCAAAGTGCAGCGTGTCGAGCCAATTACTGCCAGCATACTGCGGGAACCAGCGTTTATCTTCCTCTGTTGGCTGCTCACAAATACGGCGAATGTCTACCATCATATTAAAGCCCAGAGCATAAGGGTTTATACCCGAGTAATATTGGCTATTATAAGGTGGTTGATAAATCACATTAGTGTGGCTTTGTAAAAACTCCATCATAAATGAATCAGTCAATTTTCCTTCGTCATATAAGTGATTCAAAATAGTATAATGCCAAAATGTAGCCCAACCTTCATTCATCACCTGGGTTTGTTTTTGCGGATAAAAATATTGCGATATTTTACGTACAATCCGAATGATTTCACGCTGCCATGACTCTAGCAATGGCGCATTTTTTTCAATAAAGTATAAAATATTTTCTTGTGGCTCTTGTGGAAAATGACGCTCATGCTTTTTAGCTTCTTGTTGTTGAGCTGGAATAGTGCGCCACAACTCGTTTACTTGTGATTGTAGATAGTCTTTTCGTTCTTGCTGGCGCTTTTGTTCTTCAAATAATGAAATACGTTGCGGGCGCTTGTATCTGTCTACGCCGTAATTCATTAGCGCATGACAAGAGTCGAGCAGGGTTTCTACCTCAGTAATACCGTATTTTTCTTCGCAGCGGCTAATGTACTTTTTAGCAAACAGTAGGTAATCGATAATTGAGCCGGCGTCGGTCCAGGTTTTAAATAAGTAATTCCCTTTAAAAAAAGAATTATGCCCATAACAAGCATGCGCCATAACCAGTGCTTGCATGGGCAGGGTGTTTTCTTCCATTAAATAGGCAATACATGGATCGGAGTTAATGACGATTTCGTAGGCTAATCCCATTTGACCGCGTTTATAATTTTGCTCAGTTTGAATAAACTTTTTACCGTATGACCAATGGCTATAGCCTATAGGCATACCAACGCTAGAATAGGCATCCATCATCTGCTCAGCGGTGATCACTTCAATTTGATTAGGGTACGTGTCTAAGCGATAGTGCTGTGCAACACGGGCTATTTCATCACGGTACTGGGCCAATAACTCAAAAGTCCAATCTGGGCCATCACTTATATGTTTATCCTTCATATTTACTACCTCGCTTAGGCTATGCAGCCCCTTGCTGCTGACGACCTTTTTTAAATAGCTCTCTAAAAATAGGGTAAATATCCTCAACGCTTTGAATATGTTGTATGGCAAAATTAGCATGGCTTTGGGTTATGTCTTGATACTCGCGCCATAAACTTTGATGCGCCCGTGTGGTTATTTCTATATAGGCAAAATAGCGCACTGCGTTTAATAATTTATTACGCAAAATTTGTCCACATTGCGGTGTGTCGTCTGCCCAGTTATCACCATCAGACGCTTGCGCGGCATACACATTCCATTGTTCAGAGTTGTAGCGCTCTTTAATTATTTCGTCCATGAGTTTAAGGGCACTCGAAACAATCGTGCCGCCGGTCTCTTGGGAGTAAAAAAACTCTTGTTCGTCAACTTCTTTAGCTTGCGTGTGATGGCGAATATATACTACTTCAATGTCTTTATAGCTGCGTGTTAAAAACTGATATAGCAAAATATAAAAGCGCTTAGCCATGTCTTTTGTGGCCTGATCCATAGAGCCAGACACATCCATAATACAAAACATCACGGCTTTGCTGGTAGGGTGAGGGCGCTTTTCGTAATTACGAAAACGTAAGTCGTAATTATCAATAAAAGGCACTGCCTTAATTTGCTTTTTAATTAGTTCAATTTCACTGTTTAACAGCACAATAGCAGCTTTATCAGGATGTGCTTGTGCAAGTAAAATAACTAACTGAGCTTCAAGCTCTGCTAATAAACGCTTTTTACCTGCGCTCATGGCCACGCGCCGTGCTAACGAGCCTTTGAGTGAGCGTACAATATCAATATTACTTGGCATACCATCGCTGCAAAAACCAGCGCGATGAGTTTTCATTTGTACTAGTTTGTCGAGCTGATTTTCTTGCAAGTTTGGCAGCTCTAAATCCTCAAACAATAAATCTAAATATTCATCCTTTGAAATCGAAAATACAAATTCGTCTTGGCCTTCTCCCGAGTCGCTCGCTTCACCGCCTCCTGCGCCACCACCTTGCCCACCTTTAGGGCGCTCTACTTTATCGCCAGTAGAGAACTGATCGTTCCCTGGATGTATTTGTTCTCTATTGCCGCCTTTTCCTTGATGAAATGTAGGTTCGCTAATATCGCGTTGCGGAATAGAAATACTCTCTCCCGAACTTGCGTCGGTGACACTGCGTTTATTAATCGCATCAGAAACCGCCTCTTTAATTTGTTTTTTATAGCGCCTAATAAAGCGCTGGCGATTAAGCGTGCTTTTATTCTTTGCGTTTAATCGCCTATCTATAAAATGCGCCATTAATTACCTCCTAAACTACCAATATGAAGGTTATTGCGATTTTCTAACCCGTAAATACCATTCAGATAACAACCGCACTTGTTTTTGTGTGTAGCCTTTTTCGACCATACGATTAACAAAGTCTTCGTGTTTTTGCTGATCCTCGGCAGAGGTTTTGGTATTAAACGAAATAACGGGTAGCAAATCTTCGGTATTAGAGAACATTTTTTTCTCGATCACGGTGCGCAATTTTTCGTAGCTGGTCCACAGTGGGTTTTTACCATTATGGTGCGCTCGAGCCCTAAGCACAAAGTTTACTATTTCGTTACGAAAATCTTTTGGATTAGAAATACCCGCTGGCTTTTCTATTTTTTCAAGTTCTGCATTAAGGGCATCACGGTCAAATAGTTGGCCAGTATCGGGGTCGCGGTATTCTTGATCTTGAATCCAAAAGTCGGCGTAAATAACATAACGGTCAAAAATATTTTGTCCGTATTCAGAGTACGACTCTAAGTATGCGGTTTGCAGCTCCTTACCAATAAACTCCACATATTGCGGAATTAAATAGCCTTTTAAAAAGCTCAAATAACGCTCTTCGGTATCAGATGCAAACTGCTCACGCTCAATTTGTTGTTCTAACACATAAAATAAATGTACTGGATTCGCAGCAACCTCTAGGGTGTCAAAATTAAATACTCGCGATAAAATTTTAAAAGCAAAACGGGTAGAAAGTCCTGTCATACCTTCATCAACCCCAGCATAATCTCGATACTCTTGATACGATTTAGCTTTAGGGTCGGTGTCTTTTAGGGTTTCGCCGTCATACACTCGCATTTTTGAAAAAAGGCTCGAGTTTTCAGGCTCTTTTAATCGTGATAGCGTTGAAAACTGCGCTAAAATTTTAAGTGTTCCCGGGGCGCATGGCGCGTTGTACAACTCACTGTGTTGAAGTAGCTTATCGTAAATTTTAATTTCTTCGGTAACACGTAAGCAATAAGGAACCTTAACAATATATACCCGGTCTAGGAATGCCTCATTGTTTTTATTGTTTTTAAAAGTTTGCCACTCAGATTCGTTAGAGTGGGCTAGTATCATGCCGTTAAAGGGCAGAGCACTAATACCTTCAGTACCGTTGTAGTTACCCTCTTGGGTGGCTGTTAGCAGAGGATGCAGTACCTTAATAGGCGCTTTAAACATCTCAACAAACTCCATTAAGCCCTGGTTTGCTAAACATAAAGATCCAGAGTAGGCGTAAGCATCGGGATCATTTTGTGCAAAATGTTCTAGTTGGCGAATATCTACTTTACCTACTAATGCCGAAATATCTTGGTTGTTTTCATCCCCAGGCTCAGTTTTGGCAATCCCTATTTGATTTAAAATAGAAGGGTAGCGCTTAACCACTTTAAATTGACTAATGTCGCCATTAAATTCTTTTAAGCGTTTTCCGGCCCAAGGCGACATAATAGTTTTCAAATAGCGTGGTTTAATGCCGTATTCTTGTTCAAGTAATTTAGCATCTTCAATCGGATCGAATAATGACAGCGGGTGGTCGTTTACAGGGGAGCCTTTAATAGAATAAATGGGTACTTGTTGCATCAAGTATTTCAGTTTTTCGGCAATAGATGATTTACCACCACCAACCGGACCCAATAAATAAAGAATTTGTTTACATTCTTCTAGGCCTTGAGAGGCGTGTTTTAAATAAGAAACAATTTGTTCGATGGCATCTTCCATACCATAAAAATCAGCAAAGGCAGGATAGCGTGCTACTACACGATTAGAAAATAATCGACTTAAGCGTGCGTCTGTTGCTGTGTCTATCATTTGTGGCTCGCCAATTGCCATTAGTAGGCGCTCAGGGGCACTTGCGTAGGCAGATTTGTCGGTTTTACAAATATCTAAAAACTCAGCAATACTGTACTCTTCTTCTTGTCCAGCTTCGTATCGTGCTTGGTAATGATCAAAAATCGTCATAAAGACCTCCAAAACCCACTTTAAAAATAGCTTAACTTCTTAAAGTCTAGTCACGATTTTGAATTTTTGTGCAATAAAATTAAAAATTTATATTAAAAATTATGATCTTGACTTTTTAATATAAGAGGTACTTGTACAAGGAGATGGTAATTTACCAAGCATAAAAAAAGACGCCGCAGCGTCTTTTTAAATTTAGCTTTTAAGGGCTAATTAAGCGAAGTTAGCGTTCGCGAATTCCCAGTTAACTAGCGACCAAAAACCTTTAAGGTAATCTGGACGAACGTTACGGTAATCGATGTAGTAAGCGTGTTCCCATAAATCCACAGTTAGGATTGGAGTAACGCCATCATCAGTTAATGGTGTAGCAGCGTTAGAAGTGTTAACTATGTCTAGTGAACCATCAGCTAGTTTAACTAACCAAGTCCAGCTAGAACCAAAGTTATTAACTGCTTTGTCGTTTAATGCTTCTTTAAATGCATCAAAAGAGCCCCATTTAGCATTGATTGCATCAGCAACCGCGCCAGTCGGTGCACCACCGCCATTTGGCGATAAACTGTTCCAGTAGAACGTATGGTTCCAGATTTGTGCAGCGTTGTTAAACACGCCACCGTCTGATGAACATACGATTTCTTCAAGAGATTTGTTTTCAAACTTAGTGCCTGGGATCAAACCATTAAGTTTAACAACATAAGTGTTGTGATGTTTACCATGATGAAACTCAAGAGTTTCTTTTGAAATATGCGGCTCAAGTGCATCAATTGCATATGGTAGTGACGGTAGTTCAAATGCCATTTTTTATCTCCATCTTCTTTTAGTTAATAGTCGATTTAGTAATACGTAATGCCTGTTGGAACAGGCCAGTTATCTATACCAAACGGGAATATAGTGTTACTATAATTGTTGAGTATTCTACTCAAGTTTTAGCAAACAGCAATGCTATTGCTAAAGACTATTTCAATTGCGGCTTTATTTGCCCATTTTAAGTTATAGATCTATGGTCTCACTGAGTTATTTTCAAGGCCTTAGGTATATTAAATTATCGTCATTTTGAGGTTGTAGATGGAAACCATTGATAAAATTAAACAGCAAATTTCAGAAAACCCAATAATCCTTTTCATGAAAGGATCACCTAAGTTGCCTAACTGTGGTTTTTCTTCACAAGCATCGCAAGCGTTAATGTCATGTGGTGAACCATTTGCATATGTTGATATTTTACTTAATCCAGACATTCGTGCTGAGCTTCCTGCTTATGCAAATTGGCCTACATTCCCACAGTTATGGGTAGATGGCGAATTAGTTGGTGGTTGTGATATTATCATCGAAATGTTTCAGCGTGGTGAATTACAACCATTAATTACTGAAACAGCAGCTAAATATAAAGAAGCTGACGCAGAATAATATCTCGATAAGCACGCTTTTTAAGGTGTATTGATACAAAATTTTGCTAAAACAATAAAACCACTTTTATAGTGGTTTTATTGTTTTTTATTAATCGTTTCTTATCGATAAATTAATCATTAAAAACTTACCAGCCAAACCAAATTAGACGTGCGTAAATGCTGCAACATTAGCTTTTAGACTTAAAAAGTTGAGTAGCTCAGCAATAAAATACCTACTAAAAGCCAACATCAAAGCAGCACATTAAAACGCTTTACTACACTGTAAGTTCTTTATTTATTGCTTGAATAAAATGCAGGAACACTTAGTCCATAGAAAAATGATCTAAAGAGGGTCTGCCTTTTGCTTTTGCGCGTTTTAAACCTAAATAACAGGCTAAATTACATAGCAATTGCAATGTAATTATTACCCCACAACTAATAATAAAATTGTTTAAAGTGGCTGTTGTATTATTCATTATAAAAACCAGCGTGACCAATAACTGCCATACCAATGCTGTATTTAAATAGCGCAATAAAATCTGCTTAAAGTGAGTATGTTTAAAGGTACTCAAAATTAGAAAAACAAGGCTAACGATTAACACTAACCAGCCCGAAGTTAAACAAAAGTAGGCAACTGTATTTTGCATTTTAATCCTTAACTCTTAACCCTACTAACCACATATTAAAATAAACGTATAAAAGTAATATTAAGCGTGTGCCATTATTAGCTCTTTAGCATTTGCTTTTGCTGTTTTACTTATATTATCACCCCCTAATAGGCGTGCTATTTCGTTAACTCTGCCATCTTTGTTTAAAGGCTGCATATGGGTAAAAGTTTCTCCATTTGCTATTTCTTTAGCAACAAAAAACTGTTGATGCGCACTGCTGGCTACTTGCGGTAAATGGGTAACACAAATCACTTGGGTAGACTTACCTAATTGACGCAATAACTTACCAACAGCAGAGGCCGTTGGGCCGGAGATCCCCACATCAACTTCATCAAAAATAAGGGTAGGTGTTGTGACTTTTTGCGCAATAATTACCTGAATAGCTAAACTTATACGCGACAGCTCACCACCCGATGCAACCTTTGCTAATGGTTGTAATGGTTGTCCTGGGTTAGTTGATACTAAAAACGATACATTGTCGTAGCCTAAGCTATTTGGTGCGCGTTCTGTTTCTTGAGTTAGGGCAATTTCAAATATACCGTTTTCCATTGACAGGTTTGCCATGCTGTTACTAATTAAGCGGTTTAGTGTATTAGCATACTCACGGCGGCTTTGGCTTAGCTGTTCACTAGCATGTTGATAATGGCTAAGTGTGTTTTCAATTTCAGATTCTAACTGCTCTAAGCGAGAGCTGTTATTGCTAATAGACTCGAGTTCTTGACTAATAGCTTGATGAAACTCAACCAATGCCTGTGGTTTAATATGGTGTTTACGCGCTAAATCCATAGCGCCGCTTAATCTGTTTTCTACCTCCACCAAGCGAGCAGGATCTAAATCGGCCTGCTCAGTGTAACTGCGCACTTCTCGGCTAGCTTCTTCTACTTGTACTGCGGCCTCTGCAAGCAATGTAGCTACACTTGCTAATGTTTCGTCATATTGTGCCAGCTCAGAAAACTGTTGCGCGCTGTGTTGCAATAACGAACAAGCATTTTGCTCATCACTTTCGTATAAATGCTGTAACTCACGCTGACACGTTTCTAAAATCGTTTGGCTATTACTTAACTTGTAATGCTCAGCTTCTATTTGTTCAAACTCACCTTCTTGTAGGGCAAACTCGTTAAGTTCTGCTACTTGGTATTCTAATAGTTGTTTTTGCGCAGCTTGCTGCTGCTGTTGTTGTTGTAAGTGTTTAAATTCTTTTTGTAAATTAGCAAATTGCTTATAGCTTTGGCTAACGCCACTGACCAAATTATGATGTCCGGCATAGGCATCTAGTAGCTGCAGTTGATGCTCGGCTTTTAACAAGTGTTGGTGGGCATGTTGGCCATGAATCGAAATTAAATACTGGCCAAGCTCTTTTAGTTGCGCTGCTGTTACAGCGCTGCCATTAATGTAGCTTTTGCTGCGGCCATTTTTACACACCACGCGGCGCAATAAACATTCGTTATCGGTGTTACTCAACATATTTTGTTCTAAAAAAGCATGAGCGAGGGGTAAATTACTTAAATCAAATTGCGCGCATACTTCCGCTTTATCTGTGTTTGGGCGCACAGCTGAGGCTTCGGCGCGCTCGCCTAAACATAGCGAAAGGGCATCAATAGCAATCGACTTACCCGCACCCGTTTCACCGGTAATTGCGGTCATGCCGTTTTGCCACTCTGTACTTAAATTACTTACAATTGCGAAATTTTTAATTTCTAAACCAATTAACATACTGTTTATCCATCCAGTCAATTGACTGTTAATTTATACAGTGTTTTGGTTTTTTGCAAATTAAATTTTTATGACTTACGCAATTTCTTCATCTTGAATAATTTTAGAATGGCTATTAGTTTCGCTTGTTTCGTCAGCATTATTAATATTATCAGCGAGTTGTTCTATGTCTTCTGTTTTAATATTAACAATAAGGGCGGGTAAAATAGTTTGATAAAAAGTCTTGTTATATAAAATACCTTGCAAGGGAAGTTCCGCTACAAAGTACTGGATATTATCGACTAAATTTTGAGAAACATTGCTTTGATAAGTTTTAATTAACTCGTTCGACAGTATATTAATAAGTAAATCGGCAGTACTTTCTAACTGGTTTAGGTTTTCATCCGTGTGAGCTTGCACCACAAAAAAATTGCTTACAATGGCTTGTATACGTGGCAGGTATTTGGGTCGGATAAGCTTAGCGTCAAGTAACTCATTGAGCTTTAGCTTTAAGCGAGTATTAACTTGTGATACTCGAGCATTAAAAAGCTTTTTTTTCGCTTCGATTGCTTTTTTACGGTTATTTTCAACAATTAAATAACTAGCTAATAATGTAATTAATAATAATAAAGCAAAAAAAACAATATAAGTCATTGCCGCACAATCCTGATTTGGTTAGCTATTTTATAAAAAATATATTTTGCTCTAAAGCACGATACTTAGCAATAAAATTAGTATAAACGACTGCCCCAATTGAGCTTTTGGCGTAATACGTTGTAATAAGAGTAATTTTTAGGATGAATAAGGCGCAGCTTTTTATCGGCTTTTTTAATGACCACCTCATCACCAGGTAAAACGGCGAGTACCACATGGCTGTCGCAGCTAACTTGCAAACTATCGGTGTTCTCAAGGCTTAGTTTTAAGCGTACTTCGTTATCGGCATCAACTACCAGAGGTCGGCTCGATAAAGTATGTGGAAACATAGGCACTAGTGCTATTGCGTTAAGCTCAGGAGTAAGAATAGGGCCGCCCCCCGATAGTGAATAAGCAGTTGAGCCGGTAGGGGTAGATACAATAAGTCCATCAGAGCGCTGAGAAAACACAAAGTCGTTATTTATAAAGGCTTCAAACTCAATCATATGCGCTACTTTGTCGGCATGTAAAACGGCTTCGTTTACAGCCGAGTTTGCACTTTTAAGTTCGTTATGACGATACACTTCTACTTCGAGTAAGAAGCGCTTTTCTTCAACATACTCACCGCTGAGTACCTGCTCTAAACTGGCTTCGAAACCTTCGGGGTTTAAATCGGTTAAAAACCCAAGATTGCCTCGGTTTACACCTATAACGGCTATATTAAAGCGTGCTAATACACGCGCTGCGCCAAGCATATTGCCATCGCCACCTACTACAATGGCTAAATCAGCTTGTTCACCTAAGTCGACCAGTTTAACTAACTTATTTTTTGGTATATCAATAAGTTGGCTTCCTGTGCGTTTTTCTACAATAACTGTAAAACCAAGCGCAAGTAAAAATGTATGCAGGCGCTGCAAGGTTGCCGCCGCATCTGGATGATTTGGTTTACCAATAAGGCCGATAGTGCGAAAAGGAGAATCCATAATAAATACACAGCAAGTTTTAATATTTGTAGAGTAACCTAAAACAGAAGTGTTTGAAAATACAGATCGTTAGCAATACTGCAATGAATTAATCTTGCAGCTCATTAATTTACGTGCCGTGTAGCTAATCACTTGAAATTAAGAAGCTCTGCCCCGATATAAAGCACATGAGACAAGATGCAGTAACCATGAAACTAAACCCACGAGATCAACAAATTTTTGCGGCTGTAATGAGCACGTATTGTAATGGTGAAGGTTTACCTGTGCCATCAACAAAAATTGCCAAGCTAAAAGGTATGGCAGTTTGCTCAGCTACAGTACGTAATGCCATGGCACGTTTAGAGAAAGTGGGCTTGCTCTACTCACCCCACACATCAGCGGGGCGCGTGCCAACAGACTACGGATTTGATTATTGGTTTGAGGAATTTTTTGCACTCGCCGACATAGCTAATTACTGGCAACCTGCGCAAACACAATTAGTTGAATTAGCGCATGGTTTAAGTCAGCGTTATCAGGTGTGTTGTTGTGTTGGTTTGCCACAGGTACGCTCGCAACAAGTATTTAGAGTGGAAGTGCTCGATTTTGATTCCACGGATTGGTTAATCTTATTAATAGACAGAGCAGGGCAAAGTCATAACATTTGTATTAATAAGCCCGATGATGCAAGTGATACTGTGCGTTATCAGTTTGCCACGTGGTTAAATACGGTATTTAGCCAACAAACCTTAATAGAAGGCTTGTACCGTATGCAGGCAATGGCTAATACTGCACCGCGTAACTGTCATGATTCACTAAACCAATGGACGCGTGAACTAAGCCAAAAGCTTGGCTCTGATAATAGTATTGTGGTTGGTGAAAACTATTTGTATAAACAAATAGATTGCGAGCAAAGCCTAAACATTGGGGTGTCTTTTTTAAATTTTGTCGAAGACAAGCTAGTATTTAAAAATGGGGTGTCGGTACTTAATACTGAAAACCTACCTTTTTCAGAGTGTAACGAATTGATTGTGATTAGCTTGCCGTACTTTCAAAATCAAGAATATCAGAGTCGTTTTTGTGTAATTTGTCCAAAATCAGCGCCAATCGAAAAAATAATCCAAGAATTTAAATTAATTGAGACATCTAACTCTTGAATCTTTTAATTCAATCCCCATAATTACCGCAGTTGTAAAGAATTGGAGCACATATTTATGTCTGAGCAGAGACAAAACCCAGAACAAGAAGTAGAACTAAACGAAGACCTAGCAAAAATGGAAGCTGATGTTGAAGCCGCTGTACAAGCAGCAGAAGAACACGCAGAGCAAGAGCAAAGCCCTGAAGCCGAAATTGCAATGTTATATGCAGAGCTTGAAGTAGCAAAGCAAACAATAGCAGATCAAAAAGACGGTGTAGTTCGCGCCGCTGCTGATGTTGAAAACATGCGTCGTCGTGCAGCACAAGATGTAGAAAAAGCACATAAATTTGCACTAGAGAAGTTTGCTAACGAATTACTCCCGGTTATTGATAACTTAGAGCGCGCAATTGAGTTTTCTGATAAAGAAAACGAAACGCTAAAACCTGTGCTAGAAGGTATTAGCATGACGGTAAAAAGCTTTAACGATGCTGTTGCAAAATTTGGCGTTGAAATTGTTAACCCACAGGGTGAGCAGTTTAATCCAGAGTTTCATCAAGCTATGTCAATTCAGCCAAGCAACGATGTATCGCCAAATACAGTATTAGCGGTAATGCAAAAAGGCTACACCTTAAACGGACGTTTATTGCGCCCAGCTATGGTTATGGTATCTAAAGCAGCTGACGCTTAAGTTGTTATTAATGATTTAAAAAATGCCTCAATTTGAGGCATTTTTTTTGCTATTTAAATAGTGAACCAATTGCACTAAAACAGTTAGTATTACAGCACCAAACATCAAGCTTGAAAAAGGCACGGCACTTTTAGCATGTAGTATAGCTAATAGGGGGCCGACCAAAGCACCGCTACCAAAGCGTAACGTACCAATAACTGCGGTTGCTGTGCCTGTATTTGCTTCAAACTTCATTAAAATAAGTGAGTCAGCATTACTGGCTATTATGCCTAAGCTCATCATAAGTGGTGCAATAGCACCAACAATAAAGTAAAGCGACAGCTGCATAATACTAAAAGTAAGTAACGCAGCGCCCGAAAGTAAGCCAAATATTAATCCGTAGTAGAGCATTTTACGAGAGCCAATTCGCGGCACAATACGAGTATTTAAAAAATTCCCAAACATGAGTGCTATAACGTTAAATGCAAACAAAATGCCAAATAACTGCTCTGATACTTTAAATAAGTCTAAATATACAAACGGTACTGAGGTTAAAAAACAAAAAAATCCAAACGATACAAACATAGAGCTTAAAATGTCGGCACGTGCATCTTTGTTACTCAGTATTATTTTATAACTATTAAAAAATAATGGCAGCCCTTTAAGGTCATTTTTAAAAATAGGAATGTCGATTAAATACACATGCACAAAAGCTAAAATAATAAAGCTGTAGGCCGCTAAAATTAAAAAGATGGTAGACCAAACAGAAAACCCTAAAATAAGCGAACCAATTGAAGGTGCAAGTAATGGCGCTACCATCATAATCATCGATACATAAGACATACCTTTGGCGGTGTTTTTTTGGTAAATATGCCTAATTATCCCAGGAACTACCACGGTTGCCGCTGCACCGGTAAATGCCTGTACGGTACGCAAGACCCAAAATGCATATATATCGGTAGTAAAGGCAAGTGCTAATGACGTTATACCAAATAAAGTTAAGCCAATTTTAGCCAATTTACGGCGACCAATTTGATCGGCAATAGGGCCAAAAAATAACATCCCTAATGCATAGCCCGCTAAATAAATACTTAACGATATTTGTACGTTAGGCATACTGGTTTGTAAGTCGTCCGCAATAACTAACATTGCCGGTAAATACATATCAATAGCTAAAGGCGTAATTGCCACAATACTAGCTAGTAAAGGCAATAAAATACGGGTGTTAAAAGACGAAGCCGATGCAGGCATGTATAAACTCAATCATTACTAAACAGGATGTATAGTGTAACAGGGCATGCTGATTGGATAAACTTAGTTTGCCTGCTAAGTTAATTGTAATGGGTAAATAACCTGAGATCCGGATAATAAACCTATCTCGAGCAGCTATTTTCAGCGCTAACTGCGTTGAATTTACTTGCAATAGGCCAGCTATTGACGCGTAAATTTGCCTTATTTTCACTGAAAATCTCTGGCTAGAGAAAATAAAATTAAATATAACTATGATTCAATACGTTAGTAAATCTCTTAACCAGAGTTCAGGTTAAATAAACAACAAAATTTTATTGTTACTTGCTAAAAAGCAATTATTTTAAACTGCGGTGGTATTTGCTATTCTAGCGCTAACAAAAAATATGATTTGAGGGAATATAATGAAAAAACTCGTGATAGCTATATTAGCTACTGCAGTGCTGGCTGGCTGTAAAACATCACCAACAGGGCGCACCCAAATTGCGCTTTATTCTGATCAACAAATGAGTGAAATGGGCACAGCCAGTTTTGCTGAGATGAAAAAAAATCAGCCAATCAATAAAAACCCACAAACTAACGCGTATGTAAATTGTATTGCCGAGCAAGTAGTGGCTGTTTTACCTAAGCAGTACGCTTCGCAAAAATGGGAAGTAGTGGTATTTGAAGACGACTCAGCGAATGCGTTTGCATTGCCAGGCGGTTACATTGGTGTGCATACGGGGCTGCTAAAAGTGGCTACTAACCAAGACCAAGTGGCTACAGTGCTTGGCCATGAAGTGGGGCATGTAATTGCAGAGCATTCGAACGAGCGTGTATCGCAAAGCTCAATGCTACAAACCGGCATGCAAATTGGCGGTGCAGCTCTTGAAATGGGTAATGTTGGGTATCGTAACGAAATTATGCAGGGTTTGGGCTTGGGTGCACAATACGGTGTTGTATTACCGTTTAGTCGTTCGCACGAATCAGAAGCTGACGAAATCGGCTTGGATTTAATGGCGCAAGCTGGTTTTGATCCAAAAGAGTCAGTTACTTTATGGCAAAATATGAGTAAAGCGGGTGGTGGCGCAACACCTGAGTTTTTATCAACTCACCCAGCACCAGCAAGCCGAATTAAAGACTTGCAAGCACAAATGAGCCAAGCTTTAGGTGAGCAAAAAACAGCAAGAGCACAGGGTAAAAACCCACAATGTAAGCTGTAATTTAGTTTAACTACAAATAAAAACCCTGTAAGTAATTTACTTACAGGGTTTTTATATTCAGTGCTAATCTTTATTTATTGAGTAAAGAGCTATTAGGGAGTCCATATAAGACCCTAGTTAAAGCTTAAAAAGTCCACTCAACATGAAGTTGTGGTACCGATTCTGTAACATTAGTGCCAAATTTGTTATGCCAATATTGCCATTCCATCCCTAGCAACAGAGTGTTTTCTTTCATTTCAAGGGCATGGCCTAAATCCCAGGTAATAATAGGCTGCGCTAAAAACCACGCACGCACATCTTGACCAAATTCATTTTCACGCTCAGCAATGTACTCAACATGGCCCTTTACATTAAACTTTTGCGTGCCGATCATAAAAGGGTAATCAAACGCAACATCAAACATCCAGCTATTAGTTTCTATAGGTGCACCACCTTTTGCTACGCCTTCACTGTCATCAATGTAGGCAGTTACCAATGTCTGAAAAAAGTTAAAACCAGGTACATCCCAGCTTAATTTAACACCCGGTAAATATTTCATTACCTTGGCGTCTCCTGCTACGTTAATACCGGCGGTTAAACCAACATCAATTAACGCGCCTGAACCAATCTGTTGGCCGGTAATAGCTGATAGGCTAACGGTTGAATACCATTCGCCATAAAAATCACGGTCTTGAAAACCGTCTTCAAGGTCGTCTTTACTGTAATCAATAAAGAAAAAATTATCGCCGTAATCATAACCAGATGCGTGCTGAATTGAATACACAGCGGTATCTGACTCTTGCTCTGTGAATGGATTTGTTTGCTCGCCATAATTAATGTGTAGAGCAGTACTGCTCCAGTTAGCAGCAATAGCAGAGGTAGATAAAGCGCAAGTGCTTAAACATAAAGCGGGAAGTAATTTTTTTAGTTTCATAATACTAATTAGTGTAACACGCGGGAGCGCTATTATAAGCAAAGGGGAGTGGTTTGTTAATTATTATATTACTGTGTTGTAGCTTAATCACTAAGCTACAACACAGTAACGTTAATTTATGCTTTATTTCTGCGCAGACAAATAACCGCAATAGCACTAAAAGCTAATATAAAACAGTAATAAGAAGAAGTTGATACTTCCCATGGGCTAATTTTAAATGTAGCTCCAAGTAGCAATGCTTGCGCGCCATAAGGCAGTGTCCCTTGCGTTACGCAGGCAAATATATCGAGCAAACTAGCCGAGCGTTTACCAGTAATATTACCATCATCAGCAAGTTTTTTAGCAATTGGGCCGGTAACAATAATAGACACGGTATTATTAGCAATACACATATTGCTGGCCATTACTAACGCCGCTATACCGAGTTGGTCAGCCACTTTTCGATGCCACTTAGCAATCACTTTAGTAATTGCTTGGATTTTTTGCGCTATGTAATCCAGGCCACCATTAAGGCGAATAAACTCAGAAAGACCACCTATAAACATCGACAGCAAAAATATTTCTTGCATGTCGGTAAAGCCTTTATAAATATCTTTTACAAAGCTGGCGCCTTCATAGCTACCAGTAAAGCCCATAAGTGCAGCAAAAACAATACCGCTAAGCAAAACTACAAATACGTTAAAGCCCATTACCGCAAGCACTAAAATAAAGGCATAAGGCAACACTAATAAAATGTCGTAATCTTTGGTTTCAACAACTTGTGCAGCGGGTGTTAAATATAACAACAACGCAATTGTGACAATGGCGGCCGGAATAGCTATTTTAAGGTTTTCTTTAAACTTATCTTTCATTTCACAGCCCTGAGTACGGGTGGCCGCAATAGTGGTATCTGAAATAATCGATAAGTTATCACCAAACATCGCGCCCGATACTATAGTACCGGCCATGAGTGCTGGATCTATGCCGGTTTTAACCGACACTGCATACGCTATAGGGCCAATGGCACCAATAGTTCCCATTGAAGTACCCATGGCGGTGGAAATTACGGCGGCAATTAAAAATAATCCAGGGAGCAATAAAGAAGGTGGAATAATTGACAAACCAGCGTTAACAACCGCATCAACGCCACCTGTGGCACCGGCAACAGCAGAAAACGCACCCGCTAATAAGTAAATTAAACACATGGTAATTATGTTGTTATTACCTACGCCTTTAATAAAGGTTTCGACGCTTTGGTTTATTGAGGTTTTATTTAAAATGAAAGCCAGAATAATGGCGGGTAAAATAGCAACAGGTGCAGGTAATTGATAAAAAGCGTAATCAACCCCTTGTGATTGTAAATATAAGCCTGAGCCTAAAAATATCGCTACAAAGGTAAGTAGGGGAAGCAAAGAAAGTATTGCTTTATTTTTGTTAAATGATGGCTGCATCATATTCCTCGTATTATTGAAAAAAGATCACAGCCAAAAACTCCTCTTTTAGCTGTGTTTAGCGAATCCTCCACTGTACTTAAACTAGGAGACCACTGCGCCCGCAAGCCAAAGACCAAATCGACGCTGAAAAGAAGTTTAAATGTATAGACGGCTAAAGTAAACTGGTATTATTACTTAAATTAAAAGTGTGACCTGACTATTACATGCTATTTAGGTAATATCTAGCCTAGTAAATAGTGTTAATTGACCAATAGTATCTTCGCGCGAGCCACAAGGTGCTGCAAATTAAAATATTAGGTAAGGTAATGACAAAAAATAAAATCGGTGTTTTTGGTGCCAACGGCAGAATGGGCTCAGCCTTATTAGAAGCAGCAAGTACAAAAGAGCATAGTGAACTTGCAGCCGCTTATGTACGCAGTAGTTCACCGTTATTAGGCATTAATGTTAATCAACTCAACAGTGCTGCAGATAAAACAGTAACCTTTAGCGATGAAGCTAATATTACGAATGTTGATGTATTAATTGATTTTACTTTGCCAGCCGGCATGCGCACACATTTACAAACAGCGGTTAAGCAAGGTGTCCCTATGGTAATTGGTACCACCGGGCTAAACGAAGCCGATATGACATTGCTACACGAGGCTGCAAACCATATTCCTATTGTATTTGCGCGCAATTATAGTGTGGGGGTAAATGTATTACTTAATTTAGTGCAAACAGCAGCTACAAAGTTTGGCGATGATATGGATATTGAAATTTTTGAAGCGCATCATCGCCATAAAATAGATGCGCCGTCGGGTACTGCGCTGGCCATTGGCGAAGCCATTGCAGATGCAAAAGGCTGGGATCACGACAAAGTTGCCGTATACGACCGCAGCAAAGTTGAGCAGGCTAAGTCGCAAAATGAAATTGGTTACTCGGTGCTCAGAGGCGGCGACATAGTAGGTGAACACACCGCATACTTCGCAACAATGGGCGAAAGACTCGAATTAACCCATAAAGCAAGCTCAAGAATGACCTTTGCATTAGGTGCTATAAGAGCTGCAGGCTGGTTAATAAATAAACCCGCAGGACTTTATGATATGCAAGATGTGCTAGATTTGAAGTAGTTAACTTGTTCTTTCAGCTGTTTGGGTCTGAATAAAGGTACAAGCAGTTATTTATTATAATTTACTAAATAGCGTTAGATCTAAAAGAAAACTTAATGTAAAATGTAGCCAATTTGCCAAAAATTAATAATCGCGTGTTTCCAATTATACCCAAGTGGCTTGAAAAAAGCAGGGTTCAGTGGGAATAAAGTCGTTTTAAGGCAAGAAAAAATGATTAAGGTTTAAAGCTCGTTATCGGCGTCATTTAACACTGTTTATAAAATAACTTTATCCACAAAAACTCGCTTTAACAATCGCCTGGGTATTGGCGGGGCGTTAAGCATTTTGCTTAGCCTCGTTTTTTACTGTTAGGAGGTTAATTTGACTAAATCCGCTCTGTTAGTCCTAGAAGACGGCACAGTGTTTCGCGGTACTGCAATCGGCGCTGACGGCATGTCAGTAGGTGAAGTAGTATTCAATACGTCTATGACTGGTTATCAAGAAATTTTGACTGACCCATCATACGCGGAACAAATCGTAACTTTGACGTACCCACATATAGGTAATACGGGTACTAATAGCGAAGACGAAGAAGCGAATCAAATATGGGCCAAAGGCCTAGTGATCCGTGATTTGCCACTGCTAGCAAGTAATTTTCGTAGCGAGCAATCGTTAGATGATTACTTAAAACAACGTAATATTTTAGGTATTGCGGACATCGACACCAGAAAACTAACGCGTATTTTGCGTGATAAAGGCGCTCAAAACGGGTGTATTATAGCCGGTGACGAATTAGACGAAAACAAAGCGCTTCAAGCCGCGCAAGCCTTCCCAGGCTTAAAAGGTATGGATTTAGCAAAAGTAGTCTCAACCAAGGAAATGTTTGAGTGGCGCGAATCAAGCTGGACATTAGGCGAAGGTTTTAAAACCTTAAACGCGGCTGATGAAAAGTTTCATGTTGTTGCCTACGACTTCGGTGTTAAGCGTAATATTTTACGTATGCTTGTAGATCGTGGTTGTAAATTGACTGTAGTACCAGCGCAAACCTCTGCCGCTGACGTACTAGCATTAAACCCTGATGGTATCTTTTTATCTAATGGCCCGGGCGATCCAGCACCGTGTACTTATGCCATTGATGCAATTAAAACCCTTTTAGAAACCGAAATCCCTATTTTTGGTATTTGTTTAGGCCATCAATTATTAGCGCTTGCCTCAGGTGCTAAAACAGTCAAAATGAAGTTTGGCCATCATGGTGCCAACCACCCAGTTAAAGATTTAGAACGTGATGTAGTGATGATCACCGCACAAAACCATGGTTTTGCTGCCGATGAAACTACGCTACCTGATAACCTGCGTGCTACGCACACATCGTTATTTGACGGTACTTTGCAAGGTATTCATCGTACAGATAAGCCAGCGTTTAGCTTCCAAGGTCACCCTGAAGCAAGCCCAGGCCCGCACGATGCCGCCCCATTATTTGATCACTTCATCGATTTGATGCAAGCGCGTAAACACTAATTTAACCGGAGTAATAATGCCAAAACGTACCGACATAAAAAGCATTCTTATCTTAGGCGCAGGCCCAATTGTTATTGGTCAGGCTTGTGAATTTGACTACTCTGGTGCACAAGCGTGTAAAGCACTGAGAGAAGAAGGCTATCGAGTTATATTAGTTAACTCAAACCCAGCAACAATTATGACTGACCCTGATATGGCAGATGCGACGTACATCGAACCAATTCACTGGGAAGTTGTAGAAAAAATTATCGAAAAAGAAAAGCCAGATGCAATCCTACCGACTATGGGTGGGCAAACAGCATTAAACTGTGCGCTTGAATTAGACAAGCACGGCGTATTGGCTAAGCACGGCGTTGAGTTAATTGGCGCAACAGCAGATGCAATCGACAAAGCAGAAAACCGCGAACGTTTCGATACAGCAATGAAAAACATTGGTTTAGAATGCCCACGTGCTGAAATTGCTCATTCAATGGATGAAGCAAGAGACATCATTACTCGCATTGGCTTACCGTGTATTATCAGGCCTTCTTTTACTATGGGCGGCACCGGTGGTGGTGTAGCGTATAACTTAGAAGAGTTTGAAGAAATTTGTGAGCGTGGCTTAGACTTATCGCCAACGAACGAATTGCTAATTGATGAATCACTGATTGGTTGGAAAGAATACGAAACAGAAGTTGTACGTGATAAAAACGACAACTGTATTATTGTTTGTACCATTGAAAACTTTGACCCTATGGGTGTGCACACGGGTGATTCGATCACAGTTGCACCAGCGCAAACATTAACCGACAAAGAATACCAAATTATGCGTAACGCCTCTATGGCGGTATTACGTGAAATTGGTGTTGAAACCGGTGGCTCTAACGTACAGTTTGGTATTAATCCTGCAGATGGCCGTATGGTTATCATTGAGATGAACCCACGCGTATCACGCTCATCAGCATTAGCGTCAAAAGCAACGGGTTTCCCAATTGCTAAAATTGCTGCAAAATTAGCTGTAGGCTACACACTTGACGAGCTACAAAATGATATTACTGGCGGTAAAACACCAGCGTCGTTTGAGCCGGCAATTGACTATGTAGTTACAAAAATACCTCGCTTTAACTTTGAAAAATTTGCCGGTGCGAACGACCGTTTAACCACGCAAATGAAATCAGTAGGCGAAGTAATGGCGATTGGTCGTAACCAACAAGAGTCATTACAAAAAGCATTACGTGGCCTTGAAGTGGGTGCAACTGGTTTTAACCCAATTGTGGCGCTTGACGACCCTAAAGCAAAAGAAATTATCATTCGTGAACTACGCGAGCCAGGTGCAGAGCGTATTTGGTATATTGCCGATGCAATGCGCCATGGTATGAGCGTTGAGGATGTTTACGAGCTAACAAAAGTTAACCGCTGGTTCTTAGTACAAATAGAAGACATTTTAAAAGACGAAGCAAAAATTAGCGACGTAGGCATGGCTGGTTTAAATGCCGACTTCCTACGCAAGTTAAAGCGTAAAGGCTTTGCTGACCCACGTATTGCAGAAATTGCTGGCGTATCAGAAGCTGAAATTCGTAAAAAGCGTCATTTGCTCAATATATTACCAGTATACAAGCGTGTTGATACCTGTGCTGCAGAGTTTAGCTCAGACACAGCCTACATGTACTCAACTTACGATGAAGAGTGCGAAGCTAATCCAACAACCCGTGACAAAATCATGGTGATTGGTGGCGGTCCTAACCGTATTGGTCAAGGCATTGAGTTTGATTACTGTTGTGTACACGCCTCGCTTGCACTGCGTGAAGATGGTTATGAAACCATTATGGTTAACTGTAACCCTGAAACGGTATCTACCGATTACGACACCTCAGATCGTTTATACTTTGAACCAATTACCCTTGAAGACGTGCTAGAAATTGTACGTGTTGAAAAGCCAGTGGGTGTCATTGTGCAGTACGGTGGTCAAACACCGCTTAAATTAGCGCGTGAACTTGAAGCGAATGGCGTGCCTGTGATTGGTACATCGCCAGATGCAATCGACCGTGCAGAAGACCGCGAACGTTTTCAACAATTAGTTGAGCGTTTAAATCTACTGCAACCAGAAAACGCTACGGTAACATCAACTGAAGAAGCAATTTTAAAATCAGTTGAAATTGGCTTTCCATTAGTAGTACGTCCATCGTATGTACTAGGTGGTCGCGCCATGGAAATTGTATACGACGAGCAAGACTTACGTCGCTACATGACCGAAGCAGTACAAGCCTCAAACGAAGCACCAGTATTATTAGACCGCTTTTTAGATAACGCGATTGAAGTTGACGTTGACGCAATTTGCGACGGCGAGCAAGTAATTATTGGCGGCATCATGGAGCACATAGAGCAAGCGGGTGTTCACTCAGGTGACTCAGCGTGTTCATTACCTGCTCATACGCTATCGCAAGAAGTACAAGATGTAATGCGCAAGCAAGTTACTGATATGGCACTTGAGCTTGGTGTGGTTGGTTTAATGAATACTCAGTTTGCTGTTAAAGATGGCTTAGTGTATTTAATTGAAGTTAACCCACGTGCTGCACGAACTGTACCGTTTGTATCAAAAGCAACCGGTGTTGCACTTGCAAAAGTAGCTGCACGTTGTATGGCGGGTCAGTCTTTGGCAAGCCAAGGTATAACTAAAGAAGTTATTCCTCCATATTACAGCGTAAAAGAAGTTGTTTTACCATTTGCTAAGTTTCAAGGTGTGGATCCAATCCGTGGCCCTGAGATGCGTTCAACCGGTGAAGTGATGGGTGTTGGTGATACTTTCGCCGAAGCGTTTGCAAAAGCACAATTAGGTGCAAGCAATACTTTACCACGCGGTGGTCGCGCGCTATTATCCGTGCGTGATAGCGATAAGCCACGTATTGTTGAACTAGCTAAAATCATGACAGACCTTGGTTTTGAAATAGATGCAACAGGTGGTACAGCTGCTGCACTTGAAAATGCTGACATTGCGGTTCGCCGTGTAAATAAAGTATTTGAAGGGCGCCCGCACATTCTTGATAGAATCAAAAGTGGCGAGTATAGCTATATTGTTAATACCACAGAAGGTCGCCAAGCGATTGAAGATTCGAAGGTGTTACGTCGTGGTGCTTTACAGCACAAAACCAACTATACTACGACCTTAAATGCGGCGTTTGCAAACTGTACAGCAAACCAAGCAGATGACCGTGGGAAGGTGACGTCAGTTCAAGAACTACACCTGCGATTGAACTAAGGAAATGTGCCAAGGCCGTTAAATTGCGGCCTTGGGATTAAGTGAGAAAAAGTATGCAAACAATTCCGATGACAGTTCGTGGTGCAGATTTACTGCGCAAAGAACTTACCGAATTAAAAACAGTTACCCGTCCTAAAATCGTCAGCGATATTGCAGTTGCACGAGAGCATGGTGACTTAAAAGAGAATGCTGAGTATCACGCTGCGCGTGAGCAACAGGGTTTTTGTGAAGGCCGAATTCAAGAAATTGAAGCTAAGCTTTCAAATGTACAAATAATTGATGTAACTAAAATGCCTAATACCGGCAAAGTTATTTTTGGTACAACAGTTACTATTGTCAACGTTGAAACTGATGTTGAAGTTAAATACCAGATTGTTGGTGATGACGAAGCAAGTATTAAAGATAATCGTATTTCGGTTAATTCACCGATCGCACGAGGTTTAATTGGTAAGCAAGCAGATGATGCTGTGAACATTGAAACCCCTAAAGGCACCGTTGAATACGAAATCATCGAGGTTGAGTATATTTAATAACTCACTTTACGTATAAATAAAAGCCAGTGTATTAATACACTGGCTTTTTTGTTTTAAAGTGTTTAAAAGTGTTAAAACAGCCCTTATAAATTGGCCTTAAAAATTTTACTTTGTTACCATATACAGGCTGCAAATTAAGCAGTTTACTCGGAGATATTTATGAACGATACCGACCATCCCTCTAGATTGAGGGCAGAAAAATAACCCGTATTGGTATTTATCTTCTATAAATCTACCTAAGCGGTAGAGTAATTTTATTCTTTCCTATTTTTCTTCTCTCAGACACCTAGATATAAATAATGAAATTAGCCTTATTAAAGTGCTGATTATAGTTACTAGTACGCTGGTATTTTAATCAGTCATATAGTTTCATTATTTGATGGTCGTTACCTTATGCTAATGTGTTTTACTCCTAATTAATGGCTATTAGCTAAGCAGTAGTTTTAACTGTTTGAACGCCATGTTATTAATTTAAATAAAATACAATTAGCCTAGCATTAGCCAATCGGGAGATTCGCCATGACGGTAATGAGCAAAAACTACGTAGAAAATAACCCACACTTTTCTCAAGCAGAAATAGGGGCGGCTAGAAAAGTGTTTTTAGCGCACAGCTATAATAAACAAGTGCACTTATTAACAATAATGGATGTTGAAGAAGCGGTTGCTATTTTACAGCACTGTTCAATTACTTATGTACAAGACTTAATAAGTCGTTTAGAAAAAGACGGTTACGACAAACTCGCTCGACACTATGCGCATCAGTTGGGTTTTATTCACTCAGAAGTTGAAACAGCGCAAAGTTATTTAAATACCTCGGCACTGGGGCATGTGCAGCAGCGTATTGGCTGGATCATAGTATTAGCGTTATTAGGTATAGTGTCTGGGTTAATTATTACTCAATACGAAGACACATTAAGCCAGTTAGTATTGTTGGCAGTGTACATGCCGGTTATTGCGGCTGCGGGCGGTAACACAGGCTCACAAGCGGCTACTTTGGTAATACGGGCGTTAGCAACAGGCGAGCTGAAAAAAAGACAATGGTTTGCTGTGTTTCTTAAAGAAAGCCAAATTGCAGTGTGTCTTGCGTTAGCGGTGGCGGGCGTAATGGTTATTCGCATCTTATTTTTTAGCGATGTTAAATCTGCCGGTGGGTTCGATTTAAATATAATTGCGATGGCCATCGCAGTGGCATTGTTTATTCAGGTAACTATTTCTACTACGCTAGGGGGGTTATTACCTATTTTAGCGCGGGCACTTAAGCTAGACCCCGCGGTATTAGTGAGCCCTGTATTGGCATCAATTGTTGATATATCGGGGATGTGGATTTACTTTACCGTAGTTAACTATTTTTTAGAAATTGGTTAAATCAAAAGTTTTAGGTTTATATGTTTTGCGCTAATCACTTAACACTCAGTAATTAGCGCAAAACTTAGTTTGAATTTATTCTTGCACATTTCCCCCTCTACCAATTACTTTTAACTAAAATTTCTTTAGGTTATTCATCTGCCATCAATTTGATCTATGCTGATATGGAGCAATACGGTTTAACGTCCTCTCAAATAAGGATAAATAATGGCTAATATACTTTACCCGGCACCTTTAAAAGTAGGTTCTAAAATTGCGGTGTGTTCGCTTTCAGAAGGGATCGCGGCTAAATATCATGCTCGTTTAGAGAGTGTAATAAACGGTTTAAAACAGCGTGGCTATGAAGTAATTGAGGGGGCGTTTTTACGGCGCAGCGAAGCAACAGCAGAATTAGCTACCAAAGCCCATGCAGAGCAGTTAATGGGCTTTTTAGTTGACGATAGTATTGATGCAATTATGCCTCCCTTTGGTGGCGAACTTGCGATGGAAATACTGCCGCAACTTGATTTTAATGCTATTAAACAGGCTAAACCCAAATGGCTTGTGGGGTTTTCAGATGTGAGTACTGTGGCCTGTGCACTCACTGCTAAATGCCAATGGGCAACGCTGCATTGTGCCAATTTAATGCAATTGCACCCAAACGAAAAAAGCCCGTATTGCTTACAAATATTTGAAACCCTAAGTTATGCAGCAAATAGTGAGTTTACACAGGCACCATCAACACATTATCAAAAAGTAGCCCCCGATTATGCACAGCACCCAGAAGCCTTATTTAATTATACCGAGACGACTCAGTGGCAATGCTTAAATTACTTTGATCAGCGTACTATCGAAATGTCGGGGCGTTTATTTGGAGGCTGCCTAGATACCGTGGGTTTATTACTCGATTCACCATTTTTAGACCTGCATGAATTTAAAAAGCACAGCGCGCCCGAAGGGCTAATTTTATACTTAGAAAATTCAGAGTTAACCCCCACTACTGTAGCGCGATTTTTACTGTCGTTAAAACTAGCCGGTATATTTGACGACATTAACGGCATAATTATCGGCCGCAGTGAAATTACACAAGGCAAAAACCCCGAATTTGACTATCGCCACGCATTAAATGTAGCGCTTGGGGGCTGTATGTTTCCGGTTATTATAGATGCAGATATAGGCCATATTGCACCTAACTTAAATTTAATTAACGGTGCTACTTGCACATTAATTGCCGATATAAACGAAGGCAGAGTAATAAAAGCATCATTAAATACGTCGCTCTCTTAATTGGCTTTGAATAACGTGCCGATACAGGGGTATAATAAGCTGGCTTTTATAATTCGTTATTTAAGTACATTCTCAGGGCGGGGCGAAATTCCCCACCGGCGGTATGTTTAATTACTATTTTAATTACATTTGTAGTGTTTAAATAAGCCCGCGAGCGCTTTGTTGTTTTATATAATATCAAAGGTCAGCAGATCTGGTGAGATGCCAGAGCCGACGGTTACAGTCCGGATGAAAGAGAATATGGCTTAAATATAGCGTTAATAGTGCGTGGCTTTTGGCTGTGTGCTATTTATGTTTTTTAATTTAAGTTATTGTTGGTACTTATACTTTAATGCTTTTAGAGTTTATTTTATCGATCCTTTCAGTGTCCTGAATCTATTTATTTTTAATCAGGAATATAATGATGATTCAGTCTCTACTTACTCAATTTGGCGAGCCGTTAACGCGCGTCGAAAATGCCATTACCGCACTACAGCAAGGCCAAGGCGTATTGGTTGTTGATGACGAAAACCGTGAAAACGAAGGTGACTTTGTATTTTCAGCCGAGCATTTAACCACCGCCCAAATGGCTGAGATGATCCGCGAAGGCAGCGGCATTGTGTGTTTATGCATGGGGGAGGAGCGCATAAAACAGCTCGACCTACCGCAAATGGTTACTCATAACACCAGTCAAAACAATACCGCTTACACCATAACCATTGAGGCCAAAGAGGGCGTAACTACAGGCGTTTCTGCAGCCGATAGAGTTACAACGATTAAAGCCGCCACAGCCGACAATGCTAAACCTGAGGATTTATCGCGCCCAGGGCATGTATTTGGCTTAAAAGCTAAAACGGGTGGAGTACAGGTACGCCGTGGTCATACCGAAGCATCTGTAGATTTAATGCAACTTGCGGGTTTAAAGCCGTTTGGCGTTATTTGCGAGCTAACTAACCCCGATGGCTCAATGGCGCGTTTACCTGAGGTGAGCGGTTATGCAAATAAGCATAATATGCCAGTGGTATCGATAGAGGATTTAGTGCAGTACATTCAAATTGCACAACAAAAAGTAAGTTAACTGCAATAAAAAACCCCTGTTTAATTTAATTAAACAGGGGTTTAAATTATTAAAAACGGGCGATAAACGCGATTATAAAACCTGAATTACTTGCTCAGCGTCTAAACGCGATTTAGGTAACTTAGCATTATAGTCCTCAGCGCTATCGTGATAGCCCAGCGCTAATGCGACATCACATACGTAACCATCTAATTCTTTCGCAAAAATTTCACCAAGTAACTGCGCATCTACGCCTTCCATTGGGGTTGAGTCAATGCCTAAACGAGCTGCTGCGTGCATGGTATTACCAAGTGCAATGTAAGTTTGCGCTTTAGTCCAAGTTGCATTATTGCCTTGCTCATCGGTATTCATATCTACAAACGCAAACGCGCCAAAAGCTTGTTCACGGTTTTCGCTTTGCGTGCGACCATTTTTAATATCTGTGTCTATAACGTGTGCGTAATCATCACGGGTATAGTTAGTTTTGTGAGCAAAAAGCACAATATGCGATGCTGTTTTTGCGTGCTTTTGATTAAACTGAAACATATTTGCAAAGCTGTCATGAAAACGTTGCTTAGCTTGATCAGACTCAATAACAATAAACTTCCACGGTTGCGAGTTAATTGATGAAGGCGATAAACGCATAGCTTCATAAATTACGTTAAGGTCGTGATCGCTAATACGTTTAGCTGCATCATAATGTTTGGCCGTGTGGCGTTTTTCTAAATCGCTAATAATAGGGTGAGTCATGGTTTTCTCCGGGTAAATTTAACTTTAAAACAATCATACTTAACAGATAAAAATTAACGATTGGTTAGAGTAATAAGTGCTTAGTGCGAATGGCAGCTAATATACGCTTTGCTTTGTGAAAAATAAACAGCATAATAATTGAAACATTATCAAATAAAAATAGATAATATGCAGATAGACGATCTTAAACTTATTTTAAAAGTTGCAGAATTTAGAAGCATTACTTTAGCCGCAGCAAAATGCGATATGCGCACCGCAACCGCGAGTGCTGCCATTAAACGTGTAGAGTTAGCCCTTGGCAGTGAGCTGTTTATAAGAACAACACGCCACTTACGCCTTTCGGCAGCGGGTGAGCGTTACATTCCTCAGTGTGAGCAAGCACTTGCAGTGCTAGAGCAAGCAAAACAAAACCTCAAAGGCGAACATGATGAAATTGAGGGAGAGCTGCGCGTTGCACTGTCATCAGATTTTGGGCGTAATTTAGTGATCCCCTGGATTGATGAGCTTATGGATAATTATCCTAAACTCAGTTTAAGAACGCATATAAGCGACAGTAACGTTGATTTTTATCGTGATTCGGTCGATATAGCGCTGCGTTATGGATCTCCAAGCGATACTAATATGTATGGTTTTAAAATTTGTAACGTACCACGGCTCCTTTGCGCCACTAAAGAATACTTAATAGCACATGGTAGCCCCAATCACCCAGACGAATTGAATCGTCATCAGGGCATGTTTTATCAACTACAAGACATTATAAATAACAGCTGGGAATTTACCGACGGGCAAAGTAAGTTTAAAGTTAAAATGCAAGGTAAGCGTGCCTCTAACGATGGCGATTTAGTTAGACGCTGGTGCGTTGCCGGTAAGGGGCTGGCGGTTAAGTCAGCGCTCGATATAGCAGATGATTTACTGGCCGATAGGGTGGTTACGGTGATGCCAAATTATCAACATGTTAGCGGTGAGTTATGGCTTATTTGCCCAAGCAGGCAGTCAATTACTCCCGCGGTGCGTTTACTGCGCGATGTGTGCCGTGAAAAATGCCGCACAATTATAAAACAGTTAATTGCCAAAGGTATTATTGATAAAAGTGTATTGGACTAGCCATTTATTTACGCTTGATAATTTTAAGTGTAGGGTATAAATATAAGGCTTTAGCTTAAGGTGGTAAATATTAAGTCGGGCAGTTAAATTTAAATAAAGGACTTTTAATAAGGTGTGCTTATGGATTATTTAGTTGCAACCGTATTTTTTGCTGTATCAGCTTCGGTCACTCCTGGGCCAAATAACATCATGCTTATGACCTCAGGGGTAAATTTTGGCGTGCGAAAAAGCCTACCTTTACTTACGGGGATCTGTATTGGTTTTGCCTTAATGATACTACTGATAGGCTTAGGCTTTGGGCAATTATTTGCGTTGTTCCCTAATTTGCATTTAATTATTAAGTGCTTAGGAACACTGTACTTGCTGTATTTAGCATGGCTCATTGCTAAATCTGGCAGTGTAAACTCAACAAACAGTCAAACCAAGCCGCTTACTTTTATAAAAGGAGCACTATTTCAGTGGGTAAATGGTAAAGCATGGGTTGTAGCCACTGGTGCTATTGCGGCGTTTACAACCGTTGGCGCAGGTTATTACGGGCAAAGTTTTACATTAGCGCTGACGTTTTTGTTGGTTGCTTTTCCGTGTGCAGGAGTATGGTTGTTTTTTGGTACATTATTAAAGCAAGTATTAAAGTCTGAACGTTATAGACGCTACTTTAATTATACTATGTCGGCGTTACTGGTTTTATCGGTAGCACCTGTGGTGAAAGAAATTACGCTGCAGGTATTCTCCCAAGGCGTTTAAACAAAACACCCTGAGAGCAAATTTAAACAATAAGAAGTCAATGGGCCTAGGCTCGACCATTTTTAAAAGTCGGGCGCTACTTCAAACTCTAACTGCTGATGATAAATCGGGTGGCAAAACGATAAGTACTCGGCATGTAAATGTAATCTATTGGCTTTTTCACCGTAGTGATCATCACCAACTATGGGCATATTTAAGCCTAACTTATGCGCGCAATGTACTCTTAGCTGGTGCGTACGCCCCGTTTTAGGGTAAAGGTGCAAGCGGGTAATATTATCTTTTCGCTCTAACACCTGCCAAGTAGTAAGGGATGCTTTACCGTGTTGATAACACACTAATTGGCGCGGTTTGTCATCAAAATCTAAGCGCAGAGGTAAATCAATTGTACCACTGTTTTGAACTACATTTCCGGCAACTAAAGCAACGTAACGTTTTTCTATGGTACGCTCTATAAACTGTTTTTGCAGGGCTTTATGCGCTCTTTTATTGAGTGCAATAATTAATAACCCTGACGTTGACATATCTAAGCGATGCACAATGAGCGGGCCGGTAGCGTGTGGAAATTGTGTTTTAATGCGCAAATAAACCGAGTCTTCAATATTAACCCCAGGAACGGACAAAAATTCAGCAGGTTTATTGATCACTAATATATCGTGATCTTGGTAAATAATAGTTAAATCTTTACCAATAGCAGGGTTGATCAATAATGGATTTTCTTCTACATGTAAGCCTTTGAGCATATGCCCTAAAATAGGTTGGCATTTACTATAACAAGACGGGTAGTAATGTTTATGATGCCTAATAGCTGATTTAGGCGCAGCGCCCCACCAAAATTCTGCTAAAGCTAAAGGTTTTAAATTATGTTGATACGCATATTGCAATAACTTAGGCGCGGCGCAATCTCCTGCGCCTGCTGGTGGCGTATGCTCAGGCAAGGGTGCAAAAATAGCGTTTAGATCTTTAGTTTCGTTATTAGCATTTAAAAATTGGTATTGCGCAAACAGCTTTTTTTGTAAGCTTTTAGAAAGTGTTTTACGACGTTTTTTTAAGTGTGCAATTTCATCAGTAATATTATTTAGAGCTTGCTGCAGGGTGTCGAGTTTACTTTGCCATTGCTGCTTTAGTGCTTGCAGTTGCTTTTTTTCGACAATACTTTGCCCAGCTAACTGAATTTTTAGCTGCTCAAAGTCAGTTGGGGATAACTGAGTGCTTGCATCAGTGCGTTGTTGTTTACGCATTCGGCGGCTAACTTGCATTAACGCTTGCTGCGCTTCTAACTGCTGCTGATAAGTGGCATTGGCTTGGTTAAATGCGTTATTAAGAGTGCTAAATTGCTCACTATTTTCTAGCTGCTCAATTTGGGCGTTAATATTATTAATAATGCTGCTTTGTGCTAAATACTCAGCATCGTGTAGCTGCATATCGGCCACGGCAGGTACAAAGTTAATTTTACTGCTTACGCCCTCAAGTTGCCCCGAGTAAGCGGCTAAATAACCAAGCTGTTGCTGATTATTTTGCACCACTAGTACGCCAAACATTTTACCCGACTCTTCATTATTAGCTGGGTTTGCCAAGTACTCTAACTGTGTTTCGAGCTGTTGTTGCAACTGCTCGGTTGCTGCTACAGCAATTGCTTTAGGCTCATAGTAAAAAGGAAAAGTAAATTTATCTGGTAGCGCCATGTGATTTACAGGCGCTGAAAATGGCGTAAAGCAAGTAGCAATATTTGGCATGGGCAATATAATAATGAAGTTTTTAACGAAATAATTAGCCAATATAATAACATAGTCGCTGCTATGTCACTAAGTGTGTTGTGTTATTAGTATGTGCCTTAATTGTTTGATGTAACGGGTTGCTGCAAAGTTTTAATTAAATGAGTAGCGCCATTATTTATCGTAATTCGTGTTAAAATATTAGCCCGTTAAAAAATCAATGTTTTAGTGAGCTAGGCTGGACTTTAATTTTACAAAACGCTAAGCGTTAATATCGTGTGTGTAGCATCAACTAGATTACTAATAAGCAAATGCATTTAAACAGAGGTTATTATGAAAACACAGCCTATGGCGTGTCGGTTAGGCTGTGGGGCATGTTGTATTGCGCCAAGTATTAGCTCGCCCATACCAGGAATGCCAAACGGTAAAAAGGCCGGAGAGCGCTGTATTCAGCTAGATGAGCGTAATTTATGTAAGTTATTTGGCGACGCCAGTCGGCCAAAAGTATGCAGCGATTTTAGCGCCACATTAGATGTATGCGGTACAACTAATGCGCAGGCTTTAGCGCTTATTACTGAGCTTGAGGAGTTGACCTGAGCAAGCCTATCATCTACAACCACCTGGTAAATAATAAGCTTGCTTGTGTAGTGCGCTACCAACTATACGTTGCGCTTAGCGTATATTGCTCGCCCCGTCCAGGAGTGCCCGGGATCTCTTGAAACGATTCATTCCACAGGTTATCTGCGGCCAATGTAATAAATAAGTTTTTAATCTGCGGCGGCATTATTTTTAAGGTTAAATGAGTAAATAACGCATCATCATCGCCACTGCGCAGCGTATTTTCATGTTGTTTGCGCCACTCGTTATCTATACGAAACTCTAAAATATCTGTTGGGTTCCAAATAGCCGCAAGGGTTAGCCTATGGTCTGGGTAGTTTAATGCGTAAAAGCTGGCATCTATATCGGCTGCGCCATAATTCTCTGATTTTTTTAAAAAGCTATAACTGGCAATAATTTCTGCGTTATCAAAATGCTTAGTTGCAAGAAACTCAACCCCCGAGGTATTAATATCTACCGGATTGGCAAAGCGGGCAGAAGTGGCATCAAAACTATAAGTCCAATCGGTTAAGTTATCATCTTGACGATAAAAAACAGCAGAATTAAAACGCCAACTTTGTCGCTCTAATAATAAACCCAGCTCAAGGTTTTTAGTACTTTCGCGCTCAAGGTTATAGTTACTTCTAAACAAACCGCCAGTGTCACTGCCGCCAATTGCGGTATAGCCTGCTACTTGGCTTGCCTGTGCATACGATAAATAAACAGTGCGCTCAGTGCCGTCACTATTTTGTGTATTTAAAGTTATATCACCAATAAGTGAAATTTCAGAATCGTCACGATTGGTATCGTCAAAAGCCGCACCAAGGCGAATAGTAAGGTGTTGATCGCTCTCAAGTGCCATTTGGTACTCTGGCAGCACACTTACTTTATAATAATTACGTGTGGTAAAATTATTTTCAAGCGTGGTCGATTCAATCGAATCATTAATAAATTGCGCAGAATAATTGAGAGCAAAAGACGTGCTGTGCGCATGGCGCCCTGAAAGTGCTAGTGATTTAACGTCGGTTTGATGAAACGCTTCGAACGACATTGGGTTTTCACGAGAATACACATAGTGATCCTCGTGTTTACGATAATATGTAGATACTTCAAACGAGCTCTCGGCGCTATAGTTTTGCTTATGGTTGAGCATAAATAGCTGAGTTTTAAGATCTTCAGTTTCGTTAACCCCAAAAGGAGTATACAAATTTGGCCAACCAAAAAACTTTTCTTGAGAGCCAAAAAATAGATCGGTTTGTGAGTCTGGCCCCACTAATTGAACACGGCTTGAGGCGCGGGTAAAGTCATGATCGCCATAATCAATAGAGCCATCACTTTGTGAGTGAGAAAACTCGCCTTCCACACCCAGCTGCCAATCGGTAATACCATCTAATGGTATATTCACGCCCGCATGCAGGCTTTGTAAATTAAAATCATTGCTACCAACCCCAAGTGATACGCTACCACCTGTACTAATTGGCTTCCAAGCAAATGATACTGTACCAACTGAACTGTTAACGCCATAAAGTGCATTATCTGCTGCGGTGAATATAGCTGGGCCGCGTAGCATTTGCGGCGCTATAGGAATTTCGGCAAAATAATGTCCCGACTGCGGATCGAACAAAGTGGCGCTGCCAACCCTAAAACCAGTATTTTCGAAAATACCACCACGAATGGTTACATCTGCTTGTGCTTCGGCCATATTACGCGATTGCACATCAACACGCGGATCATACTCTAAATTAGAAACCGGTGAGTCGAAAGTGCCCACGGGTTCTTTATTTGCAGTAGGGGAGGCTTCAACCGTTATTTGCTCTATTGCAGTGGCATTTTTAGTTTGCACTTCAGCGTAGGCAAAGCTAGTAACACTGCATAGCAATGTAGGTAATAATACGGGTAATATAAGGCGCGGGGCACGATTCATGTTTTTCTCATTTTTGTATATGTAATTGTGCTAACAATTAAATCCGAAACACGCCTGTTAAGGCGTGATAAAGTAGTCAAATAATTGTAATTTGGCTTGGTATTGTATATTAATCTTAAAAAATTGCATTTGATAATCATTCGTAAAGTAGGGTAATTGATTTTATGAGCACAGTACAAACAAGCGAAAATTCGCATCTAGAAAGTATTTACTTTGCCGGAGGCTGCCTTTGGGGGGTACAAGAGTTTATTAAGTACTTACCCGGCGTTGTTACCACTGAGGCTGGGCGAGCTAATGGCACAAATAATAATACACAAGGTGAATACGACGGTTATGCCGAGTGCGTGAAAGTAACCTTTGATATAACAGCCGTGACACTCTATAAACTGATTGAATACTTTTTTGAGATTATTGACCCTTACAGTGTTAATAAGCAGGGTAACGATGTTGGTTTAAAATACCGTAGTGCTATTTATAGTAAACAGCAATGTCACTTAACAATTGCAAACGACTATATAAATCAACGCGCTGATGCAGATAAAATAGTGGTACAAGTTCAGTTGCTAACCAATTATGTTCCCAGCGATGCAGAGCACCAAGACCGGTTAACTAATTTTCCCGATGACTATTGTCATATCCCACCTGAGTTATTACATAAATATAAATCGAAATAAAGTTAAAGTCTGCTATATCAATTATGCTAAGAGCAACTGTTTCTCTCATCAGTAAGCTCTGTGGCTACAACAAAAGATTTAATAAAAAATAATCAGCCACAAAAAAGCTCACAAATTGTGAGCTTTTTATGTGCTTTAAAACCTGCCGCTACTTTTGTGGCGGGAAGTTATTTAAAATTTTAGCGACTGTTTTTCTAACCGACAGTTCACGTTGCTCAGGAGATTGGTTTTTCTTTAATCGACCATCTTCAGCGCCGCGCCATACTAACTGGTTTGATTCACGGTCAATAATATCAATAACTAAAGTACCTACTTCGTATTCACGAGCAGATATATCGTTTTGATACCCTAAACCCCACGAGCTCCAACGAGCGCCGTAGCCAATATTAAAAGAACTTACGTCTAGCTCTTTATCTACCGATGCATGGTAGTTTACCAGCACGTCTGCTTGAGCAGGATCGGCTAAGCTCATGCCCATTTTTTGATTAAGCTCACTGCTTATTGCGCTGCGTACACGTTTTTCCATTAACGCATTAATTTGATAATTATTGGTGTCTTTTGTTAAATCTGCATTTTCTACCCACGCAAACGTTTTATAGTTAGCAAAGTTTGCTGACTTGTCGTAATCCCAATCTGCGGTTTGCGTACAAGCAGTTAAAAACGCAAGTGCGGCTACAATAAAAATATTTTTCATACAGTTTACTCCTAATCTTTTTTATAAAATAACACACATTGTTAGGCAGTGTGATATTTAAGCGCTTAACAACAGTTTAGCTGTTATAGCTGAACCATTGATTAATTACTTAATGTTCAACTTCTATCCAGTCTTTTTCGTCTACCCAGTTTTGTGCACCGTCTTTAACTGAGCGAATTGGCACAATATAATCGCAGCTTGTTTGCGGTTTAACTGAGGCAAATATAGGGACGAAGCCAAAGCTAAGCGCGGTTTCAATAATTGCCTTTTGATTTTGCGGATCAATGTCGGCGGCTTCATCTATGTATATAGGTATACGGTATAAGTTTTGTTCTTGTGAGCTTAACAAATAGCGAATAAACAACATACCACATAATAACTTAATAGTTATTCGCGTACCGTTTGAACCCGCCGAGTCTATTTTGTCAAAGTGTTCGGTATCGCCTGCGCGATTGACTACTTCAAAACGAATATCAAATAAATCCGTGAGGGTAAGGCCAGCTTTGTCGGAGGCGAGCTTAATTAAATGATCTTTCGCCTCGTTTACTGCGCTTTCGCTATACGGTTCTTGGCTGAGTAAATCCAGCGTGTCCCCTTGCTCAAACTGATGCGAGGTACTAATTATAGTATCTATACTATCAACTAACATTTTGCGCGGTATTACATTAATTTTAAATGCTTGCAGGTTCGAAATACGATGCTGGCTAATGCCTTTATTAAAGCTGTTCATTTCGCGGCGCAGGCGGTCTAAATCTTCGCGTAGGCCTTTAATGGTTGCGGCTACTTCTGTTAGGGCCACACGGCCTTGACGCTCAACGGCATCGCGTTCGTTATCAATGTTATGAAACGCACTAATGAGTTTTTGATACTTACTAAACTCATCGTTTTCGTTATCAAACTTGGTAATACCGGCATTATAAATATGCAAATAGGTATTGCGTACGTTTATCTCAAAGTTACGCAGCTCTTGGCAGTCTTTATTAAAGTGGTGCACTAGGTCGCTTAAATTATCAAAGTCTATTGTTACCTCTATCATGTAAGGGGTAACTTTGCCGCTGTATAAATCAAGCGTGTGATCAATTCGTTCGCTTTTCACTTGGCGCAGACGATCTGATTGGCGATTAATTTGCGCCTGTTTTGATTTAATAATTGAGCGTCTGTCGCTAATTGAGCCGCTATTTTTTTGAATGTCTTGTAGGTAGTCGTCAACCTGATCGCGCTCAGCTAACAACTGCTCTTTTAGCATGGTTTGTGCTTCAGCCGATTGCAGCATAGTGTCAAACTGCTCTAAACGTTTAAGGGCGGCCTCGGCGCTCATTAGTTCATCGTACAAGGTGTCTTTTTCTTTTTGCTTATCGGCCACATTTGCAGCTACATCGCGCTGTTGCTTAAACTCTTTTAAAGCATGCTCAAGGGCACTTAATTGAGCGGTTAGCTGCTCTTTATTTTCGCCGCTTTGCATTTGTACAGGGGAGAGCTTTTTAAGCTTAATACTCGCGCCAGGTAAGCTAAGCACGCCGCCTTTTACGTTTTCGCTTAAGTGCGATAAAAACGCACTAAATGCGTCTTCGTCATCAATGCTTATGCCGCCATTGCTGGTGGTTGCAAACGAGAGCATGTCGGGGTTTAAAATGCGCGAAATTTCTTCCACTTCTTTTAACGACAGCTCTTCGCGCATGCGGGTAAATAAATTAAACTCCAAGTTTTTAAGTTGTAGCTTTAAGCTCTTAATTTGTTTTTGGGTTTCGGTAATACGGTAGTCAAGTGTATGCAGGCTTTGCCCTTGTGCGCTGGTAATAGAGTGTGAAAGCGACTCGTAGTCTTGCTTTAACTGGGTAAGGCTCGTTTTAAGCGTGGCTTTGTTAACCAGTTCAAATTCGTTTTTAAGTGCGTTAAAATCTAAAAACCATTGCTCTATTTGCGTTTGCCTGCGCTCTATATCGCGCGACTGCTGTACGTACAAACTTTGCTTTTGTTCAAACTCGTGTTTTTCGTGTTCTATGTTTTCAAGTGCTATTGCTAGCTCTTCTAGTTGCGACTCTTGGTAGTTGTCAAAATCAATCAGTGCTTGGTCAATTTTTGGAGCATAAGCCGCTAATTTACCTTTTAGAACGGTTTGGTTCTCTAGCATCGACTCAAGCGCCGCTATGGGCTCTTGCATCGATTCAAGGGCGTGCAATTCACGTTTACTGCGGTTTACTTTATCGAACGAGCGACGCCACACTTCATAAAAGTCGACCTTAGAGTTAGACATGTGGCGCTCAAATACACGTAGCATAAATCGTTTTACATCGGCGGCACCGAGTTTATGTAAGTTAAGAATACGGCGAAATATTTCTTTATAAATAGTCGAATCTTGAACGTTATTAAGCGGGATCATTTTTAAGTTGATCTCGTCGTCAAACGGGGTTGCGCCGCCGGTGAGTAGGGCGTTTAGTTCTTGCGCTTTTAGCTCTATGGGGTTGTAACCAAGCTGTTTTAAATGGCTGAACAGCTTAGTGTATTTAATAATGGTTTTACCTTGGGTGTACTGCTCTAAATCAAGCTTGCCTTGGTAGCAAAAATATTGATGCGCATAACCGGCAATTTTCCCCAAACCCGCTACACCAATCACTACTGAGCCATGGGGCAAATTTGCTTCAAGCAAAATGTAGGATTGATCTGACGAAAAATAAAACTTTCGGGTTTCGTCTAAATCGTGGCCATCCCATTCGGTTAGGCGTAAATCGTTAATAAGCGGAAATTGCAGGGCATTTATTACTGAGCTTTTACCCGTATTGTTGGGCGCGCAAATAGAGCTGCTTTTATCCAGCGGGATCACACACTTTGCGTAACCTGCGGTATTGAGTAGGGCGAGTTTACTTAGTCCGTATAAATTTTTCATTGCTCGTCCTCTGTTAGGTAGGTTTCTTCGTTTACTTCCATTAAGGCATCTATATAGCGATGGATAGGGGCTTGCAGCATAAAGCCTGCTTCTACTTCGCGTGCCAAACCTAAGCGTACCATGCGCAGGTACACGTCTTTGCGCAGATCTGAACCCGAAAATATCTCTAGTTGATCAAACAAGTGTTTGTTAATTTGCACTAAGGTTTGCATTAACTCTAAATCGTTTACTTCGTCGAACAAGGCGCGCATTGGGTCTTTGCCGGTGTTGGCGTAGTGCTCAATTAAAATATAAATAGTGAGCGCAATAGCACGGGATATTTTGCCCATATTGGGTGTGCTTTCGTCGCTGCTAAAGTAATAAAAGCCACGGCTGTCGTGTTTTAGCTCATTACCTAGGGCGCTAAATAGCGCGCTGTACGCGTCTATGTTTTGATCCAGCTCTTGCCACATTAGGTTGTCTTGTTCGCAAATATGATAACCCGCCACTAATTTTTTATTAATTGCTTGTAAGTGGGTAAGCTCGTTTAAGTTTATTTGTGTCATGGTGATTACTCATCTGCCTTACTAGGTGTTTGCGGCTGTGAATTATAGGGATAAAGAGAAAAATACTGACCGGCAATTTTAAAGCGCGCTTTTTCATCGCTTTGGCTTTTTTCAAGCTCGTTGTCACTTACTAATTTTTGATACAAAAACAGCATTTCTTCGGCATCTAAATCGGGGTAACTTTCGTCTAAAAATTGCAGCAATGGTTGCGGCTTTTTACGTTTTGTATTGAAGCGTTTTGCAAAGCTGCTTTTAACATCGTTGTAATCGGGAATATTAGGCGTTTGAAAAGGCGGTACATCTTGCTGATCAGGCAATTGATATTCTTGATGCTCAAACTCAACCAAACTTGCCATATAGGCAACTATATGGCGTTGTTGCCCCAGCGAGTAACGCTGTGCGTCGCTCACAAAATGCGGTTGCACCGCAGTTAGCATGTTGTCTACGCCATTTTTACGCACTAACCCAAGCACTCTTGCAGCTTGGCGGGTAATTAAGTTATTACGGCGTAGTTCTTCACGCAGTGGCATAAGCATGTCGGCACTTTTACGCAGGCTTTCGCGGCCGATTAAATGCATTTCGAGAATACGGGTACGTAATTGCTCTAGCATGCGTTTGTCGGTATATGCTTTACCCGATTGCTCAATACGCTCTATTTGCGTACTAATTTGCTGCTCTATAAGATTAAAGCAGGCATGAAAATCGCCTCGAATATCAACCATTTCTAGCATTGGCTCTATGTATTCGTCAAACGCTTCTATTACCGCTTTATAACGCTTTTGCAGCGATTGCACCGCGTTATTAGATTTAGCTTGCTCAACAATATTTAAAATGGCGTTTTCGTTGTGTGCGTACAGTTTCATTATTTTGCGCACCCGATCATCCATAATACGGCTAAAACGGCGTAAGTCGTCAAAGTCTTCCACTTCGCCCGCGTTAGCTAAGCGATCGCCAAGGCGGGCTAAATCCTCTACTAATACGCTAATTTCTTGTGCTAAACCTAAATGTTCTTCTTGCAGTAAAAATGTAGCAAAGTCGGCAATGGCACGGTTTATTTCAAGCTGCGAAGATTTCGCTAAAGGAATTATAATATCTTGATTTAACAAGCGATTAGTTTCTTTATAAATACGCTCGTTATGCCATGTAGGTTGTTTTTGTTTAATGGCATTTTGCAAATCTTTAATACTAAAGTCTGCCATTTTAAAACGTTTAAATAATAGCTCTAGCACCCCCCAATGTTCGCTAAGGGTATTTAATAGCTTTTTAGCTGGGATCATAAGGCGTTTATACATCCTAGTATGTTGTTAAATAAGTAGCTAAATAAGCTAGTTATTCGTAATTTTAATAGCGCTGATAGCTATATGGTATTCGTTTTTACAACGATTTAATAATAGTTTTTACCAGGTCATAGTGATAACATCCGCACCGAAAATAGGCACACGAAATGTGCGGCTCTATTTTCTTCATAGGTTCAATTTTTACATTATTCCAAAGGTTGTTCAATTATCATGGTTTCCTCTATTATCCTGACTTTAATAGCGATTGCATTTTTGCTGATCGTTATTGAGGATATAATCCACGTAAACAAAGCTAAAACGACACTTTTTTTTGGTACGCTCTGCTGGATTATCTCTTTTATCTTCCCTATTAATGGGCAAAGCCCTGATACGATTCAATCACTCCTTAATCATAATATTTTAGAAATTGCCTCCTTATGGTTGTTTTTAATGGCGGCAATGACCTTTGTTGCCTATTTAAACTCAAAAGGGTTTATCGAAAATATTGTTAACCGGATTATGCCAAAACGAATTAGCGAACGTAAGTTAATGTTTTTGGTTGGTGTTTTTGCATTTATATTCTCTTCTATTTCCGATAACGTAACCGCTACGCTTATATCTTTAGCGGTGGTTTTATCATTAAAACTTGAAGCCAAAAAGCTAATTAGATACGCCACGCTGATTATCTTTGCGGTTAACTCCGGTGGTGTGTCGTTAATTACCGGCGATGTAACCACGTTAATGATATTTTTAGATGGCAAAGTAACTATTAGCAATTTGTTATTGTTAATTGGGCCAGCATTTGTAAGTGTGATGCTGTTAGCCGCACTGTTGTCAATTGGCTTAAATGGCCAGCTCGACTTTACTAAAACGAAGCAAAAACGCATTGAAAAAACCGATATTACAATTGCAGTTATCTTCTTATCTACGGTTATTGCTACCTTAACACTGAGTGTTTTATACAGTGTACCGCCATTGCTTACCTTTTTGTTTGGTTTGTCTATGATGTTTTTAGTAGCGCAATTTTTAATGCGCAAAAAAGACATAAACAAAGACATGATAGATTTCATTCGTGAAATAGAATACGACACCTTGTTGTTTTTTGTAGGTGTATTATTACTGGTAGGAGCGCTAAAAGAAGTTGGTATGTTAAGCCACTTTAGCGACCTGTACACAATAATGGCACCTGAATACGCAAACTATTTAATGGGTATATTGTCGGCAGGCGTTGATAACGTACCACTTACAGCCGCGTTATTAAAAGCAGATATAGTAATGACACAACAGCATTGGCTGTCGTTTACTTATGCCACAGGCGTAGGGGGCTCTATGTTAATTATAGGCTCAGCGGCGGGTATTATTGCCATGAGTAAAGTTAAAGAACTGACCTTTATGAACTACTTACGTTTGTCGTTTTATTTATTAATTTGTTACACCGTAGGCTATACCGGCTCATATTTAATGGCTGGTTTTGTTTAATATTAGTTATTAAAGTGCTTGACAGCTAGATGTCTAAACGATAACTTTCAAAGCCCCAGTAAAGTATTGAGCTTTTCAATATATTGCTGGGGTTTTGTTTTATTAGTGATTGCGAAAATAGCCATTAATACAACATTCAGAAGAGGTGCGATACTTAGGTATTTAATGTGAGGTGACGAACGCCGTTGAGCATTAAAGAGGGAAGTACTCGCCGAGAAAAATAACACGTCGTCGTCGTTGTTTTTCGGTTTATGGGGCTGAATCCTCAAAACTGTCACCAATATAGGTGGAGAGCTTCTGGCAGTGAATTTTCTTACCTTATATTTGCTGCCAAGTTCTTCTTGTTTTATTACGGTTTGGATGCCGTGAAAGGAGACGAAATGACAACCCAATCAGTGCCACATGTAGTATTAGGCAACAAATCAAATTATACCGTTGCTAAATTTGGCGGCACCAGCGTAGCTAACTTTGCAGCTATGGATCACAGTAGTAAAATAATAGTAGCAGATAAAAGCGTGCGTATTGTTGCACTAAGCGCCAGCGCAGGAGTCACTAATCATTTAGTTGAGCTGTGCAATAGCAGCCTTAGCGAAGATGAGCGCCAAGCGCATATTAACGGTGTGCTAGCGATTCAGCAGGCTATTTTAGCTGAATTGAGTTTAGATACCGATTTAGAGCAGGGCTTTGCCCAGACGTTAGCGGCATTTGAAAAACTAGCCAGCCAAACGTTACAAACAAAAGCGCTACATGACGAGCTATTAAGTTTTGGCGAGCGATTATCAACTTATTTATTTACCCAAGTGCTGCGCTCAAAAGGTTTAAATGCAATACGCTTTGACGTGCGTCAAGTGCTTAAAACCGACAGTCAATTTGGCAAAGCAACCCCTAATGTTGCAGCTACTGCACAAGCGGCAAGCGCATTACTTGTTCCGCTGTTAGACGATCAAGTAATTGTTACACAGGGCTTTATTGGCAGCGACGAACACGGCCAAACGACCACTTTAGGGCGCGGTGGATCAGACTACAGCGCGGCATTACTGGCCGAGGCTATTCATGCTAAAAGTGTACATATTTGGACTGATGTAGTGGGTATTTTTAGTACCGACCCGCGTTTATGTGTAAAAGCCACGCCAATTGCACGCCTCAGCTTTGACGAAGCCGCCGAAATGGCTACCTTTGGTGCAAAAGTATTGCATCCGGCAACTATTTTACCCGCCAGCCGCAGCCATATTAATGTGTTTGTAGGGTCGAGCCGTGAACCTGAGCGTGGTGGTACTTGGATTGAGCGTGAAAAGTCGCAACTGCCAGGAATCCGCGCAGTAACACAACGCAAAAACCAAATATTACTTACTCTTAAAAGCCCAGAAATGCTATTAGCTAGTGGCTTTTTAGCACGAGTGTTTACTATTTTAAGTGAGTTTAATATTTCGGTAGATTTAGTGACCACCTCTGAAATTAGCGTAGCAATAACGCTTGATAACGCGCCTAATGCATCGCGCCCAGAGCTTGATCAGGGGTGTTTAGATAAACTTGCTGAGTTTTGCCATGTATCGGTAGAAAATAACTTAACTTTAGTGGCGCTTATTGGCTCAGAAATACAGTTACGCCAGCATGAAATGAACTTAATGCAGGTATTAAGTGACTTTAATATACGGCTAATTTGCCACGGTGCAAGTAAGCATAACTTGTGCTTTTTGGTCGAGCAAGGCGAATCCGACAACGTAGTGCAAGCTATTCATAGCCGACTATTAGAGAGCGATTGCGCGGCCTAATACAGCTAAATTAATAAGAGAGCACTGCCAGTCAGTGCTTTTTTCACTCACTACACTTATATCAAACTTACCCACCACAGCACTGCTGGCATTAAGCTGTGAGCAAGTTAACTCAGTAAACACATTAGGGCTTAGCAACTTGGCAATAGGGCGGCTAGTGGCTTTAGCGAGCGCTTCTTTTAAGGTCCAAATTCTAAAAAAGTGTTTAGCTTGATCCTCTGCATTGGCAGGCTTGGTGATCAGCGCAATTTCATCGGTATGATAAAAATGCTTTGCGAGCTTTTCAAATGGGCGCTTTGTGCTTATTTTTTCAATATCGAAACCAAACTGGGCTTTTGTAGGGTTAAGTGCAGCGCCAACAAAACCATTAGAATGCGATATACAGGTATTAATAACGGTGTGGCTGTTATTAATGTGTAGCGCTAATTTACTTGTTTGTAGGTTAAACTCTGAACTTATATTACACGGCTTAATGCCCGCCATATTAGGGTGCGAGGTTATAACTAAATACTTAAGTAATAATCGCGTGGCTAAATATTCTTGCTTGGCCGATACACTTTTACGGCGGTTTATTATTTGCAGCTCAAAAGGGCTTAAATAATCAGGCAAATTATATTGGCTTATATCGAGCGTTTTAGCGTCAAACAATAAAATAGGGCTTTTATTGTTACTAAAAGGCTGATTAATTTGCAGGGTGTTTTTAAAGTAAAGTGAACTCATAAACGCTCAAAATAATAATAAATTTAATACCGATTACCTGCTTGTATGCATAAGCTGAACATATAGTGAGCGGTTGTTAGTTGTTGTGCGCGCTAGGTACATTTTTATTACTAAGGCGCGATGAAATATGGTTTAATTCACAACAGCTAAAATAATAACAGATTTGTAGGTGTATGACACAAGTGCGTGATGGTTTTCAAAGTCGACTTGGTTTTGTATTGGCCGCCGCTGGCGCAGCGGTAGGTTTAGGTAATATATGGGGTTTTCCTACGCAGGCTGCTAATCATGGTGGCGGTGCTTTTTTACTGGTTTACTTTATTGTTATATTTTTACTTGCTTTGCCGGCTTTATATACCGAGCTGTATTTAGGGTATTACGCCCAAGCTAATCCGGTAAAAGCACTTAGGCAAGCATGGCAAAATAAAGCCCCTAAAGTAGGCGCGGCTGCAGGTTATATTGGCCTTGGCGGCGCTATTGTAATGCTTAGCTTTTATTCAATAGTGGCGGGGTGGATGCTGTCGTATGCTATTGAACCCGTAACTACATTTTTAGGCTTTAGCGGCGCTAGCGAATTTTTACACAGCGACTCTGCGCTGCGTAATTTTGTGTTTACCCCACTTATGCTTATTTTAACCGCGAGTATTATTTTAAAAGGGGTTAAATCGGGTATTGAAACCTGGTCACGGCGTTTAATGCCGGTGCTACTAGTATTGCTAATTGGTTTAATTATTTATATTGCAACGCTAGATGGTGCAAGTGATGGCTTTGCAGCGTATTTAATACCTGATTTTAGCCAAATACTCGACCCTAACTTAATTATTGCAGCTATGGGGCAAGCCTTTTTCTCCTTATCGCTAGGTGTGGGCTGTATGATGATTTACGGCTCGTATTTAAAACCCGGTGCTAACTTACCAAAACTGACTGCCAGCGTAGCACTACTCGATACCAGTGTGGCCTTTTTAGCTGGTTTACTTATTGTGCCTGCTATTTATGTGGCGCAGCACAACGGCGTAGAAGTATTTAGTAACGGTAAATTAATTGGCGAAGGGCAGCTTATTTTTGCCATTTTACCAGCGTTATTCAGCACCATGGGCGATATTGGCTTATTGGTTGGTTTATTGTTTTTTGTATTAATGTCGATAGCCTCGGTTACTTCTACTATATCAACCACCGAAATTCCGGTGGCGTTTTTAGTCGAAAACCACGGCGTTGATCGCACTAAAGCTACGTGGCTGGTTAGTGGCGTAGTGCTAGTGTTTGCCAGCTTAATAATACTTAATTTTGATTGGTTATTTGGCTTGGTTATTATGGTATTTACCCAGTACCAATTACCGTTAATGGGGCTGTTTTACTTTGTTACAGTGGGCTGGTTATGGCAGCGCGGTAACAAATTACACCAAGCAACTAGCGGCGCGCATTACTGGTTTGCTCAGTACATACGTTTTGTTTGCCCAATATTAATGACCTTGGTATTTGCCAATGTGGCATTTAGTAGTTAAGCATTACTGCACGTTATAAATAAAACGGGAGCTTTTGCTCTCGTTTTGCTTTGTTATCTAGCTGTTAGCAATAACTGATTTTCAATTGCCTGCTTTAATGTTTCTGGCTTGGTGCGCGGCGCATAACGAGAAACAAGTTGGCCTTGCGAATTAATTAAAAATTTAGTGAAGTTCCACTTTATTACTCGTCCTTGCGAAATACCTCTGGTGTGCAGTTTTAAGTAATTAAACAAGGGGTGAGCTTCTGGGCCGTTTACCATTACTTTAGCAAATATTTCAAATGTAGTATTAAATTGCGCTTGATAAAAGCTGTTAATGGCTAAATTATCAAGCGGCTCCTTTTGGCCAAATTGATTGCACGGAAACGCTAAAATGGTAAATCCACTGTTTTTATACTGCTGATACAGTTTTTCTAAAGCGGTTAACTGCGCCGAAAAATGACATTCACTGGCAATATTTACAATAAGTAGCGTTTTGCCTTTTAACTGCTTAAAAGAAAAAAGCGCCTTGTTACAGCATTCTGCATTAAATTGATAAATACTATCCATAGATCACCTACTTAAATTCCTATTAAATAAACTTTATAAAGACTTCATTCGCTTTTTTATCAACCGATTGACATAATCAGGCATGGTTTTTAAGTTATCAGTTTAATAGGTCATTTTTATGTCAATGAAAGTAGCATTTATAGGTTTAGGCGTAATGGGTTACCCAATGGCGGGGCATTTAGCAAAAGCAGGGCACAGTGTGTGCGTTTATAACCGTACTCAAGCTAAAGCTCAAAAGTGGGCTAACGAATTTAGCGGCAGCTTTGCAGCTACTCCACGCGAAGCTGTAAACGATGCCGACATTGTATTTATGTGTGTGGGTAACGACGACGATTTACGCTCGGTAGTATATGGCGAAAATGGAGTATTAGCCGGTATTAAAGCGGGCAGTATTTTGGTCGATCATACCACTACTTCAGCAACAGTGGCACGCGAAGTGGCAGCAAAAGCAGCGTTATTAAAAGTCGACTTTACTGACGCGCCAGTATCGGGAGGCCAAGCTGGCGCCGAAAATGGCGTGCTTACGGTAATGGCTGGTGGCAGCGAAGCTGTATTTGCCAAAGTGCAGCCTGTTATGACGGCATTTAGTCGTTTTAGCCAATTGTTAGGTGGCGTAGGCTCAGGGCAATTATGTAAAATGGTTAATCAAATTTGTATTGCGGGTGCAGTACAGGGCTTAGCCGAAGGCTTACATTTTGCAAAGCAAGCAGGGCTTGATGGTGAAAAAGTAATAGAAACTATTTCTAAAGGCGCAGCCGGTTCGTGGCAAATGGAAAACCGTTACAAAACCATGTGGGCAGGGGAATACGACTTTGGTTTTGCAGTTGATTGGATGCGTAAAGACTTAGGCATAGCGCTTAATGAGGCTAAAAATAACGGCGCAACGCTAGCAATGACAGCCACAGTAGATGGGTACTACGCCGACGTGCAAGCATTAGGCGGTGGCCGCTACGATACATCAAGCTTACTTGCACGCATTGAAGCACAGCATAAAAAATAACGTTTACCTTGAGTATATCGTTGTAGACGCCAAGCTTGCGTGATGTGCAAAGCCCGTAAAGTGATTTATTCACCAAGAGGTTAAGAGGCGCTGCGCTTTTAGAGGAAGTGATAGATCTAAAAAGATCATTGTTGGTTTTATGTCTTCTCATTTACTTAAAACAAAAAACGCGACGCTTTAGTTATAAAGCGTCGCGTTTTTGTATGCGTTGTACCAATAAACTTAAAGCAAGCTACATGCTTTGTGCGTAGTTATATAAGGCTTTTAAAATGGTTAGGTTTTTTTCACTGTCGTCGTGCTCATGGGCTAAATTCTCAAGTGTGATCATAAAGTCTTGAGCGTTAATTGAGGGTTGATCTTCCCCGTGCATTAACTTGTTTTGACAATACTGACGCCATTGATCCAGCTCTTGCTGGTTAAGCGTTTGCGGCCAGTTACGAGCGCGGTATCTAAACAATAAAGTATTAAACTTTTTATTTTCAAAATCGAGTTTTAAATCGGCTAAGTCTTCGGGTTTTGCATCGCGAATAATCGCAAATTTAGCTTTATCTGCATGGCTAGTAAACCCATCGTAAAGTAAATAGTCAACGTTAGTTGTTGCGCTGTAATCGCCTTGTTCGTTAAACACCTCAGTTACTTTATCGCGCAACTCGCTATTGGCTTTTAACACCGCCAAGTTTTTTAAACATTGCTCGCGGTCAATGCCTAAACGCGCTGCATTTTCAGGTAATAACGTTTTAGCAGGTGCTAAAATAGGGCACTTGTTTAAATGCACTAGTTTTAAGCCTACGGGTAATTCGTCTTCAGCTAAATCAATACGCTTGGTATATAAACGTTTACGTAATTGCTCAACACTTAAATCAATAAGTACTTGTGGGCTTTGAGTTAAATCAAAACAAATTACGGCATTTTTATTTACCGGATGAAAGCTCATAGGTGCAACCCAGCTAGTACAGCCTTGCGTTGCTGGAATGCGTGAGCTGGTATGTACGAGCGGGGTCATGTTAAATACATCAACCAACTCAGCTAAGGCTTTTTTACCACGTAAACTAAAAAAGAAGTTATACAGCTTCGGCTGCTTGTCTTTTATTAGTTTAGCCAGTGCAATAGTAGCGGTTACATCGCTTAGTGCATCGTGCGCCGCAGCGTGTTCAATACCGTTGGCAACGGTTAAATGCTCTAACTTAAAGCTTGGGCTACCGTCTTCTTTTAACGGCCATTCAATGCCCTCTGGGCGCAGTGCATAACAAGCACGCACTAAATCAATAATATCCCAACGGCTGTTGTTGTTTTTGTATTCGCGCTCGTACGGATCGTAAAAGTTACGATAAAAGCTATAACGGCTTACTTCGTCATCAAAGCGAATACTGTTATAACCGGCAACACAGGTATTTGGCACACTAAATTGTGCATGAATTTTTGCTATAAATTCAGCCTCAACCAAGCCTTTTTTCATCGCCACTTGTGGCGTAATGCCGGTAATTAAACACGCCTCAGGATGCGGCAAGTAATCCGCCTGCGGTTTACAGTATTCAATAAGCGGCTCACCAATAATATTCAAATCAAGATCGGTACGAACACCCGCAAACTGGCTCGGCTTATCCTTTTGCGGACTAGCCCCCCAAGTCTCGTAGTCGTGCCAGTATATTGTAGGTTGATTTTGCTCTTGATATGCCATGCGTAAAACCTTGAGTAGTTAACTTTAAAGCGCCAAAAATAGCGCCAAGTTACTAAAATTATGAATTATTTAGATTATGGCATATGGGCGGGGGAGTTTATAGTTTTGGGTGAAAAATGATGTGCTTGCTTTTTAAGCATAAGTGAAGCAAAAAGTAAGTAGAGGGGCTACGACAACTAGATAAATTATATGAGAGTAAATTAATGAATCATCACTAGACTAAAGTCTATAGGTTAGTTTTATTCACCTATCGAGTTTATTTTAATCGTTTGTCGATTTTGTGTTAATTCTCTAAAGTTCAGTTGTCGGCAACAAGCACGACTTAACTAATAGGACTATGACCATGAAATTAACACTTATCAAAACTATCGCTCTTAGCTCACTACTTACATGTTCAGCTGCTGCAATGGCTGAGCAAAGTGATTACAAATTAATGGTTATTGAAACCGCAACTGCACCACAGCAGTTGGAGCAATCGTTTAACAGCTGTGCGCTTAACGTTAAGTCAAAAAATTACGCTGAAGCTGAAGCCGTGTGTACACAAGCAATTGCACTATTAAATAATGCACAAGGCTCTAAGTTTAAACTACGCCAGCTTACATCGTACGCGTTAAGTAACCGTGGTGTTGCACGTTTAAAAGCAAATAACGAGACTGCTGCAATCGCTGATTTATACGAGGCAGTGCAGCTTAATAAAAACGCACTTGTATCACATAACTTAACGCGCGCTAAACAAGAGCTATCTTTATAAGAAGCATTAAATAGCAAAGATTAAAAAGGGCGATGCCTTTATAAAGTATTATTATTAATTGTGAACAACAAAAAATGCCGCTCATTTTACTGAGCGGCATTTTTGTATTACTAATTTATGTGGTTGCTAGCTTAGCCTGCAACGGGTGTACTGCCTGTTGGAATGTCTTTCATGCTTTTAATTAGCATGTAAATACAGGTGGTGGCTAAGCAGCCGCCTAAATAAAGTAAAATACCATCGCTTGCATCAGAGAAGTTAGCTGCAAGCATTGGGCCTAGCACAGAGCCTAAGCTGTAGCTTAAAAGCATGATTTCGGTTGCTGATACAATTTTAGCCATAGGCAAAGAGTCGCAGGCGAGCGTAATGGCAATAGGATAAAGTGCAAAGCTTGCTGCCCCTAACACTAAATAGCTAACAACTAAGCCGCTAAAGCTGGTTGCTTGCAATATACCTAACACACTTGCTGCACCTAAAAAGCAAAACATTGCCATGAGTAAGTTTTTACCCATACGAGTAGATAAGTAACTTACAAGTGGCTGTACTAACATGCCGCCAAGAATAATAATTGCCATTAACAAACCTGTATATTGAGCTTGCTCGCTTTGTGCTGCGATATATACAGGCATTAATCCGTAAATTGGCCCCAGTAATAACCCCGACGCTAAGCAACCTAATATTGCTGGGCGGCTAAGGGTTTTAATTTCTTTTAATGGCAGTTTTTGTAGTTCTTGGCTATCTGGTTGGCCTGATGTAATTAATAACGGTGCTAAAATTGCTAGCAATAATAAACCAACTACAAATAAGTAGGGCACAGCACCTACCGTGCCTAGCGGTGCTATAGCAAGTTGGCCTACTGCGCTGCCGCCATAAAGCGAGGTCATGTAAAGGCCTAAACGTTTAGCACGAGCTTTAGGCGTGTTGGTCATTAATAACCACGATTCAACCACCACAAATACACCTGCAACGGCCATACCGGCAACAAAACGCGCCATTAACCAAACCCCAGCTTTAGGCATAACTAGCTGAGCAAGAACACTTAAAATTAATAAACTAAGAAATAAAATAAAAGCAAACCTGTGGCCTATTTTTACTACTATGCGTTCAATGCATGTAGCGCCAATAAGTAAGCCAAAATAAAATACACTCGCTAGCCATGGGGCAAGATCTACATCGAGTTTAAATGCCGATAGCGATAGCGGGATCAGGCTCATTAAAAAGCCAGAAGCTATAGCAAAAAAAGACAAACCGATAACAGGTGCTAACGGGTTATTTGACTTGCTAGTAGCAACGAATTCTATCATTAGAATTATCCGATTTTAAGGTCATAAATAAACGCTGTTTACCGACTCTGTTTTAAGGCGATTATTTAATGTTGGTTGATTTTGCGGCGAATGTAGGACTCTTTTGAAAGGAAGTAAAGTGATTTTTTATTAATCAATGAAAATAAATTTTTAACTGCACAATTACGTAAAATAAGCGCACAATTGCGACGTGTTTGTGTTTTAAACGTATTAAAATTGTATGGTTTTTGTTATTTTATTTGCTTGGTTTAATGCGATAAGAGCAATAAATTTAAGCTATTGAGCAAACCATTAGTAAGTGTTTTTAAGTTATAAACAGTTGCGGCACAACAAATAAAAGTAACAGCCTTTAAAACGATTACTTTTATGTGTTGTAAACGAGCGGTTTTAATTTATGCAGCCGAGTTAAAACTAAACGTTTGATTACTGCATTAGCAGCGCTAATTGATGATACAAACCAATACCTATTAAAACATTAAACGGAAAGGTAATACCTAAAGAGCACAGCATAGCAAGGCCAATATTCGCTTCTGGAATAGCGGCTTTTATGGCTGCAGGCGCTGCAATGTATGAGGCACTGGCAACTAGGCTCCCTAAAACTACAATTGAACCCATTTCCAGGTGTAAAAGTGTACCGACTGCTACGCCAAGCGTGCCCAAAAATAAAGGGGTAATAATAGCAAATAAAGCTAACTTCCAATGATGCCAAGGCACAGGGCGCAAAGTTTGCGCTGCGGTTAAACCCATTTCAAGTAAAAATAATGCCAGTACAACCTTAAAGCCGTTAGTTAATAAGCTGGTAACTTGGCTACCTTGTTGCGTGCCGTACATTATGCCAATAATTACACCGCCAACGAGTAAAATAACGCTTTTATTGGTTAGCGCTTCGTGCCAAACCGCTTTTAAAGACAGCTTTTTAGCTGTCGCACTTTCTTTATTAAATTTTCTATATATTAGCAGGCCAACAATAATGGCCGGCAGCTCTAGCATCACTAAATATAAAGTTACTTCAGCGCCTACAACCAAACTAGACGACTCTGCGTAGGCAAGCGCAACAGCAAATGTACCCGCACTAACAGAGCCATAATGCGCCGCAATACTGGCACTATTAGCATGAGAAAGTGTAATAACGTACTTTAAAATAGGGTACAGCATTAAAGGAATAAGCCCCCCAAGCAGCATAATGGCCCCCATTTCAGGGAGTAGTTGCCAATTTAAATTACCGTGTAAAACCATACCGCCTTTTAAACCAATAGTAAGCATTAGCAGTAAGCTTAGGGTTTCGTAAGTGGCTTTGGGTATAGCAAGATCAGAGTGTATAAGTCCGGCGATTAAACCTAATATAAAAAACATAACAACAATATCGGGCACGGTGTTTCCTAGCTATAAAATTAAGTGGCGCTATTGTAGAGAAAACTTTGTATAGTAAATAATAAAATGAACAGTGGTTATATATAGATAGCTATCTATGAGGTGGGTATGGATTTAAGGCATATATCGTTTAGATTACTAGAAGTATTTATGAGTGTAGTAAAAACCCGCTCGTTAAGTGAAACAGCAAGGCAGCTTTATTTAACGCAACCTACTGTTTCACTTCAAATAAAGCGCTTACAAGAAGAAATAGGAGAGCCACTAATAACTATGCAACAGCAAAAGTTACAGGTAACCGAGGCTGGCCTTGAGCTATTTAGAACCTGCAAGCAGGTGTTTGCTCATTTTGAAGATTACCAAGATTTTTTAGCCGAATTACGTGGAGGCGAGCGAGGCCGATGTAAAATTGCCATGGTAAATACGGCGCAATATATTTTGCCTAAATTACTCGGCCCATATAGTAATTTGCATCCGCATGTAGAGTTACCGCTGGAAATAGGCAATCGCGAAGAGGTATTAGCTCGCTTTGAGCGTGGAGAAGACGACATTTACGTTTTTAGCCACCCACCATCGTTAGAGCAAGCCCAAGCTGCTCGGTTTTTACATAATCCATTAGAATTTATAGTGCCTAATAATCATCCTCTATTGAATAAAAAAAACGTAACGTTGGCGGACTTAATGTCATATCGATTTTTACTGCGTGAAAATGGTTCTGCCACACGTATGCTATTTGAAAGTGAGCTACAAAGTAGGGGCTTAGTACTTAGCGACGGCGTTAAAATGGCGAGTAACGAAGCCATACGGGTTGCAGTATCGTCGGGTATGGGAATTAGCTTGCTGTCGCATCATGTTTTACCAAAAGGTGATAATAGCTATACAAAACTGCATGTGATCGACACCGATATAGCCAGCCAATGGTACTTTGTAATGCGTACCGACAGACACATTTCGCACGCAGCGCGCAGCTTTTTAAAGTTTGCCCAAGCTAATTTAGAGCACTACCTTGATACTAAATGGGTACGCAATGAACTCCATAGATTACATTTAGAACCTAAAACTTAAATTAAATAAGCAGTCGTTATGTTGCAATATAACTACTTATAATAGTTATATTGCTATCAATACATGGTTATAAAAACACCCATAATACTTAGCTCTAACTATTTATTATTTTGCTTTTATTTTAAATAAAGCTAAGTAAGGTTTAAGTTTAGATTTTGTTAGGGCTTTTTTACTTAGTTGGAACTAAAATTGCTGCATAGCTTGTAACGCAACAATGGATTTGAGCTAATGACAACAATAACGTTTAAAAATCAATACAGTAACTATAACTCCTCTAGTGTAACTAAAGCGGCAAGCCCAAGCGAAGTTGCGGCAATCAATCCCCCCATTGATGAAAAAGCAGGTGATGTTAAAGGCATAAACTCAGCCCCTAAAGAGCAATCATTTTTAGAAAAAGCCCAAGAAGCGCTTGTTTATCAGCGTTTAGGTGTAAATAAAGACAAAATAGACGAGCTAAAAGCGGCAATAGAGGAGCTGACTAAAGAGTTACAAGCGCAAGGCGCTGATCTTGATGTAATTGCAGATAAAATTAACGAACTTGAAAAAATGCTTGAGCAAGAATACCAACAAGGGCGCGATCGAATGGATATGAAACCTCAGCATGAGCCGGGGAAAATAATTTTTGCACTTATTTAATTTACATAATATTGAATAGTTTACATTGTTATTGTGCTTACTTTTGCTAAGGTAAAAACTTATAACAAAAATAAACAAGGATTACTAATGAAAACCCTGCAGCAGCAACTAGGTAACTACGGGCTTTATCACCGCTCAAAACGCAATGTACTCACCCACCTGTTAGGCATTCCGCTCATTGTATTTGCCGTATTGTGCTTATTGGCGCGCATTCAGATCCCGTTGGGAGGCCTTGTTATAGATGGCGGACAACTTATTGTATTTGTATCAGTTGTGTATTATTTAATGTTGAGTGTGTCGTTGGGTCTTATTATGGCTGTGCTATTAACTATATTACTTGTGGGCGCGCAACCTATTGCAGCCATGGCATTTACGCCTTGGTTAACGATTAGTGTAGGGCTGTTTGTATTTGGTTGGATTTTACAGTTTGCTGGCCATTATTTTGAAGGTAAAAAACCCGCGTTTATAGATGATATATCGGGGCTTATTATTGGCCCTTTGTATGTTACTGCAGAGCTATTATTTATGTTGGGCTGTTATAAAAAGCTAGAGCAGCAAGTAACCGATATTGCCGGCCCAACCAAGCCATAAACACAATAACTAACGTGCTGTAACTAAAGCATAAAAATACGGTAACAAAGTATGAATTATAATAATAAAACAGTGTGGATCACCGGTGCGTCATCGGGCATAGGTAAGGAGCTGGCAATACAGTTTGCAGAGCTAGGTGCTAGCGTTATTTTATCGGCGCGTAATGTTGAAAAACTGACAGCGCTTAAGGCTGAACTAAAAGGAGAAGGGCATTTAATATTGCCACTCGATTTAGCAAAGCCCGAAGAAGTATTAAGTAAAGTTACCGCGGCAATAAATGAGTTGCCCGCAATCGATATTTTAATTAATAACGGTGGCATATCGCAGCGTAGCTTATTTTTAGAAAACGACTTTAAAGTGTACCGCCAATTAATGGAGGTTAACTATTTTGGTTTAGTGGCATTAACTAAAGCGGTACTGCCCTCTATGGTTGCAAGAAAAAGTGGCTCGGTTGTGGCTATAAGTAGTGTGGCAGGAAAGGTAGGCTCTAAACTAAGAACCGGTTACTCAGGCACTAAATTTGCTGTGGTGGGGTTTATGGATTGCCTGCGCGCAGAAGTAAAAGAGCATAACATTCATTGTTTAACAATTTGCCCAGGTTTTATAAAAACCGCGATTGCGCACAACTCATTAAACCCGCAAGGTGTTGCACAAAATAAATCTGAGCAAGCTATAGAAAATGGCATGGATGTTAAAGTAGCCGCATCAAAAATGATTAACGCTATTAATAGCAAAAAAGATGAAGTGATTGTTGGCCAAGGCTTAAGTGGTTGGGCTCCTACCATTAAACGCTTTTTTCCGCGTTTATTTAACCGTTTAACAGCTAAAGTTAACTTTAAATAATACCAAAATTCAAGAAAGCTATAGTTGAGTGTAAAAATGATAATAAAGTATATATGGCTCGGATTATTTTTTAGCGTGCTGATCTGGTCGGGTATAAACCCAAAAGATCAATTTACTTGGTTTTTAGAAGTGCTACCAGCCATTATTGGTGTGGTAATTATGCTTGGCACCTATAAACAATTTAAGTTAACCCCTATTTTATATTGGTTTATTTTAGCGCATTGTATTGTGTTGATGGTAGGCGGCCATTACACCTATGCTGAAGTACCGCTATTCGATAATTTATTTGGCAGTGAGCGCAATAACTACGACAAAGTAGGGCATTTTTTTCAGGGCTTTGTACCTGCATTACTAGCACGCGAAATTTTACTGCGTAAAAATGTAGTTAATGGCAAAGGGTGGCTCATTACGTTTATTATTTCGATATGCTTAGCCTTTAGTGCTTTTTATGAGCTACTAGAGTGGTGGGTGGCATTGTTGAGCGGCGAAAATGCCGAAGCATTTTTAGGCACCCAAGGTTATATTTGGGATACCCAATCAGATATGGGATTAGCACTATTAGGTGCTATTTGCTCGCTGTTAGTACTTTCTAAAGTACACGACAAGCAGCTAAAAAGCGTTAAAGATTATGGATGAGTTATTATGCTTAGGCTTTATAGCGCTTGTTAATAGATCTTTCGTGACATATAGAAAAACCGGTCTTCTTCTTTGTCTATTACGAAGCCATTTCTCGTATACAGATGATACGCAGGGCTAATTTTAAAAACTCGTAGTCTAAGTAAATTAACACCAGCTTTAATCGCTAATCGTTCGCACTCTGCTAGAGCAGCTGCCCCAATTCCCTTATTTTGAAATTTCTCACTAACCTGTATATCTCGGATATAACATCCTTCATTATCAAAGGCTAAACGAATTGCGCCAACGAGCGAAGTATTATAAAGAATATCCCAATTTTCTAAGTCTACAATTTGCTCTTGTATATTAGATTGTTCCCAGCAAACCGAATAATATTCATAGTATGAACGCATATTTTTATATGTAATATCTGCCGATGCATAAAGATCGACTGTTGCTTGATATGAAATCACTGCAAATCTCCCTGCTTTAATTACTTATATGGATAATGAGTCCCACTTTTTGAGTTATCACACCCCAAAATAGCGTGTATTATATTGTTCAATAATTTCACTTAAAAACGTCTATGTAAACAATTGTTTATGCGGGGTATAAAATAAGTTTTACTGTTATGCCTAAAACAACTTTTAATAAGGTTATAGGGCAAAATATAAATACGGTTTTAATGCGCAGTAGTTGTCGCTTAATAATTTATTTGGTTTTATTGAGTGGGATTTATTTAGTAGTTAAGTTTTTAAGTGGTTTTTTTGGGGTGGGGAGGCTGATTAATACTTATTTGCTGCTTTTACTTGAAAGTAATCAGAAAATACCACAACGGTATAAAAAGAAAGTTTAAATTTATGAGTTATTTTACTAAACGCTGCCCGGTGTTTTTAATGCAAAGAGCCGCGTTTAACTATATGCATTTACTTAGCTTTTTTAGCCTCAAGAGTTTCTATTTCACTCCAAATTTTTTCGGCCTCGGCGCTTAACATAGCGTAGCTTTTAATATCGCCTTTACGCTGTGCCTGCATGCCTTGCTCTAATTTTGCGTCGTACTCTTTGCGTAGTTTTTTGCTTGGATCTGATTTAAATATCGAAAACATGCTTACTCTCTTAATTACTTTTAATGTATTTGCTTGATTGAGTATACATACGATGCCGCGTGGAAAATCGATTATTAAAGTATAAATTAGTCCTGCAGCTAAATATTGAATAATTACTCTAACAGGGTTGAAATCACAAATATTGAGCGTACACTTGTGCGCTGAAAGTTTGGGCGCACACGTGTAAGCCCAAAGTGTTTTGAATCGCAATAGAGAATTAAGTGCTTATGATCACGCAAATATTAGATCAATTTTCAAAATGGTTTTTACATCATCAAAGTTTTGCCAGTTATATAGAGCCAATTATGCAGGTGTTTAAACCCGCATGGCGCGCAGGGCAATATAGAGCCCAAGTAGTTGACGCAGTTACCCTTAATGGCAATTTTTTAAGTGTGCAACTTAAACCAAGTAAGCAATGGCCTAAGCATACTGCTGGGCAGCATATAAGTTTAACCCTTGAAATTAACGGGCGATTATTAACGCGTGTTTTTACTGTGGCTTCAAGCGCTCAGCAATTTAAAAATACAGGGTTAGTGCGTTTACTAATCAAAACAAATCCACAAGGGCGTTTTACAAGTTTACTAAATAACACCTTAAAAGCGGGTTTGTGGTGCAGTATTTCTGCGCCAAATGGCGACTTTGTATTTAAAAACACACATACACCGGCCACTTTTATTGCTGGTGGGTCGGGCATTACCCCCATGCTGGCTATGCTTGATGATTACCTAAGCCAAACCACGCAAAAGGTGTTGTTAGTGTATTACGCAAAAGTAACTGAGCATCAATGTGTTGATGAGCTGAGTGAACTGGCGGCGCAGTTTGCGCATTTTTCGTTTTTATTATTAACGCGCGAGCAATCAAGCGATATAACCTGCAATATTAAACCATGGGAAAACCCCGATATTTATTGCTGTGGCCCTGCAGCCTTTATGCAAACGGTGAGTGACTTTGCTAAAAAGCATGATTTAAATTACTACCAAGAGGCATTTGGTTTAGCGTTGCCGCGCTTAAAAGACGACAGCCAATTTAATGTAAAAATTAACAGTGGCGCGCATGTGGTATTGGGCAACGATGTTTTGCTAACTCAGTTTGAAGAAAAAAAGCTACCCGTTAAACGTGGTTGCGGCATTGGTATTTGCCATCAGTGCCAATGTATTAAAAAGTCGGGCGTGGTACGCAATTTAAAAACCGGTGAATTAAGTGATAGCGGCGAGCAGTTAATTCAACTTTGCGTAAGCCAAGCGGTAAGTGATTTGGAGCTACAATTATGAAAACCATTAACTTTGAGCAATTAGAAAAAGAATTAAATGCCATAAAAATGGATACCCTTGGCAAAGTAGGCCAGCAAGATGCTGATTATATTCGCGCTGTTGTACGTAAACAGCGAGTATGCGAATGGAGCGGGCGTATTTTACTTATGCTTGGTTTTATTGTGCCATTACTGTGGGTTGTGGGTGTGCTGTTACTCGCCCTTGCTAAAATTTTAGATAATATGGAAATTGGCCACAATGTAATGCATGGCCAGTACGATTGGATGAACGACAAGCAACTTAATTCACAAAACTATGAATGGGACATAGCCTGCGATGGACAAAGTTGGCACCGAGTGCATAACTTTGAGCACCACACATACACCAATATTATAGGTAAAGACCGCGATTTTGGTTATGGCTTATTAAGGTTAAGTGACGATTTTAAATGGCGTTTAAAAAACACGTGGCAATTTATAACCTATTTAAATTTAAGTGTGTTGTTTCAATGGGGAGTGTCGTATCACGAACTGGCAGGCGAGCGCGTGTTTATAGGTAAAAAGAAGCCACACCGCGATGGTGCCGTATTGCATAGCACCTTAAAACAGCGCTTTTTTAGTAAAGGCGCGCGCCAATTAATTAAAGATTATGTGATATTTCCGTTACTTGCTGGGCCATTATTTTTGTGGGTATTAGCGGGTAACTTAGTAGCAAATTTAATTCGTAACTTATGGACGTCGACCATAATATTTTGTGGTCACTTTACTGAGCAAACCCATACTTTTAAAGAACAAGACTGTGTAAACGAAAGCCAAGGGCAGTGGTATTACCGCCAAGTATTGGGCTCGTCAAATATTAAAGGGCCGCGTTGGTTTCATGTATTAACCGGGCATTTGAGTTTTCAAATTGAGCATCACTTGTTTCCAGATATGCCTTCGTCGCGTTATCAAGAAGTGGCACCGCAAGTACAAGCAGTATTGCAAAAACAAGGCATTGCCTACAATACGGGAGGGTTTTTTAGTCAATATGCCTCGGTGTTAAAGCGTATATTTCGGTATTCTTTTAAATAATGATTAATAAAGTAGCTGTAACGGTAATGCCTGCATTAAATAATCGGTTAGCGTAAAGGCGTTAGCTGATTATTGCATTAAAGTGTTGAAAATGGCTTTTTTGATTAAATAACCATCACTACATGCAAAAAATTCTTCTAATTAATTAAAAAACAGGCTGTTTTGCTATGGTTAAGTAGTAGTTGGTTGTCATACAATGGAGAAAAATAGACCACACAAGAGAGATTAAAATGGCCGCATTTGGTACTGTGTTTATGCCGCAGATGATTCAAGCTCGTTTTTCTGATAATAAATGGAGCGAAAGCTCAATTGTCCCTTCTGATAAGCTTGAACTGCATCCTGGCGCTCACGTTTTACATTATTCAAGCACATGTTTTGAAGGCTTAAAAGCCTTTCGCCATGAAGATGGCTCAGTCTATATTTTTAGAATGGATGCAAACATTGCGCGCATGCAGCAGAGTTCTGAATTGCTTAGTTTACCAAGTGTTGATGGCGAGATGCTAAAAACCATGATTATTGATATTGTGCGCCAATACGCAGATGAAACGCCTTTACCACCGGGATCTATGTATATTCGCCCAACGCATATTGGTACTGAGGCCGCAATTGGTAAAGCCGCTGCGCCTTCAATGAGTTCATTGCTATATACCTTGTTATCGCCAGTAGGTGATTACTTTAGTGGCGGTGCAACGGCACTGCGCGTATTACTTGAAGAAGATGGTATGCGCTGTGCGCCGCACATGGGCATGATAAAAAGTGGTGGCAACTACGCCAGTGCACTAGGACCAATTTCAGCAGCACGTACTAAGCATCAGGCTGATCAAATTTTATTTTGTCCAGGTGGCGACGTACAAGAAACCGGTGCAGCTAACTTTATTTTAATTGATGGCAACGAAATTATTACTAAAGCGCTCGATAGCACATTTTTACATGGTGTTACCCGTAATAGTATTTTAACCATAGCTAAAGACTTAGGTATGACGGTAAGCGAGCGTAACTTTAGTGTTACTGAGCTTTTAGAGCGCGCAGCTAAACCGGGCACTGAAGCAGCACTTTCGGGTACTGCGGCAGTATTAACACCAGTGGGCACGTTTATTCATAATGATAAAGAATACCAAGTTGGTAACGGCGAAGCTGGCCCAACTACGGCGCGCCTGCGCCAAGCATTGAACGATATTCAATGGGGTAAAACTGCAGATACACACGGTTGGTTAACTAAAATTTAGTTTTTAATTTAACCCACTAAAAAGCCACCTAATTAACTTTAATTAGGTGGCTTTTGTATTTTTGCTATTTAATTAGCGCTTAGGTTAAATAGCTTTAAACCTTAGCGGATTAAAATCTCATTTCTATTTTGCCGTAAACGTAGCGGCCATTAAAACCAAATGGCGAAAAGCTTGAGTACGAAAATAAGCGTGAGAATGTAGTTACGTCATCAATTAGGTCGCGGGTTGGATCTGGGTATACATCAAAAATATTATTAGCACCTAAGCTTACCGATACATTGTCAGTTACTGCGTAGGCTACATCTAAATCGGTGATCCATTTAGGTTTTAAAACTTCGTTACGCTGTGCAATATCCGATGGATCTTGGGTTTCGCCGTAGCGAGTATTTCGTAAGGTGGCGCGCCAATCATCCATAGTCCAAACCGCGCTTAAGTTATATTTATTACGCGGGGTACTTACTTCAAAGCGACGTAGTTCGTTACCAGAAAATAAGTTGTCTTGATCAAACCCAGCGCCTTGCAGCTCTGCAGGTGGGGCAATAATGTCTGTTACTTGGTTTTTGCCATAGTTAAAGCCTAAATTAAATGCTACATCGCCGTAGTTATCTGTAATTAGGTTATATGATGCAACCACATCAACACCGCGAGTTTTACTATCAATAGCGTTTAAGAAAAATCGTCCTTGATTAGCCCCTGTACCTTCGAGTAAATCGGCAATAGCAGCGCCAGATAAGTTATTCGACAGTACAATACGGTCATCAATAAGTATTTGATAGTAATCTACCGATAAGCTGAAATTAAAGTCGGTTGACCAAGTAAAGCCTATTCCATAGTTGGTGGCTTCTTCGGCATCTAGGCCAGGTGATCCGAGTGCTTTTGCAACGTTACTGCTGGGTGCAAAAGTACCGGTTTGTGTGGGTTCACCATCAACAAATACAGTAGCAACTGAAGTAAAATGTTGTTGCTGTAGCGAAGGCGCTCTAAAACCGGTTGATACTGAGGCGCGCAGCGCTAAATCTTCGGTTAGTGTATAACGTGTGGCAATTTTACCGTTTAAGGTATCACCAAAGTCAGAGTAATCTTCGTAACGCGCTGCAACGGTTAAGTTCCAGTTGTCGGTAATGTAGGCTTCTAAATCTACGTATAAGCTTACATTATGGCGGCTGTTATCGCTTGCCGATTCAGGGGTAAAACCAGGGAACACTTGCGAGCCTGCTGAACCAAATGGGCCGTTCACTGGATCGGTTACTGCACCACCAGGGCCAAATGTGCCTTGGGCATAAGAGGCTTCTTCGCCTGCTTGAATTTCGTAGCCTTCGCGGCGGTACTCAGCACCTACAGCAATGTTTAAGCCGCTGGCTAAAAAGTCGACATCAACCTCGCGGCTAAAATCAACATTAAGCGTAAGTTGGTCGTAGGTAAGTGTACCGGCATCAAAACGTGTTTGGCTGCTTGGCCCATACGAGGTATTTACGCTATCTATTACACCAAATTCAAAGTCATCTAGCCCGTATACGGCAGATACATCGTAATTCCACTCACTCACAAAGCCTTTAACGCCCAATGCGAGAGAAAAGTCATTTATATCAGAGGTGATAACCGGTAAAAAGCCGTCGGGGTAAATTTCGGTGACGTTACGATCATCTTGCGCGCGGCGGTAAAAACCTCCACCTTCGCCTTCACGTTTACTATAAGAGCCAAAAGAATACAGTTCAGCGTTATTTGTTAGCTCATATCCTGCGTTATAAAAAACAGAAAAGTCTTCTACATTACCATTACCAAAATTATGATTGTAGCGATCCCAGGTTAACTCGCGTGGATCGAGTGCGCCATTTACGGAGCCATCATCTAAACGAGCGTAGTTTTCACGTTGGTCGTAGTCAGAGCGATTGGTTGAATGACGATCGCGATATTCGGTAGATATATTTAAAAAACCATTATCGCCTAGCTCAAACCCCATATTGCCTTGCAGTGTTAACGTTTGGCCATCGGTTAATGAACGGTCGCTCCCTTCGTTAAAGGCTAAATTACCATTGGCATCTTCTGATACCGATTTAAGTTCAGGCACGCCATCCATTTCGGTCATGTTTGCGCCATATATAGCCGATACAGAACCGCCACTACTGGCACTTTTAAGTACAATATTAATAACACCGGCTATTGCGTCGGATCCATACTGCGCAGCAGCGCCATCACGCAGTACCTCAATTCGGGCAATAGCATTGGCCGGAATAGCATTTAAATCAACCGATGATGAGCCTCGACCCGTTGAGCCATTTAAATTAAGTAGCGCATTACTATGGCGACGCTTACCATTAACAAGCACTAAGGTATGATCGGGTGCTAAACCACGCAGTTGAGCTGGGCGTACATGGTCACTACCATCGGTAAGTGATGCTTGCGGAAAGTTAAAGCTAGGCAGTAAGCTACTAAGCAGGGCGTTGGTTTCGGTTTGGCCTGAGTTTTTAAGCGAATCGGCACCAATAATATCAATTGGAACTGGGCTGTCCTCTACAGTTCGGCCTAGTCGGCGCGAGCCAATAACACTAATTTGTTCAATATTTGCCTCGGCTTGGGTGTCTTGCTCAGCAGCAGATGCGTACATAGAGCCCAGTAATGCCGCCGATACGCTTAGCGCGCACACAGTGAGTGGCGTTGATTTTTGCAGTTTTAATAATAATTTATTATTCATGTTGATTCCCTCATTCAAAAACGCAGTAAATTAGTTCAGTTAAATTTGCAGTAACAATTGAGCTAATTAAAATTACAGCTTTTAACATATACCCAAGCAGCAAAGGCAGTCAATTGAATAACATTCAATAAACATAATGTTTACTTTAAAGTGAGGGGTTAATAATAGAAATTTATTTTATTAGCTATAACTCACTACATTGTTTACTAGATATAACTCACCACTTTATTTTTCCAATGAGCATATCTTTAAACATAACCCAGTCGCCCCACAAACTGTAAAAAGGGTGCTTGAAGGTAGCGGGTCTGTTTTTTTCAAAAAAGAAATGCCCAACCCAGGCAAAACCATAGCCAATTACAGGTAACAACCACAATAAACGGTATTGCGATTTAAGCACCGCTACGCCAATAACAAAAAGTACTAAAGTGCTGCCAATAAAGTGCAAGCGTCGGCACGTAATATTGCGATGCTCTGTTAAGTAGTAGGGGTAAAATGCTTTAAAGCTATTAAATTTAGGGCTGGGCATGTACTGCTCTTATTTATTAATGCTGTGTAATCTTATTAAAGCCTAAGTTTACACTTGTTTACAGCGACAAGTGGTATTGAACGTATCTAGCTAGACAAACTTGCTTAAAGTTAATAACTTAGGCCTACTATTAAAAATCAATAATAATGGAACGATAAATGTTTAAACAAACCCTAGCATGTGCTGTTCTTGTAGCACTTAGCGGCTGCTCAGAGCCAACAAATACCGTCACTAATAAAGAAGCTAAAGCACCCATGAGCCAAGCAAATTCAGTAAACTACCCTGTAACTAAAAAGGGTAATGTAGTAGATAACTACTTTGGCGAAACACTGGCCGACCCATATCGCTGGTTAGAAGATGATATGAGCGCAGAGACTGCCAGCTGGGTTAAAGCACAAAACAAGGTAACCTTTTCGTATTTAGAGCAAATTCCTTATCGCGATAAGTTAAAGCAACGTCTTGAAAAGTTAATGAACTACGAAAAAATAGGCGCTCCCTTTACCGAGGGCGATTACACCTACTTTTATAAAAACGATGGCCTGCAAAACCAGTATGTTTTATATCGCAGTAAAGAGGGTGGTGACGTTGAGGTGTTTTTAGATCCAAACACGTTTAGCGACGATGGCACTACGTCTATGTCGGGGTTGTCGTTTTCAAAAGATGGCTCATTACTCGCGTATCAAATATCTCAAGGCGGCAGTGATTGGCGCAAAATTATTATTATAGACACACAAACTAAAGAGCAAGTGGAGCAGGCTTTAGTTGATGTGAAATTTAGTGGCATAGACTGGTTAGGCAACGAGGGTTTTTACTATTCTAGCTACGATAAACCTGAAGGCAGTGAGTTGTCGGCTAAAACCGATCAGCATAAAGTGTACTATCACACCTTAGGATCTGATCAAGCAACCGATAAACTGGTATTTGGCGCAACCGATGAGCAAAAACATCGTTATGTAGGAGCAGATGTAACGCATGATGGCCGTTATTTACTTATTTCTGCCAGTACTTCTACTTCGGGTAATAAGCTATTTATTAAAGACTTAACTCAAAAAGACAGCGAGTTTGTGACTATTGTAGGAAACACTGACTCAGATACATCGGTTATTGATAACGAAGGTAGTAAGCTGTTTTTAGTGACTAACTTAAATGCCCCAAATCAAAAAGTAGTGACGGTAGATGCAGCTGATCCTGGCCCGCAAAACTGGCAAGACTTTATTCCCGAAACCAAAAATGTATTAAAACTTACTAAAGGCGGCGATACCTTTTTTGCAAATTACATGGTTGATGCTATTTCAAAAGTGAAACAGTACAACAAAAAGGGAGAGCTAATTCGCGATATTACCTTGCCGGGTGTGGGCACAGCGGGTGGCTTTAGTGGCAAAAAAGAGCAAACAACGCTGTATTACTCTTTTACCAATTACAAAACCCCAGGAACGACCTATACGTTTGATGTAACTACAGGGGAGTCGGGTGTTTATCGTAAATCTGGGGTTGATTTTAATAGTGACGATTACACCTCTGAGCAAGTGTTTTATAACTCAAAAGACGGCACTAAAGTACCTATGATAATTACCTACAAAAACGGTATAAAGTTAGATGGTTCAAACCCAACTATTTTATATGGTTATGGTGGTTTTAATATTAGCTTAACGCCAAGCTTTAGCCCAACCACTGCCGCTTGGCTTGAACAAGGCGGTGTGTATGCGGTCGCCAATATTCGCGGTGGTGGTGAGTACGGGAAAGAGTGGCACAATGCGGGCACTAAATTACAAAAACAAAATGTATTTGATGATTTTATTGCCGCAGCTGAGTATTTACAAAGCAAAAAGTACACATCTAAACAGCGCTTAGCTCTGCGTGGCGGCTCAAATGGTGGCTTATTGGTAGGCGCAGTTATGACCCAGCGACCTGATTTATTTCAAGTGGCGCTGCCGGCTGTAGGCGTACTCGATATGCTGCGTTACCATACATTTACTGCAGGCGCCGGCTGGGCGTACGATTATGGAACCAGTGAGCAAAGCAAAGAAATGTTTACTTACATAAAAAACTACTCACCGCTGCATAATGTAAAAGCGGGCATAGAATACCCTGCAACTATGATAACAACAGGGGATCATGACGATAGAGTAGTGCCTTCGCACTCATTTAAATTTGCTGCGCAGTTACAAGCTAAACAAGCGGGTACAAACCCTACGCTTATTCGTATTGAAACAAACGCCGGACATGGTGCAGGCACACCAACGAGTAAAATTATTGATTTGTACGCCGATATGTATGGCTTTACGCTTTATAACATGGGAGTTAAGTCACTTTAATTACGACTTTTTCAAAGTGAAGTAACCACAAAAAAAAACCGAGTAAATAAACTTACTCGGTTTTTTTATTAATGGTTTAAAAGTAAGCGCGCATTTAAGCAGTGCGCTTAGCTATAATCGAAGTCTAGCTGCACATTCCACGGCATTAGGTCGGTA